>CAZABK010000012.1:44531-51922 GCA_964483355.1 uncultured Verrucomicrobiota bacterium | reverse complement strand
GAAGGCTTCGAGTGGGTGGAGTTGGTCAACGTTGGCGGCGACGACGTGGACCTGCTCCATGCACCCGCAGGTACAGCATCCCGAGCCGGGTAAATGTCCGATCTGCTTCATGGATCTCATCCCCGTTTCCGGAACCGCACCCGCCGGCGCCGGACATGCCCATGAACTGCATCTCACCGAACAGGCCCGCAAGCTGGCCGAGGTGGAAACCGCCGTGGTCGAGCACCGCGCCGTTAAAACCGAAGTGCGGCTCAGTGGAAAAGTTGAATACGACGAAACCCGGCTGGCCGTCATCACCGCCCGCGTCCCCGCCCGAATCGACCGCCTGTTTGTCGACTACACCGGCATGGCCGTTCGCGAAGGCGACCCGCTCGCCGAACTCTATAGCCCCGAGCTGCTCGCCGCTCAGCAGGAGCTGATTCAGGCCGGCTCCAATACGGCGTTGCGCGATATTGTACGCGATAAACTCCGGCTCTATGGACTGACTGCTGAGCAGATCGCTGACATCAAAAAAAGCCAAACGCCCGACGACCGGCTCACCCTCTATTCTCCGCTCACCGGCACCGTTCTTCAAAAAGCCGGGACCGAAGGAATGTATCTGCAAACCGGTTCACCGATCTACACCGTCGCCGACCTCTCCAAGGTATGGATCATTCTCGACGCCTACGAACCCGACCTGGCGCTGCTGCAGCTCGGACAATCCATTCAGATCTCGGCGGACGCCTGGCCCGGCGAAGCCCTTGAAGGATCCATCGACTTTATCTCACCCGTCATCAACGAAGCCACCCGCACGGCCAAGGTCCGCGTTAACCTGCCCAACCCCGACGAACACCTGAAGCCCGGCATGTTTGTCCGCGCAACGGCAGTGAGCCAACAGGAAGACCTCGTCATCCCCGCCTCCGCCGCCCTGCTCACCGGCAAGCGCGCGGTGGTCTATCTCCAGACACAGGAAGGCGTCTATCGCCCGCGCAGAATCGAACTCGGGCGGCGCCTGGGCGACTACTATGCCATCCAATCCGGCCTTGCCGCGGGCGACATGATCGTCTCCCGGGGAGCCTTTAAGATTGATAGCGAAATCCAGATTCAGGCCAAGCCCGGCATGATGAGTGTCGACGCGGAAGCTAAACCAAAACCGCAGACGCTCTGCCCTGTCATGGGCAATCCGATCAACAAGGAGGTCTATGCCGACTATCAGGGGCAGCGTGTCTACTTCTGCTGTCCCGGGTGCGACTCAACCTTCCTGGAGAATCCCGAAAAATATCTGAGCCAGATGCGCGCCGAAGGCATCAAACCCGAAAAGGTGGAGCATCATCATGAGCACTGATTCCACAAGCGGCCGGCTAATCGGCTGGTGCCTCCGCAATCCGCTGATCATCTTTCTCCTGCTGGCGATCATCATTCTGCAGGGTGTGCGCGTCGCGCCGTTCGGCTGGAATCTCGGCGTCCTCTCACGTGATCCGGCCGCTGTCGACGCCATCCCGAACATCGGCGAAAACCAACAAATTGTTTTTACCGAGTGGCCCGGCCGTTCACCGCAGGATGTGGAGGACCAGATCACCTATCCGCTGACCACCGCTCTGCTCGGCATGCCCGGCATCAAAACCGTCCGCAGCTATTCCATGTTCGGCTTCTCCACCATCTACGTCATCTTCGAAGACGACATAGACTTTTACTGGTCGCGCTCGCGCATCCTCGAAAAGATGGCCAGCCTTCCAATGGGCACGCTGCCCGAGGGCATCGAGCCCACCCTCGGCCCCGATGCCACCGCACTTGGGCAGGTGTTCTGGTACACGCTTGAAGGGCGTGACCCGGAGGGCAATCCGACCGGCGGATGGGATCTCGCCGAACTGCGCACCATCCAGGACTGGCAGGTACGCTATGCCCTCGCCTCAGCCGGCGGCGTCGCCGAAGTCGCGTCCATCGGCGGCTTCGTGAAGGAATATCAGATCGACATCGATCCCGACGCCTTGCGCGCCTATGGCGTCACCCTCCAGCAGGTCTTCAGCGCCGTTAAAAACTCAAATCTCGACATCGGCGCGCGCACGGTGGAAATCAACCAGGTTGAATATGTCATTCGCGGCCTCGGCCAGATCGAATCGATTCCGGATATTGAAAACACCGTCGTCAGGGAAAGCGAAGGCGTTCCGATCTTCGTGAGAAACGTCGCCCACGTATCGATCGGCCCCGCCATGCGACGCGGTGCGCTCGACAAGGAGGGCACGGAAGCCGTCGGTGGCGTAGTCGTGGTCCGCCACGGAGAAAATCCGCTTTCAACCATCCGGAACATAAAGGCCAGGATTACCGAGATCGCGCCGGGGCTTCCCGCAAAGAAGCTGTCTGACGGAACCGTCAGCCGGGTCACCATTGTTCCGTTCTACGACCGCACCGGCCTCATTCACGAAACCCTCGGCACGCTCAGCACCGCCCTGCTCCAGCAGATTCTCATCACCATGGTCGTCGTACTGCTGATGATCCGTCATCTGCCCAGCTCGATCCTGATATCCATCGTCATGCCGGTGTCGGTGCTCATGTGCTTTATCGCCATGAAATCCTTCGGCATCGAAGCCAACATTGTTGCGCTCTCCGGCATTGCCATCGCCATCGGCACCATGGTCGACATGGGCATCGTGCTCTGCGAAAACATTCACCGACATCTGAAACAGAACAACTATCGCGACCGGCTCAACACCGTGCTGACCGCCGCGCACGAAGTAGCCGGAGCCGTCTTTACTGCCATCGCCACCACCGTTGTCGGTTTCCTGCCGGTCTTTGCCCTTCAGGCCGCCGAAGGCAAATTGTTCAAGCCGCTGGCCTACACCAAAACCTTCGCGCTCATTGCTTCCGTCATTGTGGCACTCACGCTCCTGCCGGTACTGGCCAGCCTCTTCTTCAAGCCGGAGAAAAAGAAAACCGGCAAAGGCTCATGGATATTGGCGGGTGTTATTGCACTGATTCTTGCAGCTTACTGGCGCCCGTTCGGCTACGACCAAAACCTGCTGCTTAACATGCTCTTCACGGTACTCGTCATAGGCCTGCTCCTGATCTTCTTCTATTTCGTGCACCGGTTTTATGCCTCGATCCTCAAAGTCTGCCTGCGCTGGAAAAAACTATTCCTGTTGATTCCGCTGACCATTCTGATTTCCGGTGGACTGGTCTGGAAAAACCTCGGGCGCGAATTTATGCCGGCGCTCGACGAAGGCTCGTTCCTCTTTATGCCGACCACCATGCCGCATGCCTCCATCGGCGAGGCGCTCGACGTCATGCAGAAACAGGACATGGCGATCCGCTCCGTGCCGGAAGTGGAAAGCGTGGTCGGCAAGCTCGGCCGCGTTGAAAGCGCGCTTGATCCGGCTCCCATCTCCATGTTTGAAACCGTCATCAACTATAAGCCCGAATATGATTTCGATGCCGACGGCAAGCGTGTCCGGCAGTGGCGCGATCACATCCACTCGCCCGACGACATCTGGAACGAAATTATCGAAGCCGTGAAACTGCCCGGCACCACCTCCGCGCCCAAGCTCCAGCCGATTGAAACCCGCCTCGTGATGCTGCAGAGCGGCATGCGCGCCGCCATGGGCGTCAAGGTACGCGGCCCGGATCTGGAAACCATCGAACAGACCGCCCTCGAAATCGAGCGGCTGCTCAAAGAGGTTCCCTCCATCAAAGCGGCCACGGTGCTGGCCGACCGCATCGTCGGCAAACCCTATCTCGAAATCGGCATCGACCGCGAGGCGATCGCGCGCTATGGCCTCTCCATCCGCACCGTACAGGAAACGCTGGAAGTTGCGCTTGGCGGAAAAACACTGACCGTCACCGTCGAGGGGCGCGAGCGCTATCCCGTGCGCATCCGCTACCCGCGCGAGCTGCGCATGGACCTCGAAGCCATCGAAAACATTCTCGTGGCCGCCAGCCCCGAACAACAGATTCCGCTCAAACAGCTCGCAACGATTAAGTATGTCCGCGGCCCGCAGGTCATCAAAAGCGAAGACACCTTCCTCACCGGCTACGTCACCTTCGGTAAGCTGGATCAATATGCCGAGGTCGATGTGGTTAAAGAAGCACGTCGGCACCTGCAGGAAACCCTCACCGTTCCCGCCGGCGTCAGCTATGCCTTCGCCGGAGCATATGAACATCAGGTGCGCGCCACCCAAACACTTGCCGTCGTGCTGCCCGTTGCACTGGCCATCATTTTCATGCTGCTCTATCTACAGTTCAAATCGGTCTCCAACACGCTCTTCGTTTTTTCGGGCGTCTTCGTGGCGTGGGCCGGCGGCTTTGTCCTGATCGGGCTCTACGCCCAGGAGTGGTTCATGAATATGTCCATCTTCGGCACCAACCTGCGCGAGCTGTTCCAGATTCATCCGATCAATCTAAGCGTCGCGGTCTGGGTCGGCTTCCTCGCCCTCTTCGGCATCGCGACCGACGACGGCGTAGTGATGTGCACCTATCTGGCACAGCGCTTTAAGGCGGCAAAACCCAAGTCAAAGGTTGAAGTGCGTGCTCTCGTGCTCGAAGCCGGGAAACGGCGCATCCGCCCCTGCTTGATGACGACCGCCACCACCATCCTCGCCCTGCTGCCCGTACTCACCGCCACCGGACGCGGCGCCGACATCATGATTCCCATGGCCATCCCCACCGTCGGCGGCATGGCCATCGAAGTCATCACCATGTTTGTCGTACCCGTCCTCTTCTGCTGGCGGCAGGAAAGAAAAATTAAACATTCGCAGTTCTCTTATCGAGTGGTTAAACTTCGTGCATGAACGCACCGGACACGATCATTGAACTGCTCTTCTGGCTGCTCGGCGGACTGGGGCTTTTTCTCTACGGCATTGAAATGATGGGCAAGGCGCTGCGACGCGCCGCCGGCCTGGCACTGCGCAGAATCTTCGATCAGGTCACCAAAACCCGCTGGCGCGGCCTACTGACCGGCACCGTCGTTACCGGCCTCATCCAAAGCTCCAGTGCATCCACAGTCATCATCGTCGGCTTCATCAGCGCCGGCCTGCTCACCTTCCAGCAGTCGATCAGCCTGATCCTCGGCGCCAACCTCGGCACCACCATCACGCCGCAGATCACCGCGCTGAAGATTGATCAATATGCTATCCCGATGCTCGGCATCGGCTTCGTCCTCACCTTCATCACCCGCAAACGCAAACTGCGCCAGCTCGGCTTTGCCGTCATGGGCTTCGGCATGCTCTTTATGGGCCTGATCCTGATGAAGTTTGCGGTCAGTGAATATACCGGCTCCATCCACGCCTGGATGGAACAGTTTACCGAAGGCGGGGCCGTGGCCTACCTCAGCGCCTTCCTGGCCGCCACCGCCGCGACGGCCCTGATTCAAAGCAGCTCGGCGATGGTGGTGATGATCCAGCTGCTGTTTGTGCAGGGCGCGCTACCCGGTTTCAACGTAGTCATCCCGCTGATCCTCGGCGCAGAAGTCGGCACTTGCATCACCGCCCTGCTGGCCAGCCTGCGCGGCTCGCTCTCCTCCAAGCGCGCGGCGATGGCGCATCTGACCTTTAACCTGATCGGCGCACTGATCGCGACCGCGCTCTTCGCGTTCTATCTCTGGCTGATTCCGAAAACCGCCACCGATCCCGGCCGCCAGGTCGCCAACGCGCATCTGCTGATCCGGCTCGTAAACGTTGCCCTGTTCCTTCCGCTCATCGGCCTGTTCGGCCGCTTTGTGGAAAAGATTATTCCCGGACAGGACAAATACAGCGCCGCGCCGGAATTTCTGAATACCGTCGACCTCGGCAATCCGGAAAAAGCGCTCGCCAATGTTCGGTGCGAAATTCAGAGGATGACCGCCATCAGCATGAGCGCACTCACCGATTCCGTGGAGGGGTTTCTCGAACGCGACCAGGCCCGGCTCGACTCCGTACTCGCGCGTGAAGATATGATTGATGAACTCTGCAAAGCGGTCACCTACTACACCATGCAGGTCAGCCGCGGTCCGTTGCCGCAAGAGCTCCAGAGCCAGCCGCTGCTCCTGCTGCACATCATGAGCGATATCGAACGCGTCGGCGACCACGCCGAAAACATTGCCCAGCTCAACGATTCCTTTCCGGAAGGCGAAACCCAGCTCAGTGCCGAAAGCATGGAGGAACTCAAACAGCTGACCGAACAGGTCCGGGCCATCGGCAAACGCACCCATGGTGTGCTGGAAAAGGCCGATGCCGATGAGGTCGCCGCCATCGTCGGGCACAAGGAACGCATCAACAGACTGGTCGACAGCTTCTTTGAAAAACATGCCGAGCGGATCGCCCACAGCGAAACCACGCCGATCGGCGGCATTCTCTACACCGAGCTCGTCACCAACCTGCGGCGCGCCTCGAACCATCTGCGCAACGCCGCCATCAGCGCCGGCTCCGGCGGACCGGAGCTGACCTGGCTCAAACGCAAACTGCGCGTAACGGAATAAAAACCGAGGAAATCCATCCCTTATTTTGATAATCAAAACCAGTCATAAATGGAGCAAAACAGCACATTTTCCAAATTAAACCTTGATTTATGAGTATTGTGGTCGCATTTTACGCATTTAAGGCAAAATAAACTTTAAACGCCCAAATGAAACCGAACATACAGATTGCCGCGGAAAAGCAATGGCTGCGCGATAACGGCCTCGTTTCGATCGTCACACAGATTGAAACGTGGATGGCTCCGCTTAGCATTGAGCTCGTCGAACTGCGGGAAGATCCTGCTCTGAGTGTACGCTCCGGAGCCATCTCTGCTGTCGTCAGCCCGCCCCTCCCCGCCCTCGACAAGGAGCTCGACTGGGCACGGCTTCCGGCAAATAAAAGCGGGCCGCCGTTTTTCGTGCTGTTCCGGCATGGTGACCTTTTCTGGAAACGGCTCCGTACACTATGGCTCCATCCGGTCCAGATTGTCAGCGCCGGCTGCGGAACCGCGGATGCCATTTCCGTGGCGGGAAAAAAAGCGCTGCAGGAGTGCGATCTCTGCCTGCACGATGCCCTGATTGATGATGCCCTGCTCGAACACCTCCCCGCCGCAGCCGAAGCGCTGTATGTCGGGAAACGCCACCACCGCCACTCCATGCAGCAGAAGCAAATCACGGCCCGCCTGGTGGATGCCGCTCGCCAGGGACTGAAAGTCGTGCGGCTCAAAGGCGGCGATGCCGGTATTTTCGGCCGGCTGGCCGAAGAGGTGGAACAGCTCGAATACCTAGACCTCCCCTTTAAGGTTCATCCCGGTATCAGCAGCCTTTCGGCCGCCACCACATCGACCGGCCTGCTGCTCACGCGCCGGGGCATCACCAACGGTTTCCGGGCCTTCAGCGCCGTTTCGACCAATCCATACGACACGCTCAAAGAGACCCAGGCCATTTTTATGGGCACGCGCAAAATCGGCGAACTGTGCGCGCAGGCAAA
>CAZABK010000012.1:0-44521 GCA_964483355.1 uncultured Verrucomicrobiota bacterium | reverse complement strand
AAAGGCGGACGGACGCCCCGGATCGACCCCCGTATGCCTGGTGCAGTCCGCCGGCTTTGAAAATGAAACAGCGCATTTTGGAACCCTGGAAAACCCGCCGGCCCCGCCGGCCGGCGGCCACCCCGGCCTGCTGCTGCTCGGCGAAGCGGCCGCGCCCCGCTTCCGTTACCGCGAACACGGCGCACTCGGCGGCAAGCGCGTTTGGGTTACCGGCAGCCAGGCCATGCAGCAACAGGCGGCCCGTCAGATTCGCCGCTATGGCGGCATCCCCGTCAGCCAGCCGCTGGTCCGGGTGGTGCCACGCAACGTCCAGCTGCCGGACCTGCAATCATTCGACTGGCTGGTGCTCTCCGCGCCCTACAGCGTCACCTGCCTGCTGGAGCTGGTTCCGGATCTGCGGCAGCTCCCCCAAATTATGGCCTGCGGAGCCGCGACGCAGGCGCTGCTAAAGCAGCAGCTCCAGCCCGATGCCGTACCGCACCACGGCTTTAGCGACCAGGGCGTTACCCGCAGCCTGCAGGAACTCGCGCCGCCGGAATCGCGCATCCTGCGGCTGCGTTCCGAAGCGGCGGGCCCCGGCATGGCCGACTGCCTGCAAAAACATTTTTCCGCAGTGAGCGATGTCGTGCTTTTCCACAGCGAACCGGTTCCCTGCGATGCACCGCCGGAATGCGATGCCATTCTGGTGGCCAGCGATCTGGCGGCGGAAGTATTGCTTGATACTTGCGGAGCCGAATGGATCAACCAGCGCACGTGTGCTGTTTTGGGGCGGCGCGATGCGGCCGCCTTGCAGAAGCGCGGCATCGGATCTGCCATCGCCCCGCCGGAAAAAGCAACGACGCCCGCCGCCATTCGCGCCCTGGCGGCGCATGCCGTACGGCAGAAAATTTTCCACAATCAACCCACAGCAAAAGAAAGCTAAACCATGAAAGCAACCCCTGAATTAACACAGGTCGATCCGCAACTTGTGGCCCAGCTGAATGCACTGGCCGCCGGACTGAGCCCCACCCAACAGGCCTGGGCCGGCGGATATCTCACCGGCCTCAGCGCCCAGGGAGCCGGGCTACCTCTCGCCGGCGGAGCCCCCGTAGCCGGGGCAGAAAACTCCCTGACCATTCTGTATGGCTCACAGACCGGACACGCCCGCTCCGTCGCCGAAGAGTTGAATGAAGCCGCCCGCGAGGCCGGAATCGCCACGGAGTTGGTCTCTACCGGAAAGCTTAAGAAAAAAGAGCTTAAGAACGTTAACTACCTGCTGTTTATCGTCAGCACACAGGGCGAAGGCGACCCGCCCGACGATGCAATCGGCCTGTGGGAATATCTCAACTCCACCAAAGCGCCCAAGCTGAACAACCTTCAGTTTGCCGTCCTGGCTCTCGGAGACAGTTCCTACGAGTTTTACTGCAAAACCGGGAAGGATTTCGACACCCGCTTTGAGAAGCTCGGCGGCAAACGCATCCTGGACCGGGTCGACCTCGATGTCGACTTCGATGATGGCGCGGACGCGTGGATCCCGAAAGCCGTCGCCGCCATTAAGGAGATTATCCCGGAAGGTGCCGCACCGGCCGGTGCGCTGAGCTTCGGGGCGTTCGACGAGAAGACCGCCTCCGCACTTCATCACTACAGCCGCAAGAAACCGCTCAAAACGCGCCTGCTGACCTGCCAGAAAATCACCGGCCGCAGTTCCGATAAAGACATCCGTCATATCGAAATCGACATTGAGGATTCCGGACTCACCTATCAGCCGGGAGACTCGCTGGGTATCTGGTTCCAGAACGACGAAGAACTGGTAAACGAGTTGCTCGACCTGCTGAAAATCGATCCGACCGAAACGGTGCATGTCAGCGAAGAACCCAAAACAATCAAAGACGCACTGCGGGAAAACTATGAGCTGACTCAGCTCCACCCGGCATTTGTAACAGACTACGCCCAGCTCACCGAACAGGCCGACCTGCAAAAGGTCGCGGCACAGACCGAATCGCTGCGCGAGTACGCCGACACCCGCCAGATTATCGACGTAGTCCGCGAGTATCCGGCCACCCTGCCCTCGGAAACCTTCCTCAACCTGCTGCGCAAACTCACCCCGCGCCTCTACTCCATCGCTTCCAGCCAGACCGAGGTGGAGGACGAGGTGCACCTGACGCTCGGCGTGGTGGAATACGAGGCCCACGGGCACTACCACCTCGGCGGCGCATCCGGCTACCTCGGCCATCGCCTCAAAGAAGGCGAAGAAGTGCTGATCTATGTCGAGTCCAACGATAACTTCCGCCTGCCGGAAGACGGCAGCACGCCGGTGATCATGATCGGCCCCGGCACCGGAGTCGCGCCTTTCCGCGCCTTCGTACAGGAGCGCGCGGCACAGGAAGCCTCCGGCGACAACTGGCTGTTCTTCGGCAACCCGCACTCCACCGAAGACTTCCTCTATCAGATCGAATGGCAGGATTTCGTGGAGGACGGCACGCTCAACCGCATCGACCTCGCCTTCTCGCGCGACCAGAAAGATAAAATTTATGTCCAGCACCGCATTGCTGAACAGGCGAACGAAATCTGGAACTGGATCCAGCGCGGCGCGCATATCTATGTCTGCGGCGACGAAAAACGCATGGCGCATGATGTGCACGGCGCCCTGCTCGATATCGTCCGCGATATCGGCGGCCACACCGAAGAAGAGGCAGAAACCTACCTGATGAACCTTCGCCAAGAAGGCCGCTACCAAAAGGATGTATACTAAGAGGAGAACTCCCATGTCCGACGAAAAACAATTGACCGAAGTTGAACACATTAAAGCCCGCAGCCGCCACCTGAGAGGCACCATCGAGAAAGGTCTGCAGGATCAAACCACCGGTGCACTCCCGCCTGACGACACCCAGCTCACCAAGTTCCACGGATTCTACCAGCAGGACGACCGGGATCTGCGCGACGAGCGCCGCCATCAAAAACTCGAGCCGCTCTACAGCTTCATGCTGCGCGCCCGCGTACCCGGCGGGGTCATCACTGCGAAGCAGTGGAAAGCCATCGACACAATCGCCCGCGAACTGACCGGCGGCGGCCTCCGCCTGACCACCCGCCAGACCTTCCAGTATCACGGCATCCTCAAGCGCAACATCAAGCCGCTGATCCAGGGAATCAACGATGCCATGATCGATTCCATTGCAGCCTGCGGCGATGTGAACCGCAACGTGCTCTGCAACACCAACCCGGTACAGTCCAACCTGCACAAACAGGTGTACGAGGATGCCGTCGCCATCAGCAAACACCTGTTGCCCGCAACGGCCGCATACCACGAAATCTGGCTCGATCAGGAAAAAATCGTCAACTACGAAGAAGAGACGGAGCCGATCTATGGCGACACCTACCTGCCGCGCAAATTCAAAATTGCCGTGGCCGTTCCGCCGCACAACGATGTTGATGTAAATGGAAACGACCTCAGCCTCGTCGCCATCATCAACGACGGCAAACTGGAAGGATACAACTTCCTCGCCGGCGGCGGCATGGGCAACACGCACGGTGAAACCGACACCTACCCGCAGATCGCCAAAACCCTCGGCTTTGTAAAACCGCAAGACATCCTTAAAGTGGCCGAAGCCGTCGTCACCACCCAGCGCGACTTCGGCGATCGCACCGACCGCAAACACGCGCGCCTCAAATACACCATCGACCGCATGGGCGTTGATGAATTCAAAAACCACGTTCAGGAACGCTCCGGTATCACCCTCGAAGAAGCGCGTCCGTATGAATTCACCATGCATTCCGACCGCTACGGCTGGACCGAAAACGCCGACGGCACATGGAACCTCACGCTGTACCTCGAACAAGGCCGAATCATCGACCACGAAGGCGGTCCGCAGATGCTTCAGGGCCTGCTGAAAATTGCCGACCTCCACAGCGGCGATTTCCGCATGACCGCCACGCAGAACCTGATCATTGCTCAAGTCGAAGAAGGCAAAAAAGAGCAGATCGAAAAGCTGGCTGTCGACCACGGACTGCTGCGCAAAGGCGTCAGCCTGTTGCGCCAGCACAGCATGGCCTGCGTCGCCCTGCCCACCTGCTCGCTGGCGATGGCCGAGGCTGAACGTTACCTGCCCGACCTCATCACCAAGCTCGAAGCCATCGTCGACACACACGGCCTGTCCGACCAGCCGATCGTCACCCGCATGACCGGCTGCCCGAATGGCTGTGCCCGCCCCTTCCTCGCCGAGATTGGATTTGTCGGCAAAGGCCCCGGCAAATACAACCTGCTGCTCGGCGGCGACGGCAAAGGTACGCGCCTCAACAAAATGGTGCGCGAAAACATCGGCGAAGAGGAAATCCTTGCCACGCTCGATCCCCTGCTCGAACGCTACTCCAAAGAACGCGAATCCGGCGAAGGCTTCGGCGACTTCTGCGTGCGCACCTCCATTGTCCCGGCAGTCTACGATGGCCGCGATTTCCACAAAAACCCGGAAGGGTTTTTCTCAAGCGGAATTTAGCAGATGGAAGAATACAAAGATCTATTTAAAGGAATCGACCCGAAAGATTCACTGGAGGTGCTCTCGCGGGCGATCGATCACTTTGGCGATGACATCTGCATGGCGACCAGCTTTCAGCTCGGCGGGTTGGTGCTGCTCGATATGCTCCATCGGGTCGGCAAGCCGATCCGCGTCTTCTCCATCGATACCGGCCGCCTGCCGGAGGAAACCTACGAATGCGCCGAAGCAATCCGCCGCAAATACGGCATTAACGTGGAATGGGTCTTCCCGCAATATGAAGCCGTCGAGAAACTCGAAACCGAGAAGGGATTGTTTTCCTTCAAGGAGAGTGTCGAAAACCGCAAGGAATGCTGCGGCATCCGCAAGGTGGAACCGCTCGGCCGGGCCCTCGAAGGCTATCGCGCATGGATTACCGGCCGCCGCCTCGACCAGAGCGAAGGCCGACAGGACTTAAGCTTTATCGAGGAGGATCCGGTGCATCCGGGACTGGTAAAGGTCAACCCGCTGCTCCACTGGAGCAAGGCCGATCTTTGGTACTATGTCGAAGAGCACCATGTTCCGCACAACCGCCTCTACGACGAAGGCTACCTCTCCATCGGATGTGCCTGCTGCACCCGCCCCTGCAAGGAGGGCGAGGAGGAACGCGCCGGCCGCTGGTGGTGGGAAAGCACCGAGCACAAAGAGTGCGGCCTGCACCTTAACTACAAACAGGGCGGCGGCATTTAAAGCAGGCGCCGCGAAACCGAATAATTCAACGCAACGACGCCTAGACGGAAACAGGCTCGCAAAGAAAATCTCTGCGAGCCGCGTTTCACTTTGCGCCGTTGCGTTTATTTACGCTTCAATCACATATTCGCCGGGCTCGTCGAACTCGTAGATGGCCGCGCCGCGATTTTCGAATTTGTAGCCGCGAATCTTGAGATATTCGGGAACGGCTTCGCCTTCGGCAAGCTTGACCAGCTCAAACCCGTCGTTCTCAAACTTTTCGCCGACGACCACCACCCTGGCGCCGTCGCACGCCTTGATAACGAGCGCGGATGAATCCGTCAGTTCAACATCTTCAAGGGCAATATCCCTACCGTCGAGGATCAGCGTGGAATCGGCCGAAAGCCTGACCCCGGAAAGCTTTTCGCGCCCCTCGGCAAGACTCATGGCAAAGTTCGGGCGCAGGATAACCTTGGCGCCCTTCGTGAAGGGAACGCCGAGAATCAGCTCCTCGCCTTCAACCGCGGCTTCGCAGCCGGCGGCTTCCAGGCGCGCGCGACCGGCGGCATACAAGTCGGCCTCCGCCGTTGCGCTCGACTCCGGCGGACCGCCGGAGTCATGCTTCGCCGCCGCATCGGCAATGTTGTTCTTATTGGCCGAGAAAGCCCACTGCCGGTCAAAAATGGAAACACCGACCTTTTCGTTCGGGCCGAAAAGTTTCGGCAGATCCTGCATCATCGTTTCGAGGCGTGTCGGCTTCTTGAAGGTGGTCTTGGTGTCGTCGGCATATTTCGGGTTCACGAATTCGGCAATGATGCCCTGTGAGTCGTTCAGAATGCGGACGTAGGAGGTCAGGCGGATCACCAGCACATTAATGTTGCCGGGGAACATGGAGAAGCCCTGCTCGTTCGGCACATCGCCCTCAGGGCTGACGGTCGCGCGCAGCAGCGGATCGAGCTGGTTATATTCCACGTTAAGAGTCAATTCCTTGTCGTCGCGCACCAGCTTGGCAAGTCCGCCGACGGCTTCGCCGGGAATGCGGTTTACTGCGATGGAGTTAAAGTCATAGCCCTGCTCGACCGAAACGCCCAGCGCCGCCGGCGCGGCATTGAAAACCTGGCCATTGGTGTCCTGAATAAAGAGCAAGTGCTCGATGCCCTCTTCGGCCAGTTTGGCAGCAACGCCGCTGGTGTAGAGCAGCATGTGAATATCGCCGTGGCCGTGCGGCTTAAGGATCAGTTCATACTTTTCCTTGAGCGCCAGCGCGCCGTCATTATCAGCAATCGCCGGAACCAGCTCCTGCTGAAGAATGTGGACCTGCTCTTTCTGGAGGCCAAAATAGTTATTGGTCTCGAGCGTCTCGATGGTCTTCGGACCGGTGTCCTGCGAAACCATGATGATGAACGGCACCGGACGCGGGTTTTGCATGCGCGCTTGCATCGCCTTGAGGCAGGAGGCATAGTGCTTGATGTAGGGCGTGGTTTCGAGCACCTCGACCGGAATATCGAGCTTGATGCCGTTATAACCAAGCCGCTCGCCAAGGCCACCGGCGACGAGTACGACACCGACCTTTTCAAACTGCGTTGCACCGATGGCGTCGTAGTGGTCATAGGTTTCATTAAACTGGGTCAGGTCAACCTTGTTGGGTTGCTCGGGAACAAAACCTTCAAACGGATTTGCGCCCGCCTTGGCTTCGGCCAGCAGCTTGCGGGCATTCGTAATGTAGCTGGCCAGCCCGCCCGGATAGTTGCCGTCAATCTTTTCGAGCGAATCGAGAAAAGCGGTTTTGGCTTCATCGTTCGTGCCCGGCTCGTCCCAGTCGGCAAACAGGTGCGCCTGTCCATTTTCAACCAGCGAGGCGATCAGTTCCTGTCGGGATTCGCAAACAAGTTCCCAATTGGCCTTCAGGCCGGCGAGTTCGGCATTATCCAGAAAAGCTGTACCCATTGATTTTCCCCATATTTTAAAACCTAAAATAAAAGTACATGATGCAAAGATGCTCCCGTGTTTGCCATAAAAAATGTGTAAGAAAAAGATGTGCAGCTCCGCCTTCAGGCGGCTTCGTCGTTGTCCTCGGAGTCCAGCCTTCGCGCCCCATTTTCGGCCATTCCGCACTTGCCCATCGCCCTGGGGAGCGTAGGCTGAAGGCGTGCCGGGGAGGAAAATATGAACCCGCGAATTCTGAAATCCGAATACAAAAACAGACTGTGCACAGCACTGTTGGCCGCGATCGTGCTACCGCTTGCGGCCGGCGCCCAACCTTCGAACCAGGAGAGCCCAATGAAGATCAGTTCAACGGCCTTTGCCGACGGCGGCGAAATCCCCGCCCGCTACACCTACCACAACCAAAACCTTTCCCCGCCGCTGCAGTGGAAAGGTGTGCCGAACGGAACGAAAAGTCTCGTACTGATAGTGGACGATCCCGACGCACCGGATCCCCAAGCACCGCGAATGACATGGGTGCATTGGCTGCTCTACAATATTCCGCCCGACGCCACCGGACTGCCGGAAGGTGTGCAAACCGCACAACTGCCCGAAGGAACCAAAGAAGGACTGAACGACTGGGAAAAAACGGGCTATGACGGCCCGGCGCCGCCGGTCGGCCGGCACCGCTACTTCCACAAGCTTTATGCTCTGGACACGACCCTCGACGATCTTCACAAACCGACCAAGGCACAGGTCGTTGCCAAAATGAAGGGGCATGTGATCGCGCAGGCCGAGTGGATGGGGACTTTTAAATGCGACAGATAGAACGACGAGGATGAAACCATGAACTTCATTCTGGATCAACTGGCGATCGGAACCCATGAGGAGGCGCTAACGCGACCGCCCGACATCGATGCCATGCTGTGCGTAGCCGCAGAGCGGGACATTGACCCCGGCCCCTGCCGCTACCACAAGGTTCCGATGATCGACATGCAGCCGATTCCGGTCGAACAGATGGTTGACGCGGTGCAATGGATCGCCGGCACCATTCAGAACCACCGGATTCTGGTCTTTTGCAACGCCGGCATCGGCCGATCGCCATCGGTGGTGATTGGTTATCTCTGCTGCGCACTGAACTATTCCTTCGGCGAAGCCGTCGAACACGTGGCCGAGCAAAAGGCATATATCTCGATTCTGCCCAACCTTATTCAGACCATCAGAACGGCCGCCCCGGCCATACAATGGCCCACGGACCGATAGCAAAACGCGCTAAAGCGTAGACGACACCCGCATTGTCATGTACCTTCTCGGGCATGATTGACCAAGCGCAAGCCCAGCAACGGATAGAAGAACTGCGAACCGAAATCGAGCGGCACAACCGGCTCTATTATATCGACGCCCAACCGGAAATCACCGACCGCGAATACGACGCTCTTTTGCAGGAGCTCGAAAAACTCGAACAGCAGTTTCCTGAATTTGCCAGCCCGGCCTCCCCTTCCCAGCGCGTCGGCGGCGCCCCGCTCGACCACTTTGAGAATGTGCGGCACGCCGTACCGATGATGAGCCTCGCGAACACCTACTCCAAAGAGGAACTGGCCGAGTTTGACCAGCGCATCCGCAGACTGATTCCCGAAGAAAGCTTCGACTACATTCTCGAACCCAAAATTGACGGCGTGGCCATTTCGCTACGCTATAAAAACGGCGAACTCGTGCGTGCGCTCACGCGCGGCGACGGCACCACCGGCGACGATGTCACCGCCAATATCCGCACCATCAAATCCATCCCGTTGCGCCTTTCCGGCATGATGCCGCCTGCGGTGCTGGAGGTGCGCGGCGAAATTTACATGGACACCGCCGGCTTTGCCAAACTCAACAAACAGCGGCAGGAGTCCGGCCTCGAACCGTTTGCCAACCCGCGCAACGCCTGCGCCGGATCGCTCAAGCTGCTCGACCCGCGCGCAGTGGCCAAACGCCCGCTCGACGCCATCTTTTATGCGACCGGCGAGCTCGATGGAATCGCCTTCGACACCCACGCTCAGATGCTGGAAGCCCTGCGCAGTTATGGACTGCGCATCACGCCAAACTATTGGTTGCACAGCTCCATCGAAGAACTCCTTGTCCAGCTCGATGAACTTGAATCGATGCGCCACGAATTTACGTTCGAGATGGACGGCGGCGTCATCAAGGTCAACGAGCGCCGGCTTTATGGCGAGCTCGGAAACACCGCCAAAAGCCCGCGCTGGGCCGTCGCCTACAAGTATGAGCCCGAGCAGGTCGAAACCACGCTCCACGCCATCTCGATCCAGGTGGGCCGCACCGGCGTCCTGACGCCGGTCGCCGAACTTGAACCGGTCCAGCTCGCGGGCACGATCGTCAAACGTGCCACGCTGCACAATGAAGACGAGATTCGCCGCAAGGACATCAAAATCGGCGACCGCGTCATCATCGAAAAGGCCGGCGAAATTATTCCCGCCGTCGTCAAGGTGGTCGACGAAAAACGCACCGGCGCGGAAATCGAATTTTCGATGCCGACCGCCTGCCCGGTCTGCGGCGGCGAAGTGGAAAAACGCAAAGGCGAAGTGGCCCTGCGCTGCAGCAACCTGCAGTGCCCGGCGCAGGTTAAAAACTGGCTGACCCACTTTGCCTCGCGCGGCGCGATGGATATCAACGGTCTCGGCGAATCGCTGGTCGAACAGCTGGTCGACGGCGGACTGGTCAAAAATCCCGCCGAGCTCTATGCGCTGAAAAAGGTCGAGGTACTCGGCCTTGAACGCATGGGCGAAAAATCGGCCGACAACCTGATTAAAGGGATTGAGACAAGTAAAACACGGCCGTTCGAAAAGGTGCTGTTCGGCCTCGGCATCCGCCACGTCGGCAAAGGCGCCGCCGCGATTCTTGCCAGCGAATTTAAAAACATAGATGCGCTAATGACCGCCAATGCGGAAGCCCTCGAAGCGATCCGCGATATCGGCCCGATCGTCGGCCAATCGGTAATGGAATATTTTCAGACGCCCGAAACCCGCGCCGTAATCGAACAGTTGCGCGAAGCCGGCGTTAACTTTGAGCAGGCCGAAGCCGGCGGCCGTAATGAGCTTGAGGGGCTGACTTTTGTGCTGACCGGTTCGCTCGAAACCATGAGCCGCGAAGAGGGCGGCGACAAAGTGCGCGCGCGCGGCGGCAAGGTCAGCGGCAGCGTTTCAAAGAAAACCAGCTATCTGGTGGCCGGCGCTAATGCCGGATCAAAACTGACCAAGGCCGAAGAGCTGGGCGTCACGGTGCTGGACGAAGAGCAGTTTATTGCCTTGCTCGGCTCGGACGAAAAACAGGAAGACCAACAGAGCGGCCAGATGGGCTTTGATTTTTAGAAAGGGAGAACGAGATGCTTTTGGACACATTGGAAAACGCGGCAAAGTATGCAGGGTTGAACAATGGGCTGACGGAAGGCTTCGGCTTTTTGGATCAACCGGGGCTGGCGAAACTGTCCGACGGGAAATATGAAATTGCCGGTGACCGCGTGTTTGCCATCGTTGACCGGACACAAGGCCGCAAGGTCGAAGACGCCGAGCTCGAAGGCCACCGCAAATATATCGACATTCAGTATGTGATCAGCGGCGAAGAATCGATGGGCTGGGCGCCGCGCGAAGGACTGGTCAACTCTGTTGATTATGACGCAGAGAAGGATCTCGAATTTTTCGCAGGCGAGCCGGAAAGCATTGTCCGCGTTCCGGCGGGATCGTTTGCCGTGTTCCTGCCGAGCGACGCCCATCTGCCGCTTATTGGCGAAGGCCCGATCCACAAGGTGATCATCAAAGTGGCGATGGACTAAAGTCCAGGCACGAGACATTAGGCAAAAGCGGTTTCACTAGTGCCCATTGCCTAGTGCCTAACCCCTAAAAAGTGTGGCCGATGTTAAAATTGAAGCGGCCTTTGTCTTCGTGGATCGGTTCGTCGATGGTGATCGGCCAGGCATAGTCGAGCTGCAGCGGGAAGCCGGGCATATTGAAGCGCAGGCCGATGCCCCAGTTATCGTTGTAGCCCGACGGATCGAAGTCCCACGACTCCGCATTGACAAAGCCCCAATCGTAGAATGCCGCGCCGCGAATTTTATCCCAAATCGGATAGGTCAGCTCCAGCGAAGCAAAGGCGGAACTGTTGCCGCCGATCGGATCACCATCCTCCTGCGGCCCGACATCACGATAGTCGAATCCGCGCAGGGTGTAGGCGCCGCCAAGAAACAGGCGGTCAAAAATCGGCACACCGTCGCCGGTGGCCGACTCATCGCGGGAATTGCCATAAGCCTCGACCGACTCGGCCTGCCCACGCAGGGTCAGCACCATGTCGCCAGCCAGCGGCCAATATTGGGTCGACTTTATCTTGGCCCCCAGAATATCGGTTTGGGCCCCCAGCGGGCCGCCGGCAAAATAGGGGGAAATGGTCGTCTGGTTGCCGCGCTTCGCGTTATAGTAACGGTCGCGGGTGTCGCGGATCCATGAAAGTTCGACGGTACTCTTCATCCGCGTTCCCTGTTCCTCCTGAATGGCGGATGAGGCGCTGGAGCTGACATCAGAAATATTAAACTGTTCGATCGAGTAGGCCACCCGACCGCGCGAAAAGGTGGAAAGCGGTTTGCCCAGTGAAACCTTTGCGCCATCGGTTTCCTGATCGTAGTCGTCTGAATAATAGAGCGCTTCGCTATGGTACAGGTCGAGCCCGAGTGAAAGCTTGCGGTTGAGGAACCACGGCTCAACGAAGGAAATTTCGAGATCGTTGCGGCTCGTTCCGAGCTGTGCGCGAATCTTAAACTTCTGGCCGGCACCGACGGGCGGCCAGTTCTTGATATCAAAGTTGCCCTGCGACAGCTCAACATAGCCGACCAGCGAATCAACGCTGGAGAAGCCGACCCCCGCCGCAAACTGGCCGGTCGCCTTTTCCTTTACCTGCACATTGATGTCATACTTATCGCCTTCGCCGGTTGTTTCCGGATTGATGGTGACGACCTCAAAATAGTTCAGGTTGCGCAACCGGTTTTCCGAAGCCTGAACGGCACTGCGGTTATATTTTTCACCGGGCTGAACCACCATTTCGCGGCGAATCACCTTGTCTTTGGTCTGCTCGTTTCCGGAAATCTTAATTTTGTTGATGTAGCCGATGGACCCTTCCGAAATCTCATACTGGATGTCCACCACTCCGGTTTCAGCATCGGCGTTTAGCGTCAGCTTAACATTGGTGCGGACATAACCGCGATTACCGTAGTGGGAGCGGATGCTTTCGCTCCCCTGGTTGATGGCGGCATAAACCGCCACATCGCCGGGACGCAGGCGGATGCCGCGGCGCAGCTCGTGCTCGGAAAATTCCGCCATCCCATTCAGGGAAATGTTTCCGATACGATAGCGGCGGCCTTCGTCGATCTTGAACGTCAGCCGGGAGCGCTTCGGGACGCCATCGTCAAGAACCGGATCGCTGACCTGAACATCCAGAAAGCCCTCATTCATATAGAGCGACTTGATGGAAAAAACATCCATGTCCGTATTTTCCGGCTTATATTTTCCGGACCCGGTGATGAAGGAGAAAAAGCCTTTTTGCTTTTGCTGAAGCACCTTGCGCAGATCCTTATCGCTAATAACGCGGTTGCCCTCGAAAGCAATCGTTTTAACGCCTAGCTTGTGCCCCTCCTTGATCTTGAAGCGCATATCCACCGTGCCCAGGCTATCATCGGCCGTCGAGCTCCACTCGATCTCGGTATCGGGATACCAAAAGTCGCGATAGGCCTCTTTAAGCCGGGTAACGGCCTGGGCAAACGCCGCGTCATCAACAAATTGACCAACCTCCAGCTCGGACTTTGTCAGCAGCTTGTTGCGGTTCATTTGCTGGGCGCCGGAAAATTCGATACGGCGCAGCCGGTGCTTGGCGAGAACGGTATAAACCAGCACCACGCCATCGCCCTCAACATCCATCCGGGCGTTGACATACGAAAAACGGCCCGACTCACGCATACGGTTTACATCCACCGCAATCGCCGAAAGAATGGCTTCGCGGCCGGTCACCTGCTCGCCCACCTTGAAGGATGTAAAGGCGGCAACCGAGCTGATGTCATAGGACTCCCCCGCCTGGTTGACAATGCGAATGTCCTTGATGATTTCTGCCTGAACAACCGCTGCGATGAGTGTTGCGAAGAAAATGATCCAGTTCTTTTTCATGGGACGATCCAGGAGATAAAAGTTATTCGTCGGGCGGAGCAAAGTTGTCTTCATGCTCCTGGCGATCTTCGAAGCGGGTGTATTCGCGAATGAATGAAAGTCGGACCTCCCCCGTGGCGCCGTGGCGGTATTTGGCCACGTCGAGCACCGCGAGGTTATCGCTGTTGCGTTCATCGCCCTTCGCATAATAGCTCGGACGATAAAGCAGCCACACCATATCGGCATCCTGCTCGATCGCACCGGAGTCGCGCAGATGGGAGAGTTTGGGTATGTTGTCGCCGGTGCTTTCGGCGGCACGACTGAGCTGCGAGAGCACGATCACCGGAACATTCAGCTCCTTCGCCATGGCCTTGACCGCGCCGGAAATCGCCATGGTTTCGCGCTGGCGGCCATCCTTGGCAAACTTGGTGTAGTTCATCAGCTGCAGATAGTCGATCACGATGAGGCCGATGTCATAGCGGCTCTTCAGGCGCCGCGCGCGCGACCGCAGCTCGACCGCTTCGAGTCCGGGCGTGTCGTCAATATAGATCTGCGCCTTGGAAAGCCGGTCGACCGCCGTGGTCAGCTTGGCGTGTTCGTCCGGCGTCATGTGGCGGCCCTTGTCGCGATGCATCGGCAGGCGCGCATTACAGTTCAGCATACGCTTCACCAGCTGCTCACGCGACATTTCCAAACTGAAGACCGCCACCGGAACCGGTTCGCCGTGAATACCGAGCGCGGCGTTCTCAGCAATGTTAAGCGCCAGCGAGGTTTTACCCATCGCCGGACGCGCGGCCAGCACGATCATGTCGGTATTCTGCAGGCCGCCGAGACGTTCGTTCAGCCCCATAAAGCCGGTGGTCACACCGGTAACCAGCTGGTTCGGGTCAGTGTTTTCGATTTCGACGAACGCATTGCGGACCGACTCTTTCCAGTCCGGAATCTGTTCCGCGCCGTGGTCGCTGAGCTTAAAGAGCGAGGCTTCGGCCTCGCCGATCAGCTCGCTGGCTTTCGTTTCGCCTTTGTAGGCGGAATCAATCACTTCAGATGACTGCTCGATGAGCAGGCGGTAAAGCCGGCTCTCCATCACGATGTCGCAATAGAATTCGACGTGGGCCGGGACGAGCGTGCTGTCCTGAAGCTGGATGAGATAGTCGTAGCCGCCGACTTTCTCGAGTGCGCTTTTATTTTTGAGCCACTCGCCGATGGTGATGGCATCCATCGGCACATTGGCCTGGCTCATATCCACCAGATGCTCAAAAAGCGCCTGATGGCGGCGATCGTAAAAACAATCGGCGCCCAGGCGCTTGGTCAGGCATTTATCCAGGGAGCCGGAAGGATCCAAAAGAATGGAACCTAAAACCCCCCGCTCGGCTTCTTCGCTGTGCGGGGGGATTCTGAGACCAGCTGGATCCCCGGGGATCATTTCTCTTCGACGATCCAAACCTTGAGAGCAGCAGTGACTTCGGGATGCAGTTTGATTTCGATATCAAACACACCCAGCTCGTGCAGCGGAGCCGCCAGCGCAACCTTGGCGCGGTCAACTTCAACACCCGCTTCGGCGAGCTTTTCAACGATCTGCGGCACACCAACGGAACCGAACATCTTGCCGGTTTCGCCGACCTTGGTGGAAATGGTGCATTCAACGCCGTCGATCTTCTTGGCGAGCTCTTCGGCAGCGCCCTTTTCCTTCTCGAGCTGCGCGAGACGCTCCAGGCGCTTTTTCTCGATCTGGCGCTTCTTGCCCTCGGTTACTTCCGTGGCAATGCCCTTCGGGAAAAGGAAGTTGCGGGCATAACCGTCGGCAACCTTTACGATATCGCCTTCAATTCCGAGTCCTTCGACCTGATCCATCAACAAAACTTCAATAGCCATAATACGATCCTTTCAGCCTAGCGAACGAGGCCCATCACACGTGCACGGCGGATGGCTTTTTTGATCTGGCGCTGCTGCTGGGCGTTAGCCCCGGTAATGCGGGCCGGCAGAATTTTGCCGCGGTCCGTCATGAACTTCTTGAGCAGTTCCGCATCCTTGTAATCGATCGACGTCACTCCACGCAGGAGCTCCGGATCGCGCTTGTAATCATCTCTTCTATCTCTACGACGCATAGTTATATCCTTTCTCTAAAACGGCACATCATCGTCATCTTCCGCTTCCGGCGCCGGTGCGGCCGGCGTCTGGGAGGCGGAGGCGGCGGGTGCCGCCGAATATTCCGCGCCCTTGCCCGGCGCGCCCAAAAACTGGACCCGGTCGGCGCGGACGCGCAACTTGCTGCGCTTTTCGCCCTGCGGGCTTTCCCACTGGTCAAGCTGCAGGCGGCCTTCCACAAACACCGGAGATCCTTTTTGCAGGTACTCGGCCGACGTTTCGGCCTGACGTCCCCACACAACCACATCCACAAAGCAGGTCTGTTCGACAGTTTCGCCGGCTTTGTTTTTGAAGTTCTCGTTAACGGCCAATCCAAGATCGGCGACGGCGGTGCCCGACGGCGTGTACCGGATTTCCGGATTGCGCGTCAGGTTGCCCATTAACAGGACCCGGTTGTAGCTGGCCATTTTAAGCCTCCTCTGCGGCGACCTCTACTCCGCTACCTTCAACAAACTGATGACGGAAAACATTAGTGGTCAGCTTCAAGCGAGCCTTGAAAGCGTCAATCTTGTTGCCATCAAGCTTGAACATGATGACCACATACAGGCCGGCCTTCTGCTTCTTGAGCGGACGCGCAAACGTCTTTTTGCCCATACGGGTGGTGCTTTCAATGGAGCCGCCCAGCTTTTCGAGTTCTTCCTTCACCTGGGCAATCGACTGGTCGAGACCTTCTTCGTCGAGCACTTCCGGAAAGATGAACAATCCTTCATACAACGTATTCAATGTATTTCTCCTTAACTTATCCTATCTGCAACTGGTTGAACGTGTTCATCGTTCGCTCAGTTCCGATGGAAAAGATGCTTTCTACCGCATCGGCGGCCCGTTCGACAACCTTTTCCAGCTTCAAATACTCTTCTTCGGCGAAGTCGCCCAGCACGAACTCAATCATATCCGCGCCGTCCGGCTTCGGCCCGATGCCCACCCGCACGCGGGGGAACGTCTTCGTCTGCAGCCATTCCAGCACCGACTTCATGCCGTTGTGGCTTCCGCCCGAGCCTTTGCCCCGAACCCGGATCGCTCCGAAGCCGAGGTCGACATCGTCGTACACCACCACCGTATCGGCCGCTTCAGCGCGCCACTTTTTCATCGCGCCCCAAACCGCACGGCCGCTGCGGTTCATAAAGGTGGTCGGCTCAATCAGCCTCACCTCATGCTCCCCGATCCGGCATTTCACCTGCCGGGCGGGAAACCAGAACATCTTCTTGAATACGACGCCTTGCCGCCGGGCAAGCTCCTCCACCACCATGAAGCCAATGTTGTGGCGGGTACGTTCGTATTCCTTTCCGGGATTCCCCAGCCCAATGACCAGCTTCAAAACAATCCTCCCGGAACCGGAAGAAGATTACTCTTCTTCCTTCTTCTCGCTGATCACTTCCGGCTCGCCGCCTTCGGCAGCTTCTTCCTCAGCTTCAGCCTTCGGTCCGGAGATGGTGGCAACGATGGCTTCCGCATCAACCAGCAGCTTGAACTTGCTGTCGAGATTGAGGTCGGAAACGTGTAGCGCCTTACCGATTTCCAAGTCGGAAACATCAATTTCGATCGCTTCAACCAGGTCGCCCGGCAGACATTCAACACCGATAGAGTGCATCACGTGGTCGAGCGTGCCGCCGGCTTTAACGCCTTCTGCCTCGCCGACGAGCTCAAGCGGGATATCAACATGAATCGGCTTGTCGGCCGCGATGCGCTGCAGGTCAACATGCATTGCAGCACCGGTCACCGGATGATGCTGCACGTCCTTAACCAGCACAGACATTGCGCCTTCGCCCTCGAGCTCGATGTCGACAATGAGGCTTTCGCTAGTGTGGTGGTGCAGGATCTGCTCGAAATCGTGCGTGTCAATTTCAACAGAAACCGGCTCCTTGTCGCCGCCATAGACAACGGCGGGAAGCGATCCGGCGCCACGCATACGGCGCGCGTTGCTCGAACCCTCAAGCTCTCTCTTCTTTGCAATCAGTTTTGCGTCTTCCATGATTCTCTCCTAATTATCAACCCGGAACAGCGAGCTGACGGATTGGTCGTTGTGGATGCGGCAGATGGCCTCCGCCAATGTGTCTGCCACCGACAATACGGTAACATTAAAATCATCCCATTCGTTTTGCGGCACCGTGTCGGTGGTGACCAGCTCAACGATGGGCGAGTCTTTCAATCGTTCGATTCCCTTCTGTGTCAGTAACGAGTGGCTGACGGCAGCACGGATCGATTTTGCGCCCGCTTTTTCCAGCAGCTGGGCCGCGGCAGTAAGCGTGCCGGCCGTCGAGGTCATATCGTCAACCAGCAGCGTGTTGCGGCCCTTGACGTCGCCGACCAGGTGGTTGGCCTCAACATCCTCGGCGCTCTTGCGCTGCTTGCCGACCAGTGCAATGCCGGCGTCGAGCAGCTTGGAATAGGCGTCGGCCATCTTCAGGCCGCCAGCATCCGGCGAAACCACAACCAGATCGTCGAGGTCCAGCGAACGCAAATATTTAACAATCACCGGCGAAGCATAAAGGTGGTCCACCGGAATATCAAAAAAGCCCTGAATCTGCTGCGCGTGCAGATCGACACAGATAATGCGGTCGGCTCCGGCCGCCACCAGCAGGTTGGCCACCAGCTTGGCCGTAATCGGAACGCGCGGCTGGTCCTTACGGTCCTGGCGGGCATAGCCATAAAAAGGAAGTACGGCGGTAATGCGATCGGCCGAGGCCCGCTTGGCCGCATCGATCATGATCAGGAGTTCCATCAGGTATTCATTGGGATTGATGGATACCGACTGGACAATAAAGAGATCGTCGCCGCGGACGTTGTCCACGATCTTAACGAAAACCTCGCCGTCCGGGAAGCGGGTGATGTCCACATCACACAATTCCCGCCCTGCCGCAGCGGCAATCCGCTCGGCCAGCGCCCGATGTCCTGTTCCTGAAATAATCTTCATTATAAAATACAACCTAATGGTTGCCCGACCTGGGTTCGAACCAGGACCCTATGAGTCAAAGTCACATGTGCTTCCATTACACTATCGGGCAACGAAAATTCGTCGAAAAAAGGCGCAATAATCCCGCCCCTTCCCCTTTCTCAAGTTCAAAAGAGCGGAAGACCATAGAAAGCAGGCGTTTAGAAGTCAAGCAGGCAAATGGAAGTTTAATCCACATTTAACAGGATTATGTAGTGTCCGGCCAAGAGTGCCAAAGCCAGACCGATTTCGATGAGCGCAATTCGCTGGATATCCAATCCGCTCGCCACCTTTTTCCACTTTTCCAGAAAAAGCAGGCCGCACGAACCATCCACCAGCAAAACAATGCCGATCCAGAACAGAATGGAAGGCAAATGCGTCATAACACCTACAGCTTTCAGCAGGCAGCCCGATGCTTAAAGCTGCGAGCTGTCTGCTTCAGACCGCCTGCTCTCCTCCGGCTCCGGCGGCGCATTGCGCGGCTGCCCGCCCAGAAGCACCACGACCTCTTCCTGCACCGACTCCAGCTCAGCGAGCTTCAGCTCCGGATCCACAATCATGAAACTTTCGTTCGTTTTCTTGTGCTCGTAGATGCGCAGCTTCCGACCGCCCTCCACGATCTGAACATCGCGCTCAATCAGGATCTTTTTCCGCTCCAGCATGACGGTGAGAATAAAGATGGCATGGATATCCTCATCGTCTTCCCGGGCAATCAGCTTGCGTAGCAACGATTCCGCATTTTCCTTTTTGACCGCCTCCTCCTGCGGGGGCGGCGGAACGATAAAGGTGGTCTTCCACGAACTCAGCCCCGGCTTTTCCTGATCCCAGCACCCCTTGCAAAGGTCGAGACGCACATACTCGCCCTCATCAAATATCAGCTTGGAAAAGAGAACCTCTTTATCCTCGAACGCCTTCTCACATTCGGAGCAGCTTTTGGCGCACTTTTGAACCCGCCAGTTTTCAATATTTTCGCGGCCCATGGAGAATCAGCCTTCCTTTTCCCAGATCACGTGGCGCTGCTGCCAGAAATAGACCACGCCGCTCCACGCCGTCAGCAGCGCGGTGCCGAGCCCGAGCCACCACGCGAAGGAACTCTCCGGCCCCGGCAGACAGGGCGACTCCCAGATCAGGCCGAAGAAATAGAGACAGATCGCCAGCATCTGCACGGTGGTCTTGACCTTGCCCCACATGCCGGCGGGCATCACAATCCCCTTTTCAATCATCAACAGGCGCATACCCGTCACCATAAATTCGCGGGCAATGATCAGCACCACCATCCAGGCGCGCAGGCTGTCGAGCTCAACAAACCCGATAAAGGCCGCACAGATCAGCACCTTGTCGGCCAGCGGATCCATCAGCTTACCAAACGAAGTGCATCCAAAAAAGTTGCGCGCCAGATAGCCGTCGAGCGCGTCTGTAATGCTCGCCAGCACAAAAATGGCCAGCGCAATGATGCGCGCATACGGGAAGTCCAGCGTCATGCAGACCATCATTACGGCGGTCATCCAAAAGCGGCTGATCGTCAGGTGATTCGGAAGACTTTTCATGTTATCTCTCCACCTCGACCTCGCCGGGCTTCACCATATAGGCATCCGGCACACCATCGGCAATCACTTCGCGCTCTACCACCGACGCCGCGCCGCCCGCGGCCACCGGCTCCTCGTCCTCGCCGGCACAGGCCTTGACGCCAAACACGACAAGCCCCACCAGCAGCAGCACTGCTCCGACCGCCGAACAAATCACCTTGAGCGAAAACCCCGAACCCGACAGCCCGGAGATTGCTTCATTAACACCGCTGAAAACGCCATCACCCTCGCCTTCCGGCGCGGCCGCGGTCTCGCCGGCCACCATCTGATCCGTACTGGCCAGCTTCTGGCGCACCTCATCGCTCAACTGGGGCTTGGTTTTCGGTGCATGCTGCGCCACATACTCGTCCACCAGCGGCCGCGCATCCAACCCCAGATATTCAGCATACATTTTAATAAAGCTCTTGGCATAGACCGGCGCCGAAAGCGCCCCGAAGTCATCCGACTCCATCGCCTCGATAAACTTGGAGAGAATCTTGGTCGCCTGTCCCGCCTCGGAAACGGTCACGCCTTTAGCATTACGCGCCGACGCGAGCTTTTGCCCGATGGTTCCGATATTCAAACTAGTCTGCTCCATTGCTCCCTGCTCCTGTGTTCTGTGGAATTTCTCCATCCAGATCGATCAAAATTTCGCGCGGCCCGGCGCCGGCCGGCGGGCCGATCACGCCACGCTCCTCCAGCAGATCCATCACGCGCGCCGCGCGGGTATAGCCGATGCGCAGCCGGCGCTGCAGCGACGAAGTCGATGCGCGCTTGGTCTGGCGAATCACCTCGATCGCCTGTTCAAGAATTTCATCATCGCCGCCATCATCCATATCCGGCAGCTCGGTTTCTTTCTTTTCAATCTTATCGTGAATCTCGGTAATAAATTCCGGCTGGCTCTGCTCTTTCCAGAAATTGGTCACGTTGTCGATTTCAGCATCGCTGGTAAACGCGCCCTGCGAACGGATCAGCTTATCCGAGCCGGGCGGCAACACCAGCATATCGCCCCGACCCAACAGCGAGTCCGCGCCCATGCGGTCAAGAATCGTGCGGCTGTCGACCTTCTGCGAAACCTTAAAGGCAATGCGCACCGGGAAGTTGGCCTTGATCGTTCCGGTAATCACCTTCACATCCGGACGCTGCGTGGCGAGGATCATATGAATGCCGGCCGCACGCGACTTGGCCGCCAGACGCGCAATGCCCGCCTCGATCTCCGCCTGCGCCACTGCCATCAGGTCAGCCAGCTCGTCGATCACAATCACGATATAAGGCAGACGATCGGGCAGCTGATTCTTCTGTTTTTCAGGATTATCGACCACCTCGTCGCCAAACAGCTCCTCCTGCTTCACGGCGACGCGCGCGTTAAAGCCCGGCAGATCGCGAACACCGGCCTGGCGGAACCACTTGAAGCGGCGCTCCATTTCGTCGATCGCCCACTTGAGCCCCAGCGCCACCTTCTTCGCGTTGGTAATCACCGGCACCACCAGATGCGGCAAATTGTTGTATTGATGAAACTCGACCGTTTTCGGATCGACCAGAATCATGCGCAAATCATCCGGAGAATGCTTCATCAGCAGGCCGGTCAGAATCGAGTTCATACAGACCGACTTACCCGCGCCCGTCGCCCCGGCAATCAGCAGATGCGGCATCTTGGCGAGGTCATAAATCATCGTATCGCCGCTCACATCCGTACCGAGCACCAGCGGCAGCGCATGCTGGCCCTGCTGGAATTCCCGGCTCTCAATCATATCGCGGAAAAAGACCGAGGCGCGCGCCGAGTTCGGCACCTCCACCCCGCAGACGCCCTTGCCCGGAATCGGCGCCTGAATGCGGATGCTTTCGGCGTGCATCTTGAGCGCAATATTATCGGAGAGCGCTTTGATGCGCTCCACGCGCACGCCGGCGGCGGGCAAAATTTCATAGCAGGTCACCACCGGCCCCTGCTGAACGCCGGTCACCTTGGCCTCGACCCCAAACTCTTCCAGCGTGTTCTGCAGCACCTGCGCCGTATCGGCAATTTCGCCGGCCGACATCCCCTTGCCCTGCGGCACCGACGGATCGAGCAGATCGAGCGACGGAAGTTTGTAGGGCGCATGGTTGCTGCTATCGGGCAGCACCGCAAATTCCTGATCGGCGCCTTCGGTGGCTTTCGGCTTCGCCCTCGGCTTGGGAGCCGGTTTGGGCTTCGGAGCCGGCTGGGGCCTGGCCTGCTCGCGCGCTTTTTCCTGCGCCTCGACCATCTGCTTGATGTCGACCTCCGCAACCGCGACCGGCTCCGGCTCAACAACCGCCTTCGGCTTGCGCAGAGCTCGCTTGCGTTTCGGCTTTGGCGCTTCGGCCGCCGGTTCAAAAACTTCCTCGGGAGCCGGAGCTGGCACCCGGAGTGTCTTGACCCACCCCCACAGGCGCTTCGAAAGCTCCACCACCTGCAGGTCGAGCATACGGACAATGGAAATGACCAGCAGCACCGTAAAGACAATACCCGCGCCGACCGGACCGATCCAATGGCCCAGCGACCGTTGCGCCAGCACCTCGCCCATCAGTCCGCCGGGACTGCCGATATTCAGGCGCTCAATCGCGCCCATCCAAAACTGCTCATCCAAATCCACCAGCCCGGCCAGACAGAACAACCCCAGCGCAAACCAGAGCAGGCGCGGATAGATCTTGCGGGCCGACCAGAAAACCGACGAAATGCCTATCCAGAGCACACAAAACGGAATCACATAGCCCGCCACACCGAAATACATGAAGGCCACATAGGCCATGCGCGCGCCAAAGAGCCCAATCCAGTTGCTCTCCCACTGCGGCTCGCTGCAGAACACCGAAATCTGTTTGGGATCATACGACAAAACGCCCAGCAGCAGCATCAGCCCCAGCGTTCCCACCAAAATACCCGCAATCTCGCGCCAGCCCGAACGAACGGGCACCTCTGTTTTTGTTTTTGCCATTCAAGCAATATAGAGGAATGCCCCTCGCCAAATCAAAAGGAATTACGCACGCAAAGCCGCAAAATAAAGGCACGAAGCCTTGCAGCTTCGTGCCTCGCGCTTCCTGTCGTGTTTTCGACTAGAAGCTGTACTTGACCGTACAATCGATCAGGTGGTTGTACCAATCGCCGGAAATGGTGGGCTCATAGCCGACGCCGATTTCGAACGAATCGCTCACGCCCAGATCGGCACGGCCGCCCAGGATGACTGCGGCGCGGTCGGCATCGGGACTGGAAGCGCGCTGAGAGTCGCCGGCAACCAGCGTGTTGACGGTTACCGTGCTGTCGAGCAGCTCGCACTGTACGCCGGCCTTGAATTCAAGGCGCAGCTGACCGAGATCCTTCAGCGTCAGGTTGCGGATCATCCGCGCGCCGCCTTCCACCTGCCAGTTGTCGGTGGTGTTGGCACTAACGGTCATCGGCGCGGAGCCGCCGGCATCGGTGTAGCCATCCTGATGGCCGGAAACATAGGTCGAGCGAACATAAGGCTCAAGCTCGGTGTCGCCCTTGCGACAGACCACCCAGCCGGCCTCCAACCAGCCGCCGAACATTTCGGCGTCATAGCTGCCGGTATAGGTTTCCGAGGCGGTGTCGATGCGTTCTGCATCGTTGTCGGAACGGGCATAGAGCAGGCCGCACTCATAATAGCTGTCTTCATTGAACCAGCTGCCATAGACCGAACCGAGGAGCATGCGCGAAGCGCCGCCGCCGGCTCCGTCGACACCATCAAGATCGGTCCAGGACTGACCGCCGCCGCCGCCGACAATCATCTGATCGGCCACCTGCTTTTCCAGCCCGACCATGTAGCCGGTGGTATTCCAGTCAAAGCCTTTAACGCCGCCGCCGGAATCCAGCCCGCCGATATCGTTAAAGTTGCGCATATAGCCGATCCATTCACCGGAAAGCAGACGCTCATCCGGACCGGCCGCGCCGGCCGGAACGCCGACGGAAGAGGCCCGGTTGCGGAACGCCTGACGCGCCACACTCGCATGGCGCGAAATATTGTTGAGCGCGACATTCACGGTCGCAACCGACGCCTTCGCCATGGACGGCGCATCGGTATACTGATCACGCACGCCGTCAACAATCGCGCTGACCTTATCCACAAACTGCGTGACCCCAGCGTCAATGCTGGCGACTTCATCCACGGTTTGCGTAACCGTAACGGCATAGACCGAAAGGATGTCGTTGGTGCTGACATCGAACGGATTATCAATATCGCCGGCGCAAATGAGCTCATGCTCCGCATACTTTTCAAGATTGCCTGCAGACCACAGCTTCAAGGTCGTTCCGGGGTTAACAAGGTTTCCATCCACCACCAGCTTGCCGGACTCTTCGTCATCAGCCAGCTCGAAGCTCAACACAGACGTGGAAGAAAGCCTTGCATCTTCCGTGATGTGCAGCGTGCCGCCACCGGCCAAATTTACCGTACTGACGGACATCGCACCGCCGAGATAGAAGCCTTCGGCCGTAACCGTGGCGTTATCGAGGATGCTCAGCGTACCCTGCCCCGCGGAACCGATATCGATGCATCCATCCACATCCCAGCTCGAATCGGTGCCGGTCACCGTAACAGCGCCTTCACCGCCGCCGGTTCCGATATAGCCGTAGTCGCTGACCACCGAACCGCCGTTCGTGATCGTCAGCGCGCCGGAGCCGGTATCTCCTTCTCCCACGCTCATCGAGTTGGCCACCAACAGCGAGTTAGAGCCATCGACCGTAAGCGTGCCGTGGGCCGAGCTCATATAACCTTCCGGCCCGACATAAACATTATCGGCATAAACCGCGCCGCTATTGGAAACAACCAGCGAGCTATCCGCATATTCGCCGACATTAATATTTCCGGAGTTGGTCCAGGCCGAACCGGCACCGGAAACAACAGCCACGCCCGTCGCCGAATGCCGACTTCCGAGTTCGGCGCTTCCGGACACAACGGTTGCGCCGTCAAGAACATTCAGTTCACCATAGGAATAGTTTCCATAGCCGACGCGCAACTGGTTGGTCACGGTCCAGCTGGATTCCGCACCGGTCACGATGCCCGTGCCGAACGAGCTGTTTCCATAGCCAATGTAGCCATCGGCGGAAACGACCTGCGCGCCGTTGGTAATCACCAGCGAACCGGAGCTCAGCCAGCCGGCGCCCAGCATACCGTCGCCACTAGCATCCACATACAGCGTCGCGCCGGAATCGAGCTGGCTGATAAATTTGGAAGAGCCGTCAAAGACCACATCCATATCCGCAATCACCCCATGAACCATCGCCGTGCCGCTGCCTTGCAGCGAAACCGGATCCAGCATAATGGTGTCGGCCGCCAGGTTGCCGGACGCCGCGAGGTTTACGGTACCGTTGGTGTAGAGCTTCAGGGTCTCTGTAACAACCCGGCCGCCATCGGCAATATCCAGCGTGGCGCTACCGTTCTCGGCCAACACCATTTCGCCGGCATTGGTCCAGGAGGAGCCGGAACCGGCAACAATCACCGTACCAGTCGCGCCCGCATAATTGCCGATGGAGGCGGAAGCCGAAGAGACTGCCGCGCCGTTGGAAATGCTGAGGGAGCCGGCACCCTGATTGCCCACAAAGAGTGAATATTCAACATCCCAGGAAGAGTTGGTGCCGTCCAGAGTTACCGCACCGGTCGCATCGGAGGCGAATGCCGCGATATAACCATACTTCGAGAGAACGGAACCGCCATCGAGAACATTCAGCCCGCCGGAGCCATAACGACCAAGATAAAGCGAGTCGGAATTGTTCCAGATCGACCCCGAACCGGTTACGGTCACCGCACCGTCCGAGCCGGAGTTATATCCGATATATCCGCGATTGTTATGAACCGTGCCGCCGTTGGTAATGGACAGAGCGCCGCTCGCAGAGCTTCCGACATAAAGATGGCCAGCATTGGTCCAGACAGAGTCCGAGCCGGTGACGAGCGCCGACCCCGTGGAACCTGAAAGACAAGCAATCCGACCCGCCTGACTCGAAACAGTTGCTCCATCGGAAACCAGCATTGATCCGTTGCCCAGGCGACCAACCTCAAGTATGTCGGAAGTGGAAAATTCGGAATCGGCTCCCGTAACAACCAGCCGCCCTTCCGAGCCAGGGGTAGAAGCAATCATAATAAAACTGTCAACCGCAACCGCGCCACCATTGGTCACAACCAAGGTGCCGCCCCCGCGGTTGGCACCAATGCTCATCGTTCCGGAGTTAGTCCAGCTTGAGCCTTCGCCCGACACAGTGACCAGCCCCTTGTAGGCGGAGTTGCCAATATAAGAAGCCCCCGAAGAGAGCAGCGTGCCGCCGTCGGAAACAGTCAGATCCGCGTCTGCAAAATAACTGACATAAAGATTATCGGAAATCGACCAAAGCGAATTGGAACCGGAAATGCTCACCGAAGCTTCTCCATCATAACCGACATAGCTTTCCCCGCTGTAAACCGCGCCACCATCGGCAATCGTCAGGTCGCCGGAACCATAGTTGCCGACATAAAGATCTCCGGCATTGGCCCAGACCGAATTGGCGCCCGTAACAGTCACCCAACCCGTAGAGCCGTATTGATTGCCCACATATCCAGAAGCACTGTAAACCGCGCCACCATCGGCAATCGTCAGGTCGCCGGAACCGTTCTCGCCGATAACCAGAGTATACTGGTTGCTCCAGACAGAGCCCGTGCCCGACACCGTCGCGGCCCCCGTTGAACCGGATGCACTGCCGACAATACCACCCCGGCTGTAGACCGCACCGCCGTTGGTAACCGACAGGGTTCCGTCACCAGCATAGCCAACTTCAAACCAGCTTTCGTTGGTCCAGACCGAACCCGCGCCGTCAACCGTTGCCGAGCCGACCGAACCATCCCTGAAGCCGATATATCCTCCATTCTCGCTGATCACGGTACCGCCGTTAGTAATCATCAACGAACCCACGCCATCGTTGCCGACATAGGTATAAAGCTCCGATGTCCAGAGCGAATCCGCGCCGGCCACCGTGACCGAGCCGGTTGAACCGCTTTCATATCCGATATATCCACGGCGATCATAAACCGCGCCACCATCGGAAATCGTCAGCTCGCCGGAACCATAGTTGCCGACATAGGTAAACTCAGAATTGGTCCAGACCGAACCGGCGCCCGTAACCAGCGCCGAGCCGAATGCGCCGGCGGCGTTGCCGAGGTAGGAATTGGCGGCCGAAACCGAACCGCCGTTGGTGACAATCAGCTCGCCGTTTCCGAGGTTGCCCACCATGAAGTCGGAGGCAACCGACAGAGAGCCGCCATCAATTGTTGCCGTACCCAGCCCGTTGTTGGTGTAGCCCAGCGCCGCGATGGAGGCGACCACTTCGCCGCCATTGGCTACGCTCAACGTGCCGGTGCCTTCAAAGCCGACGGCAAGCGCCATGTTGCTCCAGACCGAGCCGGAGCCGGAAACCGCTACTTCGCCCACGGAACCGGAAGCATAGCCGACCACGCCGGTGGCGGAATAGACCGAACCGCCGTCGGTGATATCCATATGGCCGATGCCGGTACGACCGACAATAAGCTCGCCGGTGTTGGTCCAGGTGGCATTATCCACCAGCACCGAGCCAACACCGTTGGTTTCATAGCCGATATATCCAACCTGAGAAACAACCGTGCCGTTGTTGGTAATATTGAGTGTTCCGACGCCGTTGTAGCCAACGTATAGACTTGCGTCGTTGGTCCAAACCGAACCGCTGTCGGCAATCGTGACCATGCCGGTGGAGCCGGTTATGAAACCGACATAGCCGGTTGTCGAGGTCAGCGTGCCGCCTTCCGAGACATCCAGCAGGCCGACGCCATAGCCGGCGCCCACATACAGATTGGTTTCATTATTCCAGGCCGAGCCGGCTCCCGAAACCGTGACCGCTCCCGGAGCCGCGCCAAAGAAACCGGCGCCGATATAACCGCTGCCGGAGTTGACGACACCACCGGCGGCAATCGTCACCTGACCGGTCGTGGCATTCGCGAGGCCACCCATGTAGCCGACATAAAAATCGCCGGAGTTGTTCCAGACCGAACCCTCGCCGCTTACCAGCGCACTTGAATCGCTCCCGCTCATTCCAATCACCGCTCTGGAAGAGTTGACAACGCCGCCGTTGGTAATGCTCAACAGCTCCGTCCCCGAAGCGCTTCCCAAAGAAATGGAGCCGGACGCACTGTCCAAAACAGAATCCGCGCCGGCCACCGTCAGCGTTGCAACCGAGTCAGAGTTGGCCGAAAGCATCACTCCGGAGGACGCCACCACGCCGCCGGAAAGAACATCCAGCGAGCCGCCTTCAATGTTCAAAGAACCGCGAACCTGCCAGAGCGAATTAGATCCCGTTACCGTCGCCTTGCCAGAGGATTCATCCCCCCAGCCGATCGTTGAGCTGCCGGAATAAACTGCGCCGCCATTGGTGACCATCAGTGAACCGTCGCCGACATAGCCGACATAAAGACTCGCGGCATTGGTCCAGACCGAACCCGCGCCCGAAACCAGCGCACGCCCCGTGGAGTTGGAAGCGGCGGCAATAAAAGTGCTGCTTCCGGCAAAAACCGTCGCGCCGTTGGAAATAATCAGCTCGCCGCGGCCATAATCGCCGACAAACAGATTGGAAGAATTGCTCCAGATCGTACCGGACCCTGTCACCGTTACCACACCCGTTGCCATGGAGCCGCGGCCGATATATCCGGCCGCATTATTAACCATCCCGCCATCGGAAATTTCCAGCGAACCCGTTCCGCCATTAGCCACATAGAGCCCGTTCGAAAGAATTAAAGAAGAGCCGGAACCGTCCACACTCACCGCGCCGAAAGAACCGCCGTCATCCGCAATAAATCCATTGTCGGCATAGACCACGCCGCCGTTAGTAATTTCAAGCACGCCGTTGCCGGCGTCGCCGACATACAGGTCGCCGGCATTGGTCCAGACCGAACCGGAATCGGCCACCGTCACAAGCCCTGTAACATAATCCCCAAACGGGGTGGCATCATAATGTCCGATATAGCCGTCGGTATTATAAGCCGTGCCGCCATCGGAAATCGTTAACGTAGAGGATCCGTAGCGCGCAACCTCCAGCGTAGCCGAATTTGTCAAAACTGAACCCGCGCCCGAAATATTCACCGTACCATCAGAATCGTTAAAGTATCCCAAATAGCTCGTATTCGCGGCAACCGTTCCGCCGCTGGTAACATTCAGAGTTCCCGTGCCGTGTTCGCCAACATAAACCCAATAGTCCCCCGCATCCAACAAGGATTCGGAGCCATCCACCGTTGCCGTACCCACTCCCGATCCAGACACACCCACCTTAGTCGAACCATATAGCTGTCCGCCATTAGTGACTATCAGACTGCCCTCGCCCGAATAGCCCACATTAAAGAACTGTTCATTGGTCCAGACCCCGCCCGAAGAAATAACGACCAAACCGTCCGAGCCGGAATCACTGCCGATGGTAACATTACGGGTATCAAGCTGACCGGATCCGGTAACGCTCACACTGCCCGAATTGGTATAGCCGACATACGCATTAACGGAGGAATTCCAGTTAGTCGGATCACTGGGCAAAACATCTCCGCTCCAAGTGATGTCCTGCGCCAGACCGACGCTGACAAATGAGCAAACAGCAGCAACTGCAATGAATAGCTTTTTCATGGATTCCCCTTCCTTCTCCTCCGACCAACAGAGGCTTCACCAACCCGCCCGCAACCCTGCGGGCCTTTTGTTATTTAGTTGTTTAATTGGCTTAATACACGCACAAGCGAACGCACATATTGTGAACCAGATTACCAAACAGCAATGTTTTTTGCGAACAATAACCTCTTGTCAGAATCACTGGCGACTTCGACAAGCCAGCGCAAGAGATCACAAAGCCCCATGCGGCCTTGATTTCTCTGCGCTCTTTCGGGGCTATACTCGACGCAGCTGCGCGCGATAAAAGGCGAGTTCGGCAATGGACGCCTTGATGTCAAAAAGGGCGTCGTGGGCGTTTGTTGCGGAGATTCCGCCGCCGGGAAAATAGGTGTTGAGCTGCTCGACGCGTTCCTTGTCAAACGGTTCGCCGCTGGCCCAATCCTGCCACTGAATCTTGATGGTGGAAACGTCGAGCAAACGATAATGGAGGCGACCGGCAAACTGCGGCAAAAACTTGCGCATCAAAAACCAGTCGTTGTGCACGCTGTTGCCGGCGAGCACGGGGCGGTCAGCCATCTCGGCGCAGGGCGTCGCGCAATAGCGATCGAGCAGCGCGGCGATTTGGCGGTCGGCCTCTTCGATACTGACCGCCTCGGCGGAACGGCACTGCCCAACAAGACCGGCCAGATTTTCGGCGACCCACGGGCTGACCTCTTCCCCCTCTTCCAGTCGGATGCAGAGGTTGAGGTCCTCCGGTTCGGGATGCAGACGGCTGAGCTCAGCATCGGTCACAATAACCGCGACCTGAAGCAGCCGCGCCTGGTCGAGTTCGAGCGAAGTAAACTCAGCGTCGAACCACACATAGGCGGATGTTTTTTTATTCGCTTCGCTCATAACATGAACTTCGAACATTGAACCCTGAACACCAAACTTCGAAGTTGGATGTTCAAGGTTCGACGTTCTATGTTCGCTACTTAACCAGGTTGTAGGTATCGAGCGCGATGACGAGCTCTTCGTTGGTGTGAATCTTCACGGCCGCCACCTTGGAGTTCTCGGTGGTGAGCATCGTTTCGTTGGCATCGTTCGCCGCCGTGTCCACTTCCACACCGATGAAGGTGAAGTTTTCGAGGATCTTAGCGCGCAGCATTGGGTTGTTTTCGCCGACGCCGGCGGTAAAGACAATGCAGTCCACGCCGTTCATGGCCGCCGCGTAGGAGCCGATATATTTCTGGATGCTGTAGCAGAACATTTCGATGGCCATCTGGCACTCTTCATCGCCAGCGGCAGCGCTTTCAACGTTGTCGCGCATATCGCTCTTGCCGGAAATCGCCAGCAGACCGCCCTGCTTGTTCATCATAGTGCTCACCTGCGCCGGCTTCAGCCCCTGCGACTGCATGATGTGCAGCGGAACGTAGGGATCGAGCGTGCCGGAACGGGTTCCCATAATGATGCCGTCGAGCGGCGTGAAGCCCATCGACGTATCAACGGATTTACCATCCATAAACGCCGCCAGCGAGCCGCCGTTGCCGAGGTGACAGGTAATCACTTTCAGATCTTCGAGCGGCTTGCCCAGTGTTTCGGCCGCCTTTTGGGCAACATAACCGTGGGAGGTGCCGTGGAATCCGTATTTGCGGATCTTATAGTTGGTGTACTGCGCGCGCGGCAGGGCATACATATAGGCCTTCTTCGGCATGCTCTGATGAACCGCGGTATCAAACACCGCCACCTGCGGAACCTCCGGCAGCAGCGCGGACATCGCCTGAATACCCATCAGGTTCGGCGGGTTGTGCAGCGGAGCCAGCGCGGAGTTGCGATCGATCGCTTCAACCACATCCTTATCAATGACGACCGAACCGGTAAAATCTTCACCGCCGTGCACGACACGGTGTCCGACCGCATTAAGGTCTTCCAGGTTATCAAGCACACCGGTTTCTGCATCGGTCAGCTGCTTCAGGATTTCATCAATCGCGACCCGGTGGTCAGCCAGGTCGATAAAGCGCTTCTGCTTACCTTCAACATCCGCGCGCTCGTAGGCGAGCGTGGAACCGTCGATACCAACACGGTCGGCCTGACCTTCGCACAGCGCCTGAAACTGGCCGGCTTCGTCGGCGTGATACAACTTGTATTTAATGGATGAGGATCCGGAATTGAGTACGAGAATTTTCATTGGATGATTTCCTTAAAATTAATTTTCTGCCTGAAGAGCGGTAAGAGCAACGGTGCCGACGATATCTTCGACATAGCATCCGCGTGAAAGATCGTTCACCGGTTTGTTCAGTCCCTGAAGAACCGGACCATAGGCGCCGGCGCCGGCCAGACGCTGAACCAGCTTATAGCCGATATTCGCGGCATTCAGGTCCGGGAAAATCAGGACGCGCGCTTCACCGCCAAGCGGACTTTCAGGCGCCTTCGACGCCGCAACCGCCGGCACAATCGCCGAGTCGGCCTGCAGCTCGCCGTCGATCACAATCCCTTTATCAGCGTGCTCTGCGGCCACCTTGGCTTTGGCCAGTTCAACCGCCTGCGAAACCTTGTCAACCATCGGTCCCTTGCCGGAACCGTAGGAGGAGAAGGAGAGCAGCGCCACCTTCGGCGGAATGTCATAGGCCATGGCGGAAATCGCGCTGTCAACGGCAATATCGGCCAGCTGTTCCGCGGTCGGATCAACCACCAGCGCACAGTCGGAAAAGATGAAGGTCTTCCCGTCGACATCCATGATAAAGAAACTGGAGACGGTGGCGCCGGGCTTGTTGGCTTTAATAATCTGGAGAGCCGGACGAACCGTATCGGCCGTGGAGTGCGCCGCGCCGGAAACGAGCCCGTCGGCGTCACCGGCCTGCATGATCATCATGCCGAAATAGTTTACGTGTTTGATGGCCTCAAGCGCCTGCTCCGGCGTGATGCCCTTGGCTTTGCGCAGCTCATAAAACAGATCCGCATATTCCTGCAGCTTTTCCGAGGTTTCCGGATTGATGACGGTAATGCCGTCAAGGCTCCAGCCCTTTGCCGCAAAGGCATCGGCAATCAGCTGCTCGTCGCCCAGCAGCGTGATGGAGGCAATACCTTCCTGATTAATCGTGTTGGCGGCTTCAAGCACACGCTCGTCGCTACCTTCGGGCAACACAATATTGCGCTGCTTAACCTTCGCAGCATCAATGATTTGCTGAATAAATGTACTTCTACCCATTGGCCTGATTCCCTTTAGTTTTATAGTTGCGCATCCCCAAATTTGCAAAAATCACCGCAAAACCTATCACCTGCTCATTTTTCCGCAACCCAAATTCGATGAAATTAATACATGAGTCAGCAATCAGCCATTCCCGCAGCCACAAAAATTACGCTTTTCACTACAATCCGGCCAACCCAAACAATATCCAGCCACAAAAAAAACCCGCCATCACAACGACAGCGGGTTTTTGTGAGCCGGAAGGAGCCGATTATTCAGCGGCAGCCTCAACAGCTTCTTCAGCAGTCGGAGCCGCGACAGTGTCGACCCATTCGAGCAACACCATCTCGGAACTGTCGGAAATACGACGCCCGAGTTTGATAATGCGGGTGTAACCGCCGTTGCGCTCTGCAAATGCCGGCGCAACTGCGTCGAAGAGTTCCTTGACGGACTTTTCGTTCTTCAGCGTGGCAATGGCCTGACGGCGAGCCGCGAGCGTGCCCTTCTTGCCGAGAGTAACCATCTTTTCAGCCAGACTGCGGGCAGCTTTGGCTTTCGGCGCAGTGGTCTTGATGCGCTTGTTGTCGATCAAGGCGCAAACCAGGTTTGCGAGCAGCTCGTTACGGTGCGCGCTGGTACGGCCAAGTTTAACTGTTTTTTTACGATGTCTCATTGTTCCAACCTCTGGATAATTTTTAAAACTAGTCTTCGAAGGACGTACCCTTCAGCAGGTCCGCATCAAAGGTCATGCCGAGGGAGAGACCCATTTCCTGGATCTTCGCCTTGATTTCGTTCAGCGACTTCTTACCGAAGTTGCGGTATTTCAGCATTTCGGCTTCGGTCTTCTGTGCCAGTTCGCCGACGGTGGTGATGTTGGCGTTGTTCAGGCAGTTGGCCGCGCGGACGCTGAGCTCGATTTCGTTAACGCTGATGTTGAGCTTCTTGCGGAGCTCTTCCTTCTCCATGTCGATCTGTTTTTCGCTCTCTTCAAACTCGATCAGATCCTTGTCGTAGGAAACAAACACGTCAAGATGGTGGCGCAGGATCGCGGCAGACATCGTCAGCGCGTCGTCCGGGCTGACACGACCGTCGGTCCAGATTTCGATGACGAGTTTGTCGTAGTCGGTACGGCGACCAACACGGGTGTTTTCAACCGCATACTTCACGCGGCGGACCGGGGAGAAGAGGCAGTCAACCGGAATGACGCCGATTTCCTGATTTTCCTTCTTGTTCAGATCAGCCGGGCAGTAGCCGCGTCCGATGCGAACTTCCATCTCGGCTTCGAAAACGCCGCCCTCGGAAAGCGTGCAGATCACAAAATCGGGGTTGAGCACTTCGATGCTGTCGGAGCAGACAATGTCGCCGGCAGTCACTTCGCCCGGACCTTCAACCCTAACCTTTACGACCTGCGTGTCGCGGGTGTAACCCTTAAACAGCAGCTGCTTGATGTTCAGGATGATGTCGGAAACATCTTCCACCACACCTTCGAGGCTGCAGAATTCGTGCGGCGCGCCCTTGATCTTGATGGACGAAACCGCAGCGCCTTCGAGCGAGGAGAGCAGAACGCGGCGAAGCGAGTTGCCCATGGTGCGGCCATAGCCGCCCTCGAACGGCTCAGCATAAAACTTACCGTAGTTATCGGTGGAAACAGCGTCGTCTTTGACGACCTGTTTCGGCATTTCAAAACGAGCGAGTCGTGTTGCCATAGTAGTATCCTCCCAGAACCGGGCGTTAGCCGGCTCGTATGGTGTTATTTACTCTTGTTAAATTAGACGCGACGGCGTTTCGGCGGACGGCATCCGTTATGCGGAATAGCCGTGGTGTCCTTGATCACCGTGATGGAAAGACCAGCGGCCTGGATGGCGCGAACCGCGGACTCGCGGCCGGCTCCCGGACCCTGAACACGAACTTCAACTTCGCTCATGCCGTGGCTGATGGCCGTACGGGCGGCATCCTGCGCAACCGTGGTGGCGGCGAAAGCGGTGCTCTTACGCGAACCCTTAAAGTTACAGCGACCGGCGCTGCTCCAGGAAATCACATTGCCCTTCATGTCGGTGATGGAAACGATGGTGTTATTGAAGGTCGTCTTAACGAAGGCGATGCCGAACGGAACGTTCTTGGAACCCTTCTTGCGCTTGATCGGCTCGATGACTTCGTCGGCGAGCAGGTCGGCAGCGGTCGGCAGGCGGGACTTCTTTTCCTCTGCCTTTTCTTCCGCCGGTGCAGCGGCCTTTTCTTCGGCAACAGCCGGAGCGGCTTCCGCAACAACTTTTTCTTCTACAGTTTCAACTTTTTCTTCTGCCATGGGAATCAATCCTTAATTATTTGGCGGCGGCCTTAGCGGCGGAACGCGCTTCCTTACCACGAACCACACCCACGGTACGCTTCGCGCCCTTACGGGTACGGGCATTCGTCTTGGTGCGCTGTCCGCGAACCGGCAGACCGGCGCGATGACGGCGACCGCGATAGGAACCAATCGAAATCAGACGACGGATGTTGGAAGATACCTCACGACGCAGGTCACCTTCAATGCGGTATTCGTTCTGCAGAACCGCAACCAGACGCTGAATGTCTTCGTCGTTCATGTCGTCCGCCTTCTTGGCGGGATCCAGCTTGGCCTTCTCGCAAACTTCTTTTGCGACGGTCGGGCCGATGCCGTAAATGTAGCGAAGCGAATATTCCAGCTTCTTTTTACCGGGAATGTCTATACCGAGTACACGTGGCATTGCTCAAACTCCTTAATTATCCTTGGCGCTGTTTGTGGCGCGGGTTCGTACAAATAATGCGAACCACGCCTTTGCGACGGATCACCTTACATTGTTCACACATTTTCTTAACTGAAGCTCGTACTTTCATTTCTCATTGCTCCTGGTCTATCACCAGACGCCCTTTGGACATATCATAGGGCGACATCTCAACTGCAACGCGCGCACCGATTTGCGGCGGCTGACAACCAAAATCCTTGCGCCCTAAAAACGCCACAAAACGGTGTCCGTTACCTAGTTCTGCGTCAAAAGCGTGTTTGTCTATCACGGACAGCAAGCACGCCTCAAGTAAAATTGTCTCTTTTTTCTCCATCACGAATCCAAATCAGGAATCGTCAAGATTTCGGCCTTATCCTTACCTACGGCCACAGTGTGCTCGAAATGCGCCGAAGGCAGCCGATCCTTCGTCACCACCGTCCACCCATCACTCAGGGTTTCCGTCTTGTGCACACCCAAATTAATCATCGGCTCAATGGCCAGCGTCATGCCGGCCTTCAGCACCGGACCGCGCCCGGCCGGACCATAGTTCGGGATCTGCGGATCTTCGTGCATCTCGCGTCCGATGCCGTGACCGACAAAATCGCGCACCACCGAAAACCCATCTCCCTCGGCCACGACCTGAACCGCATTCGAAATATCCGAAAGCCGGTTTCCTTCAACCGCCTTATCAATGGCCGCCGCCAGACACGCCTGCGTCGTATCGAGCAAACGACGCCACTGCGGATCAATCTCACCGCAGGCCACCGTCGTTGCCGTATCGCCCACGAAACCTCCGTAGACGAGACCAAAATCAATACTCACCACATCCCCGTCACGAATCACACGCGGACCGGGAACACCGTGCACCACCTCTTCATTCACCGACGCACAAATGCGGCCGGAAAATCCGTGGTAGCCATAAAACGCGCAGCGGCCCTCTTCCTTGCGGGCGAGCTCGGCAGCATATTCATCCAGCTCCCTCGTGGTAACGCCGGGCGCAACCTTCGAAGCAACTTTATGGAGGATGGTGGCGGTCTTCCGACCGACAACACGCATTGCTGCCAATTCGTCTGGCTTTTTAACGATAATCATAGCGAAAGCCTATCCCAGCGTTTCAAGCACAGCAGCGCGGACCTTTTCGATCCCCTGCGTTGCATCAACCGGACACACCAGGTTCTTGTCGTTATAATAGCTGATCAAAGGAGCCGTCTGCTCGGCATACACCGAAAGGCGCTTCTGAATGGTTTCTGCATTATCGTCATCACGCTGAACCAGCGCTGCGCCCTCATTGTCACACACCCCGTCAACCTTCGGCGGATTGTTGATGATGTGATAGACCGCTTTGCAGGTCGGGCAGGAGCGGCGGCCGGAAAGACGCTCAACGATGACCTGGTCGGGACACTCCAGCAACACAACCTGATTCAGGGTTCCGCCCAGCGACCCAACAAGCTCGTCGAGCTTTTCCGCCTGCACCAGCGTGCGCGGAAAACCATCGAAAAGAAATTTTGCATCACGATCCGAAGATTTCAGCAGATCGCGAATCATCCCGACAACCACGTCATCGGAAACAAACTTGCCCTGATCCATCAGTTTTTTGGCTTCCAGGCCAAGCGCGGTCTCGAGGCGGATCTGCTCGCGAAGAAGGTCGCCGGTGGACACATGCTCATAGTCCTTGTCCACCAGCACCTCGGCGACGGTACCTTTGCCCGCGCCGGGAGGACCCAATAAAACTACTGCATTCATCGTCCGCTGCGCATCTTTCCTTTTTTCAGGAAGCCGTCGTAGTGATGCATCACCAGATGCGACTCGATCTGGCGCATCGTGTCGAGCATGACACCGACGATAATCAGCAGACTGGTACCGCCGAAGAACGACGCCACAATCCAGTCCACCTGGAACTGCGAGGTCAGAATGTTCGGCAGAACCGCAATGGCGGTCAGGAAGACGGCACCGGCCAGCGTCAGGCGGGTCATGGTGCGGTCGAGATATTCAGCGGTCGGACGGCCCGGGCGGATGCCGGGAACATAACCGCCGCGCCGCTTCAGGTCGTCGGCAATCTCAATCGGGTTAAAGGTGGTCGCCACCCAGAAATAGGAGAAGAAAAGGATCATTAGGCCGAACCAGAAAACATACCAGCCCGAAGTGGAGAAGGCACCGGCCCACTCCTTGGCCCCCTGCCACGGCAGGAAGTTTGCAACCGTCGGAATAATCTGAAGAATGGCGGATGCAAAGATGATCGGCATAACGCCGGAATAGTTGACGCGCAGCGGAAGATGCGAAGTACCGCCCTGCATCATTTTGCGGCCGACCATGCGCTTGGCAAACTGAACCGGAACCTTCTGCAGGGCCTGCGAAACCGCAACCACGCCGAGGATCACGAAGAAGATCAGACCGAGCATCAGTGCCAGATGGAAGATGCCGATTTCCGACTGACCGTCGATCTGGGTCATCTTGTCGATCAGCGTCTTAACGGCCATCGGCAGGCTGCTGACAATGTTGATGGTGATGATCAGCGAAATACCGTTACCAATACCGCGATCGGTCATCTGCTCGCCGATCCACATCAGCAGCAGCGAACCGGTCACCAGCGAAAGCATGGTGAGCAGGATAAAGCCTAAGCCGGGAATCCGCACCACGGATTCCGGCAGGCCAAAATATTGTCCGCCCTGGAGCGCGACACCCATCGCCACCCCCTGGACCGCACAGATAATGACGGTCAGATAGCGGGTGTACTGCGACAGTTTTTGACGGCCAACATCCCCTTCGCGTTTCAGCTTTTCCAGATACGGGATCACCGAGCTCATGAGCTGGAAGATGATCGACGCACTGATGTAGGGCATGATGCCGAGCGTTCCGATGGAACACTTCAGCATCGCGCCGCCGCTGAACAGGTTCATGATTCCGAACAGACCGCCCTGTGCACCACCCTGCGCCTCGATAAAGGAGCGGATGGCGGCCGCGTCCACGCCCGGAAGCGGAACGGTGGCGAGCAAACGGCAGATAAAGATCAGACCAAACGTAAAGAGAATACGCTGTCTGAGTTCGGTGATCTTGAAGGTGTTAGCAAAAGCGGAAAGCATGGGATGTGGCCTTTCGTTCTATTAGACGATTTCGCAAGTGCCGCCGGCGGCTTCGATTTTTTCCTTAGCCGAGGCGGAGAAGGCATTGACCTTAACGGTCAGCTTCTTCTCAACACTTCCGTTGCCGAGAATTTTCACTCCGTCAAAACGACCGTTAACCAGGCCCTTCTCCTTGAGAAGCTCGATGGTTACTTCGGCGCCCTCGTCAAACGCGTTAAGCGCGTCGAGGTTGACCGGCAGGATCTCTTTGCGGGTGAAGTTCTTGAAACCACGCTTCGGAAGCTTACGAACGAGCGGCATCTGGCCACCTTCGAACAGCGGCTTGTGGGTTGCGCCCGCACGGGACATCTGACCCTTATGACCACGTCCGGCGGTTTTACCTTTGCCGGATGCGCGGCCGCGGCCGACGCGAATCTTCCGATGCTTGGAACCTTCTGCAGGTTGCAGTGAATGTAAATCCATGACTGATTCCCCTTCTAACTTAACCCTTGCGGATAGCGAGTGCTTCAGCTTTAGAGCGAAGCGTGCTAAGCGCCTTGAGGGTTGCCTTGGTTACGTTGAGGTGGTTGTTCGAACCGAGCGACTTGGCCAGCACGTCACGAACTCCTGCGAGTTCGAGTACGGCACGGCACGGACCGCCGGCGATGATACCGGTACCTTCAGAGGCCGGGCGAATGAGAACCTGCGCGCCGCTGAACTTGCCGATGGCATCGTGCGGCAGCGTGGTGCCGCGCATGGTGACCGTCTGGAGGTTGCGCTTTGCCGCTTCACCGGCCTTGCGGATCGCCTCGGAAACCTCGGCGGCCTTGCCGAGTCCGTAGCCGACACGACCTTTACGGTCACCGACCACAACGAGTGCGCCGAAGCTGAAACGACGACCGCCCTTAACCACTTTCGAGTTACGGCTGATGTGAACCACGCGTTCCTCGAATTCCGGCTTTTCGCGAACTTCCTGTCTATCTTCACGTTTGCGACCACGGCCGCGTCCGCCATCCCGGCGGCCTCTACGTTCTGTACGTTCTTCTGCCATTGGGAAACTCCTAGAATTTAAGACCCGCTTCGCGAGCGCTGTCGGCCAGTGTTTTAAGGTTGCTGCCGAAGCGGAAACCGCCGCGGTCGAATACAACAGTCTCGATGCCTTTGGCCTTGGCGGCTTCAGCAGCCTTGGCGCCCAGCGCCTTGGCGGCTTCGGCATTCTTGCCGTCGATCGAAGCGCCGACCAGCGTGACGCTGGCGCGGTCATCGATAAACTGCACTTCCATGCGCTTGTTGGAGCGGAAGAAGGCCATGCGCGGACGCTCGGCGGTTCCCTGAACCTTGTTGCGCACACGGTAGTGGCGACGAATTCTCAGATCTTTTTTGCTTTTAATAGCCATTATGCAACCGCCTTACCTTCCTTACGGCGAATCTGCTCATCAGAGTAGCGTACGCCCTTGCCTTTGTACGGCTCAGCCGGCGAGTAATCGCGGATACGTGCGGCCACCTGACCGACCAGCTGCTTATCGATGCCTTCAACGGAAACGTTGGTGCCGTTCTGCACGTCGACCTTGATGCCGTCCGGAATCGCATAGTTAATATCGTGGGAGTACCCGAGGGAGAGAACAATCTCCTGTCCTTTCATGACGGCCTTGTAACCAACGCCCTCGATGATCAGCTCCTTCTTATAGCCTTTGCTCACGCCTTCAATCATGTTGTTAACGAGGCTACGGACGGTGCCGAACATGGCCTTGCCAAACTTGCTGTTATCAGTGCGCGAAACGACTACGCTGTTGTCTTCAACGGCTACGGCAACGCTGGCCGGAGAGGTGTAGGAGCATTCGCCCTTGGCACCCTTCACGGTCACGGTCTGGCCGCTGACCTCGACGGTCACGCCGCCGGGGATCAAAACTGGTTGTTTACCTACTCTTGACATATCTAAACCCGGTCCTTCCTACCAAACGTAGCAGAGGACTTCGCCTCCGACCTTCTTTTCACGAGCTTCGGTGTCGGTTACGACGCCCGAAGAAGTGCTGAGGATCGCCAATCCGATGCCGCCGAGAACGCGCGGATCCTCTTCGGAGTTGACATACTTGCGGCAGCTGGGCTTGCTGATGCGGCGCAGCCCCTGGATGACCGGCTCACGCTCGATCGTGTATTTGAGGAAAACGTTGAGGACGGGTTTGCCGTCGTTGTTTTCCATCGTGTAGTCCTTGATGAACCCTTCGGCCTTCAGGATACGTGCAATTTCGCTCTTCATCTTGGAGTGCGGCATTGCAACCTGCATCTTTTCAGCCATATGCGCGTTGCGGATACGGGTCAACATGTCAGCGATTGGATCTGTAAGTACCATTTCTAAACTCCTATTCGTTGCCCGTCTTGAACGGCATGCCCATGAGGGAGAGCAGTTCCTTCGCCTCATCGTCCTTGGCGGCGGAGGTGACGAACGTGATGTCCATGCCGTGGGTTTTCTTAACCTTGTCCGGATCGATTTCCGGAAATACGGTCTGTTCCTGCAGCCCCATGGAATAGTTTCCGCTGCCGTCGAAAGAGTTGGCCGGAATACCACGGAAGTCGCGGATACGCGGGAGCGTAACATTGACCAGGCGATCCATAAATTCATACATCCGGTCGCCGCGCAGTGTCACACGTGCGCCGATCGGCATTCCTTCACGCAACTTAAAGTTCGATACCGACTTCTTCGCCTTGGTGATTACCGGCTTCTGACCCGTGATCTTGCCGAGGTCGTCGGCCAGAGCGGTCAGGGTGTCGCGGTCATAGTTGAGCGACACACAGAGGTTCAGTACGATCTTTTTAAGTGCGGGAACCTGCATTTTGCTGGTGTAGCCCTGGCTCTCCATGAGCTTCGGCGCTACCGCGTCTTTATACTTCGTTTTCAGTGTTGGGGTCATATTACCCTTCCTCCAAAATTACGGTTCCAATGCTTGGAACGATTAGGCAGACACCTTCACGTTGGAGATCGCAACCGGAGCTTCCATCTCCACGACTCCACCCTGAGGGTTGTCTTCGTTCTTCCGCATATGCTTCTTCACAAAGTTAACTCCTTCAACGAGGATGCGGCCGCTTTCCGGCAGCACCTGGAGCACCTTGCCCGACTTGCCTTTATCATCACCGGCGATCACAACCACGGTGTCGCCCTTTTTGATCTTGGCTTTACTCATTTTCAATTCCTCCCAGCGCCTTAGAGTACTTCCGGAGCCAGCGAAACAACCTTCATGAAGTCGTTGTCGCGAAGCTCGCGGGCCACCGGCCCGAAAATACGGGTGCCGCGCGGGTTGTTGTTGTCGTCGATAATCACGGCCGCATTGCCGTCGAAACGAAGGCAGGAGCCATCGGGACGACGAATGGTGCTCTTGGTGCGGACCACAACCGCTTTCGCAGTATCGCCCTTTTTCACCACACCGTTCGGCTGTGCTTCTTTGACGGTGACGCGGATAACATCGCCCACACGGGCAACCTTGCTCTTGGTACCCAGCACGCGGATGCACATTACCGAACGTGCGCCCGAGTTATCCGCAACTTTCAAACGTGTTTGCTCTTGAATCATCGCTCTGCCCTACCTTATTTCGCGGCTACCGAAACAACGTCCACCAGGCGCCAGCGTTTCAGCTTGCTCAGCGGGCGGGTTTCCATCACACGAACCACATCGCCGATACCGGCTTTGTTTTCTTCGTCGTGCACGTGAACTTTCTTGGAAACGCGAATTTCCTTGCCATACAGCGGGTGGCGAACACGGCGTTCGATCAGAACCACAACTGTCTTGTCACCACTCTTGCTGACGACGCGGCCTTCGCGCTTCTTGCGCAGGTTTCTTTCAGTCTTTTCCATGACCACTACCCTTCAACTTTCTTTGTGTTCTGGATGGTCTTGATGCGGGCCACCGTGCGGCGCAGCTCTTTGATGCGCGCCGGGTTTTCCAGCTGACCGGACACCTGCTGGAGCTTCAGGTTGAACTGCTCCTTCTTGATGTCCGCGAGCTGCTGATTGAGCTCTTCCATCGTCATTTCTTTCAATTCATTCATCTTCATGGCTCACCCTATCCTTTAGTCATGAGCGTGACGCTGGACGAACCGCGCGCGGATCGGCAGCTTGGTTGCAGCAAGACGCATACATTCCTTGGCCAGCGATTCCGGCACGCCATCGATTTCGAACAGCATGGTGCCGGGCTTCACAACGGCGACCCAACGGTCGACGCCGCCTTTACCCTTACCCATACGAACTTCCAACGGCTTCTTCGTGATCGGTTTGGCAGGAAAAATGCGAATCCACAGTTTCCCTTTACGTTTCATGGCGCGGTTTGCAGCCACACGACACGCTTCAATCTGGGTCGCAGTGATCCAGCCGCGATCGAGGGCCTGCAGGCCATACTCACCATAAGCGAGCGAATTCCCCTTCTGGGCGACACCGCCGCGGGTTCCGCGCTGCACCTTACGGTACTTAACTCTTTTAGGCATCAAAGGCATGGTTCAACTCCTAGGCTTTCTTTTCCGATTCCTTGCAGATCCACACCTTGATGCCGATGATACCGGCGACGGTGTTCGCTTCTGCCACGCCATAGTCAATGTTGGCGCGCAGCGTGTGCAGCGGAATCTTGCCTTCTTTATAGCTCTCGGAACGGGCAATTTCCGCACCGTTCAGACGACCGCCCACCAGGATCTTGATGCCCAGGGCGCCGTTATCCATCGCCAGCTGAAGCGCACGCTTCATGGCGCGGCGATGCGAGACACGACGTTCGAGCTGCATGGCAACGTTAGCGGCCACGAGCGTAGCGTCGAGGTCTGGCTTCTTCACTTCAGCAATCTCGACATACACCTCTTTCTTGGTGATCTTCGAGAGCACTTCGCGAAGCTTGTCGATGTCTTCGCCCTTGCGGCCGATGACCAGGCCCGGACGCGCGGTCTTGATGGTTACACGAATACGGTTGGCATAACGCTCAACATAGATATCCGACACAGCGGCATCTTTCAGTCGCTCAGCGACCAGAGCGCGGATGTCAACGTCTTCCTTGAGCAGGGTGCCGAAGTCACGCTTTTCCGCATACCAGCGCGAACGCCAGTCCTTGGTGAGCGCGAGACGCATTCCAATAGGATTTACTTTTTGACCCACAACAGTCTCCTTACGCTTTCTTGTCGGTTAGAATCACGGTTACGTGGCTGGTCTTCTTCTGAATCGGACTGGCCATGCCGCGTGCACGCGGACGATAACGTTTCATCATCGGTCCGCCATCCACGATGGCGTTCTTTACATACAGGCTGTCCGCGGACAGTCCCTCGTTGTTTTCGGCGTTAGCAATCGCCGACTTGAGGGTTTTGCCGATCTGAACAGCAGCCTTGCGAGCATTAAACTCGGTGATGCGCAGCGCATCAGCAACCGCCAGGCCTTTGATCTCGTTAGCCAGATCGCGAGCCTTGGTCGGCGACATGCGCACATATTTAGTAGTAGCTGACACTTCCATGGTGTTTACTCTCTATTTCTCCACAGGGGGATAAAGGGCGGACAGTGTATTGATTTGAGTTTTGAAATCCAGCGATTTCCACTCAAAAAAATCACACCGTCTACTTCTCTGTCGCCATACCGTGAGTTCTGAAGGCGCGGGTAGGCGAAAACTCGCCCAGTTTGTGCCCGACCATATTCTCCGTAACAAACACCGGAACGAATACTTTACCGTTGTGAACATTGAAGGTGTGTCCGACCATTTCCGGAACAATCACCGAAGCACGCGCCCAGGTTTTGATGGGCTGCTTGCGTCCGGCCTCGTCCATCTTGCGGACCTTCTTCATCAGCTTGAGATCAACGTAGGGACCTTTTTTGAGTGAACGACTCATTATTTCTTCCTCCGTTCAACAATATACTTGTTGGTCTGCTTATGCTTATTGCGGGTACGTTTGCCCTTCGCGAGCAGACCCCAGGGCGACTTCGGATGTCCACCGCCGGATGTGCGGCCTTCACCACCACCCATCGGATGGTCAACCGGGTTCATGGCAACACCACGAACGGTCGGGCGGATGCC
>CAZABK010000011.1:0-55271 GCA_964483355.1 uncultured Verrucomicrobiota bacterium | reverse complement strand
AGCTTCACCTTGCCAAGGTGAATGTCGTGAGTTCGAATCTCATCGCTCGCTCCATTTTTGACCTGTTCCATCCGGAGCAGGTCTTTTTTTATCTCCACGCTTTCCGAGCAAAAAAGAAGCCTACATTCCAAATGGAATGCAGGCTTAAAGATGGCTCCTGCGACTGAACTCGCCCTGTCATTCGACAGGGCGCCCCGTCGGATGGCGGGGCGAACCATCCTCCATCAAAACGTCCCGGACCTGCTGCTTGAGCAATCTCTTCCCTTCCGTGGTTTTAAGAAACTTTTCGCGACGTCGAGCATCGCTCTCCTGCAAATAAGCTTCATAATGGATCAACACCAATGGTCGCCGATGCTTCGTCGACCTAACTTCCCCGCTTTGATGTTCCGATATCCTGCGCTTCAGGTCGCCGGAAAAATCCGTGTAAAGCTGCCCATTGCCAAGCCCTAGAATGTATACATAGTACATAAAACAGCTAATAACAAAAAAGAGCCGGCGCGTCAGCACCGGCCCCTGAAAATTGGCTCCTGCGGCTGGGCTCGAACCAGCAACCAAGTGATTAACAGTCACCTACTCTACCATTGAGCTACGCAGGATCTCTCAAAAGAGGCGCATAAGGTACACGAACTGCCGGGGAAGTCAACACCTCGAAAACAACTTTTTTCAACCAATCTCACACCCTCTGGAAATCAACCGCTTGCAACAGCAAAATCAGGTCTCCACATCGGAAATTATTAGATTTCCTGACGCCCCTTGATGGCGCGCGCAAGGGTCGATGCATCGGAATACTCAATCGCGCTGCCGGCCGGCAGACCAAAGGCAATACGCGAAACCTTCACGCTGCGCGATGCCAGAATCTCCTTGAGATAGCTCGCCGTCGCATCGCTCTCAACGTCGGTACCGAGCGCAATCAGCACCTCTTCAAACTTTTCATCGGCGATGCGCTGCAAAAGCTGATCGCCGCGCAAATCGGCCGCGCCAACCCCATGCATCGGCGAAAGGCGCCCCATCAGCGCATGATAGCGCCCCTGAAATCCGCCCGACTCCTCAATCTTCAGAATATCCGCCGGGCTCTCCACCACGCACAGAATGTGCGCATCGCGCCGCGGGCGAGTGCAGAGCTCGCAGGGATTGATCTCGGCCAGCGTAACGCTGCCGCAACGCTCGCAGGTGGCAATCCCCTCGTCGGCCTCCAGCAGCGCATTGGCCAGAACACGCGTCAGCCCCTTGCCATCCTGAACCAACGCCATCGCCATGCGCTCAGCCGTACGCCGCCCAATGCCGGGCAGCCGGCTCAGCGCCGCAACCAAATTATCCAATGGGGCTAAATGTTCCATTCGGTTGTTTTTTCACAGAAGAGCGCGAAGCCCGCAAAGAAAACTTCTTCTTCGCGCTCTTTGCGACCTTGGTGTTAAATTTAGAAAGGGAGATCCATTCCGCCGGGCAGGCCCATGCCGCCGGTCAGCTGGCCCATCTCCTTGGCCATGGTTTCCTGCGCGGAGTTGAGCACGCCATCCACTGCGGCCAGCACGAGATCTTCGAGCATTTCGACGTCGGACGGATCGACGGCATCCGGATTAATTTTGATGCTCTTCACCTTCATGTCGCAGGTGGCAACCGCCGTTACCATACCGCCGCCAGCCGAAAACTGTACTTCGGTCTTGGCCAGCTCGGCCTGTTTTTTCTTCATGTTTTTCTGCAGATCCTGCGCCTGCTTCATCATTTTCATCATGTTCATATTGGTAGTCCTTATGTGTTAGGTTTTAAGTTTTTAAACCCTTTGCTGGAGTGCAAAACACATCCGTGTCAATTTGCGTCCACCTGCGGTTTTCTACTCCCTGACATCGGTAATTTCGCCATTAAAGGTATTGATGACGGTTTTCACAACGGGATTTGCATACCATTTCCGCTGACCGGAAAGCTCTTGCGCGTCGCCGGATTCCGATCTGGCAACCAAATGATCGGCCGGCAGCGGCTTGTGATCAACCGGCAGCGGCTCAAACGAAACGGCAAGCATGCGGCCGACATGCCGATCGGCGGCGCGTGCCAGGGCCAGCTTGGTGCGATCATCGTCAAAACGCTGACGCTCGCCGGAAAATTCGGGATCAAAGCCGACAACAAGGTGGGTTCCATCGATTCTGAGCGGCGCGGTGTCGAGCAGATAGCTGCGGGAGAGCGGATCGGCCTTGCCGACATGGCCAACAATGGCGTGCCAGTTTTTCAGCAGCAGGTCGATTTCGCCGCCGGCCTCAATTGGCTTTTTTTTTTGCGGTTCGCCGGAATTCGGCGTTACGGCGGTGGGTCCGCCGGATTTAAAGTTTTTTTTTAGGTCGGCCACCTGTTTAAGCAGCTCGTTGATGGTGGCGGTTTCGGCGGCGCGCGAGCAGCGGATCAGCCCGGTTTCGAGCAGCGTTTTCTTGGAGAGCGCATAGCGCATGCGACCATCGGTTTCGACCAGCGCATCGATGATGCGAAGCACGCGGCCGGCTTCGGTTTCGGGCGCTTGCGCTTTGTAAAACTGCAGCTGCGCTTCGGGCAGCTCCAGGGCGGAGGCGCCGTCGCCGGCATAGAGTACCACGAGCAGATTGCGGAAGCTTTCCATCAGCTCCATCACCACGCGCTGCAGGTCTTTGCCGGCCTGATCCATCTCGGAAATAATATTAATGATGCCCGGCACGTCCGATTTCAGGATAGCCGTGGAAAGGTTTTCGAGCACGTGGCGCGAAACCAGACCAAAGACCGCGAGCACATCCTCTTCCTCGATCTCTTTTCCGCGGAAGGAGATGATCTGGTCGAGCGCGGATTCGGCGTCGCGCAGGCCGCCTTCGGCGCCGCGGGCGATGGCCAGCAGGGCGTCGTCGGAAATGGTGATTCCCTCTTCCGCACAGCCTTTGCGCAGGCGGTCAACAATGTCCTGCACGGAGATGCGGCGCAGGTCGAAGCGCTGACAGCGCGATAGAATCGTGGGCAGCACCTTATGGACGTCGGTGGTGGCAAAGATAAATTTAACATGCTCCGGCGGCTCTTCGAGCGTCTTGAGCAACGCATTGAACGCGGCCGTGGAGAGCATGTGCACTTCGTCGATGATGTAAATCTTGTAGGGGCCGCGTGCGGGAGAATAGCGGGCATTGTCGCGCAGGTCGCGGACCTGATCGACGCCGTTGTTTGACGCGCCGTCGATCTCGATGACGTCGAGGCTGTTGCCGGCCATGACTTCTTTGCAGGAGTCGCATTCGTCGCACGGATGCGGCGTGGAACCCTTTTCGCAATTGAGCGCCTTGGCAAGAATACGCGCGGAGGTGGTTTTGCCGGTTCCGCGCGAGCCGACGAAAATATAGGCGTGGGCGACGCGGCCGGTTTCGATCGCGTTGGTGAGTGTCTTGGTGACATGCCCCTGCCCGACTACGTCAGTAAACTGCTGCGGGCGCCATTTTCGTGCTAAAACTTCGTATGCCATATCTATTGCGCAGTGCGTCTCCGATCTGCGTGAGGAGGACCGGTTACTCCAGACACCCGAAAAACATAGTTTACCGCTGCTGCCTTCCGACCCTGACGGGGTTCCCCAGATTTCGTCACCCGGGAACCGGCCCTCCTCTCGCCAACCGGGATTCCTCTCGGTTTCAGAAAGAAGCGCCCAATTTACAGGCGCGCCCGAAGCAAGGCAAGCCCGCAGGATAATTTCGTATTCAACAGGCCCCGCACCCGGAGATTTCTCTCACAGAGCCACGAAGCCACAGAGAAACCGGAAATGCTTCTTGGCCTTGCGGCTTGAGTGAAGCGAACGGGCGAGAGATTCCCTGCACCAAGGTGCTAGTTTGCGCGGCGGAGCAGAATAATGCCGGTAACCTGTCCGGCGACGATCGGCACCCAAGGAATCAGCCACGGGTAAACTGACGGATCCTTGGACAGCGTCTTGGCCAGAATGATAAAGATATAGTAGATAAACATGATGCCGAGGCTCATGATCATCCCGATCGACGACTCCTTGCGGTGCGAACGGATACCCAGCGGGATGGCGACGAGTACAAACATCAGCGGCGAGATGGCGAGGCAGATCCGCTTGTGCAGCTCGGTCAGATTGCGACTGCGGTCCTTGGCATGCTCCTCCTGCCCCCACTGCGACTCCGCCTTGTTGCGGATGCGATAGATCAGCTCGGAGCCGGTCATATTCTTGAGCTTTTTGTAGACCTTCTTCTTGCCGGCCAGCTCGTTAAAGTCGAGGCGAATGGGATAGCTTTTGGCGTTGATATACCGGGTTTTTGCCGCGTTTTCCGGATCGGATGGATCAGGGATTTCGATGCGCACGTCGGACAGGTCAATCTTGAGCAGCGCCTTTTGCTTGTCGGCCGAAAGCATCCCGCTGGCCGCGCGGACGCTGCCGGTCACTTTTCCGCTCTCTTTGTCCACCTCATAAACCACGAGGTCGCGCACACGGTTGCGGCTCTTTTGGCCGACATAAATCATGTAGCCGGGAAATTCGCGGATATAGCGCCCCTCTTCGAGCAGTTTGATCGGATCCTCAACGCCCATGCCCTTGATGAGCTGGCGGTTGGCATAGGTGGTGTGCGGATAGGCCACAAAGTTATTGTAAAGACAGGCACCGGAGAGCAGCAGCGAAACCAGCACGACCGGCGAAGCAATCTGCCAGAGGCTCAGGCCGCCGCCCTTCATGGCGCTGATTTCGCTGTCGGCCGAAAGCCGCCCAAAGAGCAGCAGCGTCGAAAAGAGCGCGCTGATCGGGATGGAATAGGCCAGCGAATAGGGAATATTGTAGAGGAAAAAGCGCCCCACGATATCAACCGGAAAGCCCTTGGCCATGATGTCGATCGCCTTGTAGATGGCGCCAACGCAAAACGCGAAGGTAATCAGCAGCATCGCAACGGCAAAGGTTACCAGATAGTCTTTCAGCAGATATTTGTTCAGCTTTCCCAAAGTCATTCTCCCAATTCGCGCTAATGTATGGATGATCGCCACCCAGCGCAAGTTAAGAGGCAAACGGGTTGAAACCGGCGCGGCTTCGGGGTTAAATTTTCGCTTTATTCAAAGGATCCCCGAAATGGCATTACGAGAACAGATTGAATATGCAGCCGTCGCAACCCTGCTTAACTTTAGCCGCCTGCTGCCCCGCCGCATGGTGTACGGCCTCTTCAGCGCAGTATCCCTGTTGATGTATGTTGCCCTGAAAGGGCGGCGGCAAATCACCCTGGCCAACCTCCAAATCGCCTTTCCGGAACGGAGCGACCGCGAACGCCGGAAACTGGCCCGCAAGGCCTACCTGAACATTGCCGACTCGCTGGCGCTCAACAACCTGATCATGACCGGCCGTGTTTCCGATGAGGAAATTCTCGGACTGGTCGAAACCGAAGGGTGGGACAAGTTTCAGGAACGCAAATCCACCTACGATGCCGGCGTTCTGGTGGTTACCGGCCACCTCGGCAACTGGGAGCTGATGCCTCAATATGGAGGCCTCGTATTTGATGAGCAGCTGCACGTGATTGCCCGCAAAGGCGACAACCAGATCATCGAACAAAAGGTGGTCTTCCCACTGCGCAAGCGCTTCGGCATGAAGGTCTACTATAAGAAAAACGCCCTCATGCACATCACCAAGAACGTGAAGAAAGGCGACATCTGCGCCCTGCTGCTCGACCAGAAACTAAAGCCGCGCGGCGGCGGATTTTACTGCGACTTTTTCGGCCACCCCGCCCCCACCGGCGGCTCTCCCGCCCTGCTCCAGATCCGCTTCGGCATTCCCGTCCAGCCCATGTTTCTCGTCAAAACCGCACCCCACCAGCACAAGCTGATCATTCCCGAGCCGATCCCATGGGAAGACAACGGCAAGCCGCTCGAAGAACAAGTGCAGGAACTCACCAGGCTCCACCAGAAAATGCTCGAAGATATGATCAGGAAATATCCCGAACAATGGTTCTGGATGCACAACCGCTGGGGCCTCCCGAAGGCGGAATACAGATGAAGCGCGCCCTGATCATCAGCGATGGAAAACCGGGGCACTTCAACCAGTCGATCGCGCTCTGCACGCACCTCGGGCTCGAATATGAGATTCTTGAAATCGCCTTCAACAGCAAAGCGAACAAAGCCCTCTCCTACGCCCTCGACCGCGCTGGCCTCTACACCGAGAGTCTTTTTCAAAGTTCAGGGTTCGATGTTAAGCGCTCAGGGTTCGACCTCGTGGTGTCCACCGGCTCAGCCACCTACTACGCCAACAAGCTGCTCGCGAGGAAACTGAAGCTGCCCAACATTGCCATCCTCCACCCCAAAGGCTACCGGCTCGACTTCAGCCACATTTTCTGTCCGGCCTACGACCATCCTCCCAAACAGGCAAACATTACCGAGCTGCCGCTCAACCTCTGCGCCGCCGAGCCCGCCTTCTTTGACGAAAAGGCCGCTGAGTTTCGGGAAAAACATGAGCAGGAAAAATCCGCCGTCGGCATCATCATCGGCGGCCCCAACGCGGTTTCCACCATCGACGCCGAAATCCTGCGCGCCCAGCTCGAAAAAATCTTTGAACTGACCGACGGCATGGAGCGCTGGGTCACCACTTCGCGCCGCACGCCGCCGGAAGTCGAAGCCATCATCGACGCCCTGCCCTTCGACTACAAGCTCATCAACTCGCGCGACGACTACAACCCGATCCCCGCCTTTATCCAATTGTGTGATAGGTTATTTGTCACCTCCGATTCCGCCTCCATGATCAGCGAATGCGCCAGCTTTGGCTCGGCCAAGGTGGACGTGCTGATGAACCGCCAGCTCAAGATACCCAACAAGTTTGAAGAACTGATCGAAGGACTCGAAAAACGCGACGCCGTCCACGTCTTCGACGGAACGCTTGGTACGGCAGATCAAAAGATCGATCTCAAGCCGCTGTTGAAGGACAGTTGGAAGTTAGGAGCTGGAAGTTAGGAGTTGGGATCTTCAAACCCCAAACTGCAAACCGCCAACCCCAAACTGCTACTTATTCGCAAACTGAATGTCGTAGAGATATTTATATTTTCCACCCTGCGCGAGCAGCTCATCGTGCGTGCCCTGCTCCACGACTGTGCCCTTATCGAGCACCACAATGGAATCGGCGTGGGCAATGGTGGAGAGGCGATGGGCAATCACAAATACCGTGCGGTCTTTCATCAGCTCATCGAGCGCGCCCTGCACAAGCCGCTCGGATTCGGTATCGAGCGCGCTGGTGGCTTCATCAAGAATCAGAATCGGCGGATTTTTCAGCAATGCGCGCGCAATCGCCACGCGCTGGGCCATGCCGCCGGAAAGCAGCGAACCGCGCTCGCCAATCACGGTGTCATAACCGTCCTCCAGCTCCATAATAAATTTATGCGCGTTGGCGCGCCGCGCGACATCTTCGATCTGTTCGCGCGTCGCATCGGGCGAGCCGTAGGAAATATTGTCAGCCACGCTGCGGTTAAACAGCACCGTGCTCTGCGTCACCACGCCGATCTGCTCGCGCAGCGAATGAACCGTGTAGTCGCGGATATCTTTTCCATTCACCGAAACCGATCCGCCGGTCACATCAAAAAAGCGCGGAATCAGATTTACCAGCGTCGTCTTGCCCGCGCCGGAGCTGCCGACAAAGGCCATGCACTCGCCCGCTTTTGCTTCAAGATTGATGCCGTCGAGAATCTTCTTTTCGTCATAGGCAAACGAAACATTCTGAAGTGCCACATTTTCGACCGCGCCGGAAAAAGCAACCGCATCGGGCGCATCGGCAATCGTGTTTTCAACATCCAGGATTTCAAACACACGCTCCGCACCGGGGGCCGCGCGCTGAATACGCATATGAATCTGGCTCAGTTTTTTCGCCGGCTTATACATCGACAGCATGGCCGCCGCAAACGACACCAGCAGCGCCAGCGAAAGATCGTTCAGATAGGCATAGACCACCACGCCGGAAAGCCCAATCGACGAGAGGAAGGTAATGATCGGCTCGTTCATGGAGCGCGCCCGCGTCTGCTTCATGGCCATCTTAAAGATGCGCATATTGGACTGGCCGAAGCGGGCGGTTTCGTCGGCCTCCATCTGGAATGCCTTGACCACCAATGCGCCGTTAATGGATTCCTGCGCCGCCGAAAGCAGATCACCGGAACTTTCCTGCCCGCGTTTTGATGCCTTGCGCACCCGACGGCCAAGCAGCGCCACCGGCACAATGCAGATCGGGAAAACCACCAGCGCCATGATCGACAGCCTCCAGTCGAGCACCACCATGGCGCCGATCAGACCAAGCAAGGTAAAGGGTTCGCGGATCAGGTCGCCGATCACATTTCTCACCAGCTGCGCCAGCAGCCCCGTATCGCTCGTCACGCGCGAAATCAGATCGCCCGTCCGGTTTTTCCCGAAAAACTGGATCGGCAGCGAATGAATATGCTCAAAAAGACGTCCGCGCAAATCGGTAATCACCCGGTGGCCGACCCACTCGACCAGATATTTTCCGCCAAAAAAGACAATCCCCTGAAACAGCGTCACTACCATCAGCAGCACAACGGTCAGAACAATTCGTTCCAGTCCCACGTCGCCGGCCCGGCCCGCCATCTCGCCGCCCGCCATGGACGCGATGCCCGCCATGCTCATATCTTCGCCGGAAATGCCGCCCAGCGCCCAGCGCATCACCACAATCATTGCGCCCATCGCGCCGCCATGCAGCATGCCGCAGATGATGCCCACCACCAGCCGCAGGCGGTAGGGGCGCACAAACGGAAAGAGGCGTTTATAAATCTCAAGCGACTCGATCTGTTTATCTTCAGTCTTTTTCATGCGCGACATACTCCACAAACGCCCCGCAAACGCAAAACAAAACTCGGTTCCAGTTCGCCGGAGAAAAAATATCGCGCAAAGACGCAAAGGCGCAAAGAGGCACAATTTTACTCTCTGTCACAAGCTCCTCCGTGAACCTCCGCCCCTCTGTGGTGATCCCAAGAAAAAATCAAAATCACATTCAGCATTTCACTTCGCGTCTTTGCGCGATATCCAAATTATTTTCGTGTATTCAGCGTAATCCGCGGTTACAAGTCCTCTGAGACCTCCGATCCTCTGTGGTGAATAAAATAATTCGCCGAGATGAACAAGCGCCGACGAATAAATCGAAAGTTCAACTTTGCATTTATGCAGAGTCTGGATTCCACGAGTTCCAGAGACATTGAATAGGAACGCAATCCACAAAAAACATAACAATTCCGGACTGGATTCCAAAAATACCATAATGCTATTCGCTACGAAGAACTTGTTTGACAAAGCGGGAGACTCGCAATAATCTTACCCACATCTTACACAGGAGTCTGAAATGTTAACCACCAAACTCTCCAGCAAAGGACAAATCATTATTCCCCAGCCCATCCGAACAAGCCATCACTGGAAATCCGGACAGCAGTTCATCGTGATTGAGCAAAAGGATAATATTATTCTGAAACCTAAAGCCCCTTTCCCGGAAACCTCCCTCAACGAAGTCGGCGGGTGCCTGAATTACAGCGGCCCGACCGTGTCGCTGGAGGAAATGGAAGAGGCCATTCGGGCAGGTGCCGAGGAGCAAGGCTCGTGACCGCCGTCGACACCAACGTCATCGTACGCCTGTTGGCTCAGGATGATAAAAAGCAATATGAGCAGGCGTACAAAGTATTCCAAAAGGAGGAACTGTTCATTCCCGACACTGTATTGCTCGAAACCGAATGGGTCTTGAGATATGCGTATAAACTCCCGACCGACAAAATTTCCTTGGCTCTGACCAGCCTCATGGGGCTTCCAAATGTCTGTGTCACCCATGCCGATAAAATTCATGATGCGCTGGACTGGCACCGACAGGGACTGGACTTTGCCGACGCCCTGCACCTGGCGGACGGCAAACAATGCGATCAACTGGTCACCTTTGATAAAAAATTTGCGACCAAATCAGGTCAGCTTTCAGCCTGTTCCGTCACATTGCTATAGCGCCGCACAGAAGAAATGAATATCACATGCAGCACTTCACTTCGCGCCTCTGCGCCTTTGCGCGATATCCAAGATTATTTCCGTGTATTCCGTGTATTCTGTGGTTAAAAAGTTCTGATGCACATTGTCCAAATTTTACCGGAGCTGAACCAGGGCGGCGTCGAAACCATTGTCCTTACGCTCAACCGCGAACTGGTGAAGCGCGGCCACACTTCTACGGTCATCTCCAACGGCGGCACGCTGGCGCCGCAGATCGAGGCCGACGGCGGCCGGCACATCACCCTTGACGTCTGCTCCAAAAATCCCCTCACCTTTTTCAGCCGAGTCTGCAAACTGCAAAAGGTTCTGGCCTCAGAGTTCAAAGTTCAAAGTTCGAGCGGCGAGCCGCTCATCCTGCATGCCCACAGCCGCGTCCCCGCCTGGCTCGCGCGGTTTGCCAACAAAAAGCTGAACGTTCCCTTCGTCACCACCGTCCACGGATTTAACAGCGTCAGCCGCTACAGCGAAATCATGACCAAAGGCGATCGCGTCATTTGCGTCAGCAATCCCGTCAGAGATTACATTCTCGAAAACTATTCGGTCGACCGCGACAGAATTCGCGTGATCCACAGCGGCATTGACCTGGCAAAATTTGATCCGGCTCGCATCAATCGCCAGCGCATCGACGCACTCCGATCAGAACTTGGGCTGCAGGGCAAACAGCTCGTAACCTCGGTCGGCCGCATCACCGAACTCAAGGATTACGAGACCTTTATTAAAGCCATCTCTTTAGCCATCGAATCCAACCCCGACATCCGCGCCCTGATTGTCGGAAATGTCCGCGCCGACAAACAGACATACCATCAAGAGCTGCAGCAACTCGTGCAGCATCTCAACCTGGAAAAGCACGTTCATTTTCTCCCGCACTGCCCCGACCTGCCGGAACTGTACACCCTGAGCTCAGTCGTGGTTTCCTGCTCGAAAAAACCGGAAAGCTTCGGCCTCACGCTTATAGAGGCCCTCGCCATGAATACGCCGGTGATTGCGACCCGCCACGGCGGCCCGCTCGACATTATCACCGAAGGGCAAAACGGCTGCTTCTTTGAAAAAGGAAATGCGGCGCAACTTGCCCAGCTGCTAACACAGCCGCCATCGCTTCCCCACGAACTGCGCCCCGACATTGTTGAGCGCTTTTCGCTCAACAAAATGATTGATTCAACCTTGGCGGTTTACATAGCGTCTGCGCGACATGATTGAACTGAACCAAAGTCTTTTTATCGGAGAGGGATCTCACCGGGCAACCTACCAGCACCCTGCCGATCCGGGGAAATGCCTGAAGGTTGTGAAACCCGGCACCCTCGAACACCGGAAACGCACCAACAAAAAATGGTATAAACGGCTCAGGAAACTCTCGGCTTTCGACGAAACCCATAAGGATGTCCAAGCCTACAAACAGTTTGGATCAGACCCCGAAAAGCTCAGGCACATCCCCCTTTTCTACGGCATGGTCGAAACGTCCCGGGGATCTGCAATGCTGCTGGATCGGATCATCAATGAGGATGGAACCGCCGCGCAAACCTTAACCAACCATCTGGAGCGCGGACAAAAGCTGGATCAACTCACCGAAGCCTTACTGGCTCTACGCGAAAATCTGATTAACACCCGGATTTCCATCCGCGATTTTGCCACCAACGATGTGCTGGTCAGGCAAAACCAAAACGGAACATTTAAGCTGTACATCATCGACGGCTTTGGCGGATCCGAGTTCATCCCGCTCTCCGTCATCCCCTACTTTGCACGCAAGAAGGCCGCGCGCAGGGTAAACCGCTTTTTTCATAAAATCATGCAACGCTATCCGGAACTGGAGCTGCCGCTCGGGGAACCTTCATGAGAGAACCCATTATTCTGGAAAAACAGCTGCTGATCAGTGAAGGCGCAACCCGCCGGTGTTATCATCACCCGCACGATGAAAACAAATGCCTCAAGATCGCCAAGACCGACAGTCGGGTCAACGAACAGGATCTAAAAGCATACCTCCGCGTTCGGCCAACCCTACAACACTACATCGCGCAATATGATGAATCGTTGGCGGAAACCAACCTTGGGAAGGCTCTGGCAAGCGAACTGATCCGCGACCACGATGGATCGCTCTCGCAATCCTTCGCGGAATACCGCCGCACCATCGGCGCGCCCCAGTTTCTCACCAATCAGTTCACCGATTTTTTCGAGATCCTACGCCAAAACAACCTGTTCTTTTATGACTTCAATCCCAAAAATTTTCTCATCCAAAAAACGACCGAAGGCATTCAGCTCAGATACACCGATCTGAAAAGCCTTGGCCGAACAAGAACCCTGGTTGCCCTGGAGCACATTCCGTTTTTTGCCAAGCGCAAACTGAAAAGGCGCATCAAACGCTTCATGGAAAGATATGTCTACCCCGCGGCAAAGGAAGCCCATGAATCTCTCTAAACAAAATCCCGACCGGTCTCTCCAACTGCTGATGGCCTGGGCTCTTGCCCATCTGGTTCTATGGTCCCTCGTCCCCCTCCTCTGCAACACCTGCCTTCCGCTCGACAGCGTCGAAGCCAGCATGTGGGGCTCTGAATGGGCGTGGGGCTACGACAAACATCCGCCGCTCAGCGGATGGACCGCCCGCGCCGCCGCCATGATTGCGGGCGATTTCGGCATCTACTTTTTTGCCCAGCTATGCGTGGTCACCGCTGGCCTCGGCATCTATCGCCTGGCGCGCCTGCTCAATCTCGATCAACCCTCGGCGTTCCTCAGCGTTCTGACGCTTGATCTGGTCTATTTCTATTCGTTCGCCGCTGTTGAATATAATGTGAATATCCTGCAGATGCCCCTCTGGGCGTGGGGCTGGTATTTCGGTATGCATGCGGCTGAAAAGAAAAAGATGGCGTCATGGATCGGCCTCGGCATCTGCGTCGCCCTCGGCGCACTCACCAAATATATCGCGGTCTTCCTGCTGGCTCCTCTGTTCATTGCCTGGCTGCAGCGCGGCCAACTCAAACAGATCATGAAAACGCCCGGCCTCTACGTGGCCGGCGCCGTCGCCATCCTGCTCTTTCTCCCGCACCTGATCTGGATGAAAAACCACGACTGGATCACCATAACCTACGGCATTCGACGCGGCGGCAGCGAAGAGGCGGTCTGGTGGAACCACCTGTGGTATCCGCTTGAATTTCTGCTGAGTCAGGCGGCCATACTTGCCCCCTTCCTGATTCTGGCCCTTTATTACCGCCTCAAACACGGCCTCACCACAGCCCCGCTGAAAGGTGCAGGCGGCATCGCCTTCGGAGCTTACCTTTTCACCCTGGTCATATCTGCCCTGTTCGGCATTGCGCCAGTCACCATGTGGGCCGCCCCCATGCCGCTGGCCATCGGCATCTGGCTGGTCTCTCGCTTCCCGATTGCAAAACATCCCAGGCCAATGGTGCTGACGGCCCTGCTGATTTCTCTTTTCTACATTACCGCCTATACCATCGTTTACGGCTTTGCGCCGCGCATCCGAACCAAACCGCACCGCGTCAATTACCCCGGTCAAGAAATCGCCGCCCAGGTTGAACAGCTCTGGAACCAATGCAGTGACGCGCCGTTCGACTATATTATTGCCGACGAATGGGCCGGAGGAATCGTCAACCACTACGGACAGCAGCAGCCCTCCGTAGTTATTCATGGCGACTACACCCTCTCCCCCTACCTAAACGAAGAAGATGTCCGCCGCAAAGGCGCACTGGTTTTCTGGCTGAAGAGCCGAAACCATGAATCGGAAAAACAGAAAAGCATGGAACGGGAGTTTCCGGAACTGCAGACACAATTTTCGAAAATTCAGCCCCTGCCCGACCTGATCATTCCCTGGCCGCGCCGCAACGATGACCGCGCCGGTCGCTATGGGGTCGCCTTTATTCCGCCGGAGAACACCCATGAATAATTCCACCATCAGCATTGTCGCCCCCGTCTACAACGAAGAACACGGCATCAACGTTTTCATCGATGAAGTCGTCAAGGTTATGCGTGCCCAGGAACTTTCCTGGGAACTGGTTTTGGTCAACGACGGCTCGGCCGACCGCACGCTGGAACTGGTTCAGGAAGCCAAAAGCCGGCATCCGGAACTGGAATGGGTGGATCTGTCCCGCAACTTCGGTCATCAGGCCGCCGTTACTGCCGCCATCGCCCACGCGCGCGGCGACGCCGTGGTCGTCATGGACGCCGACATGCAGGATCCGCCCTCGCTGATTCCTGAATTGATCGCTTCGTGGCAGGCCGGAAACCAGGTCGTTTTCGCGCGCCGCACCGACCGCGCCGAAAAAGGGATTCGCCGCCTCGGCTTCGAAGCGTTCCACAAATTTTTCCGCTATACCATCGACTTTCCGATTCCCAAAGATATCGGCGTCTTTTCCCTGCTCGACCGCGCGGCCGTTGATGAACTCAACCGGCTGCCCGAACGCAACCGCTTCCTGCCCGGCCTCTACAGCTGGGTCGGCTTCCGGCAGGGCTTTGTGGAATATGCGCGCGACGACCGCGCCGAAGGTGAACCCAAACAAACCTTCAAGAGTCTGCTCAAATATGCCTTCGACGGCATCCTCAGCTTTTCCTACAAGCCCATCCGCCTGCTCGGATTCATCGGCATCTTTACGGCACTCGCCGCGTTCGCCCTGGCAATCTACTTTCTGATCAAACGCCTTATGGGCATTGAGGTTGCCTTCACCGGCTTCACCACTCTCGTCATCCTCGTCAGCGGCCTCGGCGGCCTGATTCTCTTCGCCATCGCCCTCGTCGGCGAATATGTCGCCCGCATCTATGACGAAGTCAAAAACCGCCCAAGCTATATCGTCAAACAAACGTCGAGTAGAACTATCAGCAACTAACAACTCCTCCAGGAAGGCTACACATGAAAAAGGTCAAAACCGCAGCAAGCATACTGTTCGACTATACGCGGATACCTTATCTCCAAGACAAACGTCGACTCGGGAACCGCCCGAACGCTGTCTTTATCATGGTTCCCAAAACAGCGGGGAATAGTGTCTGGAGCCTACTGGATATCCCAAAGCTAAAGAGCATGCACCTTGCAAAGCATCGGTTTATCGGAAAGGGGCCCGTTACTTTTGGTCATGTTGATTATGCTCAGTTGGTAACCCAGGGGTATGTATCCAAGGAATTCGACGAGTCCGCGTATAAGTTTGCCTTCGTCCGGGATCCATACTCGCGCGCCGTCTCGCTCTACTATTACATGAAGCGCATAAAAAAAAGGAAGGTCTCCTCGAACACGACCTTCCTCAGCTTCCTCCGCACGTTGCAGGAGAAGGGTTGCGACCCTGTTGGCCTATACAATGTAAAGGGGCTTAGCCAATGCAACCCTCAGGTCCGGTGGTTGGAAAACACCCGACTCGACCATGTCGGCAAAGTTGAAACGATCGATAAAGATACGCAAATCATTCTGCAAAATCTTGGAATGAAAAGTCAGTCGGTTCCGCAGCTCAACATCACATCCCACCCCGACTACACCCGTTGCTACTGCCCGGAATCAAAAGCCTTAGTCGAGGAATTGTACAAAGAGGACTTCCAGGCGTACAGCTATGATCTAAAGGCCTTCCTGTAAATCAGGCTCAGGTAGGGTCAATCTTCATTCCGCCGAATAAAGCGGGCGGGATTCCCCGCCCAGATTTCGTTTTCAGGAATATCCTTAGCCCGAAAATTTCACCAACAAAGAAGCGTTTCCTTTGTTACCTGCTAAAATGCAGGCTCTTACCACAGAAAAACAAAGAGAAACGCTATTGACCTGAGCCCATAAAACTGGACGGTTTTCCATCCTGTAAATCCAGAAAAGTCAGTGCGGACTTTGCCGGAGGCAATATCTCCTCATTTGGCGGTGCAATGCTGCCCAACATTACTTCTGTTCCGTACCCTGCCCACAATGGTGGCGCCGGCAAAAACCTTCACGCAATCGCCCTCGTCGGTGAATATGTCGCGCGCATTTATGATGAAGTGAAGCAATGACCGGGATTCATTGTGAAAGACAGACAATAAATACATCAGGAAACTCTCAGGATTTACCAGGAAAAAGACCGAGAGTCTGCTCTTCGGCTACACCCACATTCCCCGCCAACAGAGGAGGGAAAAAAGTTAGGCCGTTGTCCCACCGGTCCGTTTATAGCAATGGCGTATATCAACGCCAGCTCCTGACGCCAAGGTTTTACAAATATTTATCTGACTGACATATTTGAACTGTTATTTGCGTTGCTTTATTTATTTATACTAAGGTCTCGAACCACTTTTCCAAATCACATACACTAGCCTGAAAAGCAGAGGATCTGAAAACATGAATACAATACCTGTCGCAATTGCATTCGATGCCAACTATTTAATGCCGGCGATTGTCATGCTGACGTCCCTTTTTGAAAATGCATCTAAACAGACGACATACAACATCTATGTCTTTATAACCGAGAAAACCAAAGTCGCCGCCAGCCGCAAACTGGAAACCCTTTTCACCGCTTATCCGCGACACACACATAGTATCATTAATCCCGGGAATGCGTTTTCCGAAACGGCGCAAAATAAAGGACACCTCACAACACCCAATTACTATCGCTTTCTGATGCCGGACTACATAACGGATTCCGATAAGGCGTTTTGGATCGACGTCGACATGATCGTCAAGCAAGACCTGTCCCAACTCTACAGCACAGACCTAAATGATCGTTATCTTGCCGCAGTGCCTATTGGGGATCCGGATTCAAAGGTAAAAGGGGTTCCATACCACGAATACTATAATGCCGGATTCATGCTCCTGAACCTTGATTTGTGGCGGAAAGATGAGCTGGCTGTTCGCATCAACACCATGATCGAAGAGACAGAGTTTAACTGTCCCACGCAGGATCCCTGTAATTTAGCCACACGCGGGAAAACTCATTTCCTTCCCTTCACATATAACACCATGATTTCCGCTAAAATCGTCAAGCGGGAACACATATTTACAGCATTTCACAAAATAGAATCCCTAAATCATGCCGTTCGTGATGCTGCAGCATTGCATTTTGTTGACAAAACAAAGCCCTGGACATTCAAGAACCAACCGTTCTTTGACGAATGGATCAAATATTACAACCTCACGGAATATGCCGATACTAAACTCAGGCTCCGGTGGCAACATTCCGATAAAATCAAACGCTTCTTTTATCAGAAGAAAAAAACAACCAGCCGGCGCACGATTATCAAAATTCTGAAAATTCCCGTATACGTCAAATCGGAATGCTGAGTGCCAAGCAGCGTGACCGCGATCCAGGCCAATCATTTCAGGTTCGGCCCACGGGCATCACCGGACGATCAGCCGGCCGCCCCCGAAAAAGCTACGAATCAATTTGCCGAATGCACTTGGCCGGCACACCCGCCCAGATCTCATTGGCCGGCACATCCGAAAGAACCACCGAATTCGCTCCAATCACCGAATTTTCACCTACAGTGATATCACCGACGATAACCGTTCCCGCATAAATGGTTACATTATCTCTCAACGTAGGATACTCATCTTCACTCATGCGCCCCCGGTCCCTCGCCCCCAGTGTAACATTCTGGTAAACGGAGCAATTTCGGCCGATTTCAGCCCGCTTTGAAATCACGACACCGACGGGATGAGGAAGCTTCAGGCCATTCTTAAGATAACGGCTGATTTCTGGTATGTCGCACGAATATGTAAGCCGGCCGCGATTCAGCAATAAAAAACGTATCCGTTTTCTGTTACCCCGACGGGGAATAAATACGCATAGAAACTTTATCAATAAACGCATCATGCGGCTACCTCCAATCGAGACTCACATTTGTAATCCCCTGCTCCTGAATTAGCTTCCGCAGGCGTAGTATATCATCTCTGATTTCAGGAATCTGCTCGTGAGTCTCTACAACGGTCAGGCCAACATCCTCATATACCTTCTCATCAAGAATCCGCTGAACCAACTCGACTTCAGCACCTTCAATATCAATTTTTAGTACATCAACCTTGCGATCCATCGTTCTGATAAATTGAATCAAATCAATTATTTCGACCTCAACAGAAAACCCGTCGTCTACATTGGGCTTCCCCTTCAACAGCGAAGAAGATTCCGAAACGCTCACGTCCGTAGAACCATCGCGAAAATAAAGGTTCATTCGGGAATTTTTATGCCAAACCCCCTGTTCATAGAGCCGCACCTTGGGGAATTTTTCCGTCTTTTCTTTCAAAACTCGGAAGCATTCCGGATGGGGTTCGAAAGCAAAAACCTCCGCGCCTTTTTCGGCCCAAGGCACCGTTTCCTGCCCGACATTCGCCCCGCAGTCGATGCAGACGCTTTCCTCTCCAATCAGCCCCATAACATGCGCGTAAAGGGTTTTTCCCGTCTGAATGACCGCCCGCTCTTCATCGCTCAGAGCATACTTATAAACAAGCTGCTTTCGAGCCCGCTTCCTCCAGCTGGAAACCGGAATGAACATACACAGCATCTTTACCGTACTTCTCTTCATTCTCACCCTCATCCCATCAAAAGCATCCATTACAGCTCATCGCTTTATCCTAGCTGATTTTTACTGCTGCCAAATCCGCTCGCGAAACTTGCGGCGCTTTTTCTTGTCGGCAATAAACATGCTCAGAAACTTGATCGCGAACTTACGCGCCTTGGACGGGCGCCGGATATAATTCAGGACCTCATCTTTGCAGACAGATTTCTGAAAATATGAAAGCCACTCCCCGCCTTCCGGATAGTCCTCATAGTTCCACGGTTTGAGGTTTTCAACAAAATGCAGAACCGCGGCATGATCAACCAGCTCCGCGAAGTTCCTGTAGCCATGAAAAGCAAGGTAGTCTTTTTGCCGGCTTCCCTTCATGCTCTTAGGACTGAGATAGACATTGTATTCAGCCGACAAAAAGACGGTTTTTCCGTATCCGATCAGATTCATCGGATCCTGAGTCGGACAGGAAAAGTCATTCTCCTCAATCAACTGCCGCGCCTGCCCGGCAACATCATCCCGGCGCCACAGCTCCAGATTCATCAACAAAAGCCCGGCATTAAAATATTGATCCCACGGAACGTGTTGAATGCCTGCATTCTTCAAACCGATGCGAACCGCGCCGAGATACATACCGTCGAGGTCCGTTGAAAAGAGTTCCCACAAATCCCGTTTAACAATCATATCAACATCAAGCCAGAGAGCTTTGCTGTACGCGGCCAAGAACTCAGGAATCAAAAAACGGTAATAGTTGGGCCGGGTCAGGTGGTGCCGGTTCTTCGCTCCGGAAAAATGGCCTTCCGGATCGCACCACTCAACCGCATGGCGCGGATAGCGACTTTGCGTTTCGCCCACCTTCTGCTCCGAGGTTTCCCGGGTCTCACGATCGGCAAAGATAAAAACACGATACTGCGTATCCGCCGCCGCACTCTCAAACATCGAGGTCAACATGACGCACGCCGGCATCAGATAATTGGTATCAAAAGCAATGACTACGGGTATCTCATTCATAAGAGTGTATTAATTCATAATCCCAGCCTCTGCGCACGAACTAATGCGCAGGAATCAGAGGGCGCTAGGCACTAGAAACTAACCGCTGAACACTTAAAACTTAAAACTTAACCACTTCATACTGCCTTCCGGTTCATGCCGAGAAGGACGAGGGTCCAGATGGTGATGGCAACGAGGGCTATGCCGAGGACGAGCCAGCCGCCATACATGGCGAGCAGCGGGATGGCGGCGCCGGTCCAGAGTCCGCCGCCCATGAAAGGTTCGTGCAGGAGCTGCTTGGCGGCAAAGGCTTCGGCGGCTTCGGTTTCATAGTCGGGGTCGACGACGCGTAAAAGCAAAAGGCCGGTGACGGTGACACCCATGGACTGCCCCATCTCGGCGATGCCGCGCTCGAACCAGGCATCCTTGAATGCACGGCGGGCAAAGACGGTCAGGCAGAGCACGTTCCAGCCGATGCCGGCGGCGATAAGAATGACGAGCGGAAGCCAGCCTTTGGCGACGACATCGAGCCGAATGGTGGCAATGGCGGCGACCACAAGAAAATCGAGCGCGCAGTTTTGAATGCGCAGCATCAGACCCTCGTCCATATGTTCGTGCGGATCGAAGCGGTCGGCCCACCACTGGACGATCACGCCGCCGAGCATGCAGAGCGGAAAGAGTGGAAAGCTCTCGAAGATTTCCGTACCCCTTTCGGGCAGGATTCCGGCGATGAACAGTAGCCCCTGCTTCATCAGCCAGCCGAGCAGAATGGCAGCGCCAACGAAAATGAAGTGGAGCGTCAGCGATTCAATGACATCGGAGGAGACGGTCAGCTTCCCGGCCATCGGACGCTGGCCGTGCGGAATGATTCCGGTCAAATCCTCGGCATCAAAACGCGGCGCGGACTTTTTTTCGGCATAGCCTTTGCGGACGGCCCAGTTGACCAGTCCCATGCCGACAATGATGGCGCCCATAATGCCGCCGGTGGCGCTGGCGAGCGCAAAGTCCTTGATTTCGGGAAAGCCGAGCCGCTCAAAGGTCGGCCCCATGCCGCCGGCGGTGCCGTGGCCGCCCTCGAAGCCGACGGGCATAATGCCGGCAAAGATTTCATCCACCCCAAAGAGCGGCCCCAGCAGCAGAAGCACAAAGGCGCAGCCGACGGCATATTGCCCCCACGCGACGATCTGCCCATAGGCCAGCTGGCGCCCGGCGCTTTTCCAGACGCGGGAAACCGTCGGTAGCGCCGTGCCGAGAAAGAGACAGGCAAAGACAATATTGATGAGCAGGCCGGGCAGCGTGCTCCAGCCGGCGGAAACGTCGGCAGGAACGTCGGCCAGCTGAAAGATCAGCAGGCCGAGCAGGCCGGCAATGACGCTGGCGGGCAGATAGAGGCGCTGCAGAAAAACGAGTTTGCGCCGGAGCCAGTAACCCAGCCCCAGCAGTACGCACAAACATCCGAATGAAAGCATTGCTGTCTCCTTTATTTTTCAGCACAGAGAAATGGTTCAGATGTCAGGCACTTAAAACCTAACACCTAAAACTTAAACCTCCCTTAGAACATCACATTGAGCGAGGCAGTGCCCATGTGTTCCTCATAACCGTCGTTGAAACGGCCGTCGTAACCGAGCCCGATCTCAACGCCGTCGGTGCAGAACCATCCCAGGCCGAGGCCGGCATTGACGCTGTTGGCGTCCGGCATGATGCGATCCGTTTGGAGCGAAATGCTGCCATCGGAAAGCGTGGTTCCAATGTCGTCGTTGATGAAATCATACAGCCATTCAACATACGCGGTGGTCTGGATGCGGCCGAGGCCGGTATCAACGCGGTTGCGAACCTTCAGGCCGACGGCCGACTCCAGTGCCGCCGGATCGATTTCGCCGACATGGATCTCGTTTCCGCTGCTTTCGGTCTCCGTGTGGCCGTCGATCCGCGAACCCAGGTAGTGCAGTCCGACATAGGGAGCCAGCGCCCAGTTTTCATGGTGGAAATAGCTGCCGGCATTCACATGGCCGCCAATGCTGAAGCCATCGTAGGATGCGTAGCCCTCATAGCTGACATCCTGCCGGACCGTATCAAATCCGGACCAACCGGCGCCCAGTAGCGCATCCACAAAGGTTCCCTCCTCGTTGACCCATTCGCCATAAAGGCTGAGCCAGTAGGTTTCGGTATCGGCGCTGTCCGCCGCATCCGAGGATCCCCTGGAACTGGAATGGGTATAGCTGACACCGGCCACCAGCGAGTCGCCGATCTGACGGTCGAGTCCCATGGTGGTTCCATAGTAGCTCAGGTCAAACTCGCTGCTCTGCCCGTTGACATTGCAGCTGCCCACACCGCTGAACTGCTCGACCCAGAAGTGCATGCCGAAGACCGCATTGTGGTCGCCCGGTCCCCTGGCTCCGGTCGACTGCTTCAAGCGGTAGGCATCGGACGGAACCGCGCCGGGGGTCGCCACCCAGTTGCGCTGAAGCTGCCGGGTGCGGGTATCGACGGTGTTTTTCATGCCGTTGAAGCCGGCGCGAACGCCGCGCCAGGCCGCATAGGAAACGGAGGGGTTAATCTCGCCATCGGCCCGCGGCGTGGCCACTACGGTCACGGTGGTGGGCGCCGGATTGGTCAGGCCGAAGGAGTAGAAGAGATAGTGCTCGTCGAACTCCACCGAATCAAACACATCCGTCAGTCCGCCGCCGTTCGCCTTGAGGATGACCGCCTTCATCTCCGACACATTGCTGATGTTGTCGGCAATGGTGATTTCGGCCGCTAATGTAACATTGGAAAGGCTGCCGCCGACGCGCAACTGGTCGGCCGAGGAGGTGCCATCCACCGTCACCGCCAGCGTGGGCGTGTTGCTGAACACCGTTGCGGAGGCGAGGTAGAGCGACCCGGCGGGCGCAATCGTGCCGCCGTCAATCAAGACGCGATCGAAGGCATCCAGCGTACCCGAACCGCCCAAGGTGGCATCGGTCAGCTCCAGCGCCTCGAACCCGACAAACTGGGTGATAATGTTGTCGGAGACCGTAAATTCCCATTCCCTCACCGCCACCGTGTCCGCGCCGTTGCCGGCATCGAAAACCAGCTCCGAGCTGATCACTGTATTGCTGCCGTCAATCGCAAACGTATTATCGGCGGCCGAGAAGCCGATGGTTCCGGCGCCGGCCAGCGTGGAGTTTGAGACGCTCAGATTTCCGCCCACCGAAACGACGGAGCTGGTCTCCATGGTCAAGGAGGAACCGGCGGCCAGCGACAGCGAACCGTCGAGCAGCAGCGAGCCGGAGTCGACCACGGAGAGATCGTTGGTGGCGCCGACGCTAAAGTCGCCGGCCACCATCCAGACCGCGCCCGTATTTTCGATGGTAATGGAATTGCCCCAATCCTCATCCGAACCGAGCACCACCGAAGCGGCGCTGTAGACCGCGCTGCTGTCTGAAATGCTGATGGTGTGGTTGGTTCCGGAAACGACGAACCCGGCATTGGTCCAGCTGCTATCCTCGAGCACCAGCACTTTATTGGAGCCGTCCAGCAGATCCAGCCCGCTGAACACGCCGTTGGTGATGCTGACCGAACCGCCGTTGTTCCAGGTGAAGCCGTTCTGGCCGGCATCCAAATCGCCGAGCATTTCCAGCGAACCGTCCAGCTCAAACACGCCACCGTTGTCCAGCTGAAGCGCCGAGGCCACCACCATTCCGTTCGTCATGACCCAGTTGGTGCCGCCGTCAATGTAAACTCCGTCGTAGGCATAGAGCGATCCGTTGCCCACCACGAGCGTCTGGGTCGTTCCAACACCGACGCCGCCCGCATATCCATTGGTATTAAAATCGCCAACAACCACCCAGCCGCTATTGGTCTGAGTGAGCGAGTTGCCGCTGCCGGCATAAACCAGCTCGGCCTCATCGTTCTCGTCGTAGTAGACCCCGAGGTAGAGGTCGCCGCCGATGTCCAGCAAACTTGCATCGCTGACGAAAACGCCGTTGTTTTTGGCGCTGTCATCCCAACCGACAAATGCATCGTTGCCGACAACCAGCGAGGCGTTGTTCGTGATCGTGAGCAGCGTGCTGCTGCTATTGAAGCCGACGATCAGATTGGTGTCCACGTTCCAGCTGCCGCCCTCCAGCAAGGTGAGGTGCCGCTCGCCGGCCAGATAATCGGCGGCGCCGTTAAACAGGTTGGTCGTCGGCATGCCGGTCAGCTCGCCCTTGATCGCCAGGTTACCGCCGGCGCTCCACACCAGCGCCTGGTGTTCATCGGCCGAGACATCAAAGTCGCCCTGCATCTCGAGCGTACCGCCGTCATACAGATAAAACGCGCTGTTCGTGGCAATGTTCAGCGTTGCGGCCATGACCGTACCGTTGTCTTCAACCACCACCGCATTGCCGACATTCTGGCTACCCTCCGATTCGTAAAGACCGACCGCAAGCTCGCCCTGCACGTTCCAGACGGAGTTGCTGCCGGAAACATATACCGCGTTCTGGTCGCTCTGAATCGTGGAGCCGACAAAAGCATTACTGTTGATCACCGTACCGCCGTTGACAATGTTGAGCAGATTGCCGTCGCCCGTCGTGCCAATGTCCAGATCGGAACCGCTGAGGTTCCAGACCGCATTGCTGCCGTCGACCGAAAGCGTCCGGTTGGTGCCGTCCAATCCGTCCAGCCCGGTCAGCGCACCGCCGACCGCCAGCGCGCCGCCGGAATTCCAGACGACATTGGACTGGGCCAGATAATCATAATCGCCGGTGACCAACAGCGTGCCGTCCTCATCAATATTGAAGAGGCTGCCGTCGGCAATCGTCAGCGTTTCGGCCGTAACCGTGCCGCCGTTGGTGGCGGTGACCGATCCGTTCTGGCTTGAACCCGCGCCGACCCAGAGCCCGCCGTCCGTGGTCATCGACGAATCATTGCCCACAATAATCTCGGCGCCGTTGGTCGCGGCGACCGCAATGCCCCATTGGTCGCCCGCAAAATTGTTGGTGGTCACATCGCCCACCAGAGCCCAACCGCCGCTTGAAACGACCAGCGAGTTGCCGCGGCCGGCATCCTGCACCTCGCCGCTCTCGTCGTGGTAGACGCCGAGATAGAGATTGCTGGTGCTCGTGAACATCGATTCATCCGTCACGAGCACTTCGTTCTTGCCGCTGCCATCCCAACCGATGTAGGCCGTGGCCTGTGCCACGCTGCCGCCGTTAGTGAGGATCAGCCCGGTCGAACCGCTGCCGTAGCCGAGAATCAGGTTTTCGTTGTTCCATTCGGCAGCAGATCCATCGAGCGTCAGAAGCTTGCCGCCATCGAGATAGCCGAAGATATTGGTTGTGCCGGCTGCGACCACCCGGTTTGTGGTGTCCATGCCCAGCAGCTCGCCGGCCAGCGACAGGTTGCCGCCGCTGTTCCAGCTCAGTCCTTCATACTGCTCATCCGTGATATTGAATGCGCCGGCATCCGTAATCCTCAGGGTGCCGTCATCGTTGAGCTGGAACTCATTGCCGGCTGTGATATTGAGCAGACGGGTTTCAATACGACCACCGTTTTCGACGGTTACCGAGTTGTCTTCCGTTGATATGGTTGCGGAAATAATCACCACGTTGGTGCGACCGCTGGTTCCCACCTGATAGTTGGTGCTGAACGAAAGCGTCTCGGAACCGACATACAGCTCATCGTTCAGCCAGGCGGCGCCGTCGCCGGAAACCAACACACTGTTGTCGTCGCCGGTAAAACCAACCTCGGCCAGCTGGTTGGTCACCAGGCCGTGGTCTGCAATCACCAGATTGTTGCCGGAGCCGGCACTGCCGACCGTCAGGTGTGACTCAACAAACCATGCGGAATTGCTGCCGCTCACGCTCACGCTGTTGCTGTCGGCACCGGCGAGCACACCAATCACCCCACTGGCGCTGTGAACGGTTCCGCTGTTCGCCACGGAGAGCGAGTTGCCGCTGCCCGCATAACCCACCGCAATTTCGCCGCTGTCGGTCCAGACGGTTCCGTCGCCGCGGAGGGTGATGGAGTTATCGTCGGCCTCCTCGCCATCGCCGATATAGGTTCCGGAAGAAACGATCGCACCGGCGTTGGAGACGGTCAGGCGGTTGCCATAGCCGACCGAGCCCCAATAAAACGAACCATTGGTCTCAACCAGCATGCCGCCGTTGAGCGTAAGAAGACGATTGGTGCCGACTGTCGATGAAATGTCGGTCACTCCGGCCTCGGCCACCAGCTCACCGCCGGCGCGCCAGACCAGCCCGGTCTGCGACGCATCAAAATCGCCGGTCATATCCAGCGAGCCGCCGTCGTTCAGATAAAAGAAGTTGGTGCCCAGGATCATCAGATCCTCCGCCTGCACCGTGCCGCCGGACGCGACCGTAACCGAGTTGGAATAGTTATTGGCCGCGACCGCGCCGATCGTCAGCGTGCCGCTGTTCACCCAGATCGAATCCGTGCCGCTGACCGCCACGGCGTTGCTGTAGGCGCCGGCCTGTTGGCCGACAAATGCGTTGATGTTGCTTACACTCGCCCCGGCCAGAATGTTCATTTCGTTTGCGGAACCGGTGCTGCCGATCATCAGGTCCGTGCTCTCCCGATCCTGCCAGGAGGCGGCCGCACCGGTCAGCGTGAGCGCCTGGTTGGTCCTGTCCAGATTGCCGTCCCAGACCAGCGTTCCGCTCAACTCCAGCTCGCCGCTGTTCCATTGAAAACCGTCGGCATCGCCGAGCACCTTAAAGTCGCCGGCAACATCGAGAATGCCGGCCTCTTCGAGCGTGAAGGTGCCGTTGGTGATGATCAGGTTTTCAGTGGTCACCTGACCGCCATCCGAAACCGTCACCGCGTTGCCGACGCTGTTGCTCCAGCCGACATACAGCGTGTCGTCGAGCTCAAGCAGCGAGCCGGTGCCGGTCACCACCACGCTGTTGCTGTCGCTGCCGTAACCGACATAGGCGGTCTCCGCATAGACCGCCCCGCCGTTGGTCACCAGCAGCGCATTACCGGAACCGCCCGTCCAGCCGATCGCTAGGTGGTTGTCTCCGTGCGCCCAGATGCCACTCTCGTCAAGAGTCACGGTTTTATCGCTTCCGCCAAAGCGGGTGATGTCGTCGCCGGCCACATTGGTGACCGTCAGCCCGTAAAGCCAACCGTAGGAGACCGAAAGCGTCGAACCGTCATTCCAGCTGAACCCATCCATTCCGGCATCGAAGGAGCTGAGCATTTTCAGCGTGCCGCCGGCATTCAGGCTCACCGAGCTGTCATCTCCAATGGTGAGCGGACCGGCGGTCAGCATACCGCCGTCGTTGATTTCAACCGCGCCTTCATTGCCATCATCCGTTCCGACCGCCACACCGGCGCCGGCCCAGACCGACGCCCCGTTGGTAATCGAAACCGCGCCGCTTCCATCCGAGGAGGCCACCACCAGGCCGGAAGCAACATCCAGATCGTCGGCATCCACATCCCCGACCACCATCAGGCCGCTGCTCTGCACAATCAGCTGGTTGCCGTCGCCTTCGACCGTAACCGATCCATCCGTCACCTGCCAGAGACTGCCGGAGCCGGTAACCACAACAATGTTGCTCTGCGACAAACTGTCGCCGATCCGGGCCGTGGTGCTGCTCAACGCCGCGCCGTCGCGAACCGCCAGCATGCTGTTACTGGAGCCGCCGCCCACAAAGAGCTCGCCGCCCACCGTCCATTCCGTATCGTCGCCCGTCACATAAATCTGGTTGCCGTCGGCGCCGGCGCCGCCCAGCGAAAGCGCCGTACTCGAAACCACCGCGCCGTCGGAAACCACCAGCTTGTTTGACGTGCCGCCCGCGACCGACCAGTCGCCGGCCGCCGTCCATTCCGTATTCTCGCCCGTCACCAGCAGATACAATCCCTGACTGTCCTCGCCGCCGATCGATACCGCGCCGCTTTCGACCACCGTTGACGACTGCACATAAACCTGATTGCTCATGCCGCTCACAACCAGACTGTCGGCAATATTCCATTCGGCGTCCTCCACATAGAGGCTCTTGTTCGATCCGCTCACGGCATCGAGTCCCGACAGCGCGTCATAGACCTCCAGCGAAGAACCGTCGTTCCAGTGGAATCCGGACTGCCCGGCATCCAGCTCCGAAATGGCCAGTCCGCCGTCTTCCTCCAGATAAAAATCATTGCCTGCCGAAATCACGAGATTGGTCGTCACCAGCCACGCGCTGTTGGTCACCAGAACCGAGTTGCCGCTGTTGCCATCCGCGCCGACATAGAGCGTGTTGCCCAGGACCAGGCTGGATCCCGAACCGGCCAGCAGCATGGCATTGCTGTTGGCGCCGGCCGTGACGCCCACATAGGCATTTTCCGCCAGCATGCCGCTGCCACCCAGAATTTCCACGCGGTTGGCCGAACCGGTTACGCCCACGCTTAGATCGCCGGAAACAAGCCAGCCCGACTCCTCGCGCAGCTGCACCAGGTTGCCGTCGGCGCCGGCGCCGACTCCCACGCGCAGGGTGCTGTTCGAGACATAGGAGCCCAGCTCAACATTCAGCACATTGGCCGAAGAGGCAGAGCCCACGGTAATGTCGGTGGCGTTGGTCCAGATTCCTTTGACGGTATTGGTTACCCCGCCGTCGAGCACGTTGGTATAGGCCATGGCCGCAGAGCCGTAGAACACAGCCGACAAAATCATCCAAAATCGTTTCATTTCCAGATCTCCGAAAAATAGGTCAAAAGTTGAAAATAGGCGAAAACCATACCGCAAAGGCGGCATGGTCTAAAGGGGATAAATGCAGGAATAAACCTCTCCAGCCGCGGATAAACACTAATGGACGCGAATATAATTAAACGGTCCCGTAACAGCTCAGAGTCACCCTCGAAATTAGCGTTTATCCGCATTCATTAGCGGTTCTACTTTTCCGCTCAGCGGCGGAGCGGAAGGAAGAGCAGATCGAGCTTTTTGCGATCGCTTGCGGGATCGTTTTCGTAGCGGAACACGCGCCAGAGGAACGAGCTTTTGTGGTAGCCGTTTTGGTAGGAGTCGACCGTGATGCCCGGGAAGGCGTCGACGCTGACATCGCCGTTGAGCTTTTCATAGTGCCAGAGGCGCCAGAGAATGCGCTTGCGCAGATAGTCGCCGGGTTTCTCGCCGGCTTCCTGCTCATGCAGCGTGTTGTAGAGAATACCGAGCAGCGCGGAATCTTCGGACCGCTTGCCGGCGGCCAAATCGTCTTTAACGTTCCGTTGCCAGACCGGGAAAACATGCTGCTTTTTTGAATAGCTCTTTACCTTTTCCGTGCCGGCCTCATAGCTCCATCTCTCGCGCTGATGTCCCATGAAAAGCAGATAGTTGCGGCTTTTAGTTTCGCGCGCCAAATGGCGGTCGGGGCCGCTGCCCTCAAACTGCTTCCAGTGATAATAGTCATAAATGCCCATCATGCCGAGAGCGGTGCGATAGCGGTTTTGGCGGTAGTAGCCGAGCAGCAGGTAGCTGCCGTTAATTTCGCCGGAGGGCTTTTGGCGGTGACGATAGAGCGGGAAGATCCAGCTGCCGGAACCGCCCGTGCCGTGGTAGCGGCCGGCCAGCGGTGTAGCATAGTAGGCCATCCGTTCATTTTTCCCGTAGGGGATGGTGTAAAAATAATTATCGCGCGCCCAAAGATAGAACGGCAAAACGTGCGACGCTTCAGACTGCTGGTTTTTTGTTTTCCAGTAACCCAATCCGCCCAGCAGGATTGCCTCGGCGGAATCGTCGTCCGAGCCCCAGCCGGTCAGCAGCAGCGGCAGCGAATGGTTTTGCTTTTCGCCGTTGCGCCACGCGGCATAGGGCAGCGAAACGACGGTACCCTTCTGCGGCGCGCGATAATAGAAGGGCACAACATAGCTGTAATCGTCGGAGCCGGAGCGGTGCCCCGCCATTCCGGCCAGCCAGAACGACCCCGAAACGGCGTCGCCGGAATACCAGCCGCTCAGCAGCAGCGGAATCGATTGGTGCCGCCGCTCGCCGTCGCGCCACGTTGCAAACGGTAGCGAGACAAAGTGATTCCGCGTCGGCGCAGAATAGTAGAACGGAATCATATAACTTGATTTGTCATCGCCTTCCCACTGCTGCCCGGCCAGGCCGGCCAGCCAGACATTGCGGCCCGAGTCGGCATCCCGGACGCCGCCGCTGAGCAGCGGCAGTGCCAGCCAGTTATGCTGATCGCCGAGGCTCCAGCGGCCGCCGAGCAACGTCATAAAATGCTTATCGAACGATTTATCCTGATAGACCAGCGGAATGATGCAGTGCCACGCGAGCGCGCCGTCGGCCTTTTCCTGCCGCGCATACAGCGGCGTGATCATGATGGCGCCGTCGGCGGAGTGCTGCTTGAAATAGAACGGGAACGAAGCCTGCCAGCCAGAGTCGTCGGCGCGCTTTTCCGAAAACCACGGCAGCGAATAGAAGAGCGAACCCTGATCGTTATAGCTGTGGAAATAGAGCGGCAGTGTCGTGCTCCAGCCCGAACCGTCCGTCTTCTTTTTGGAGAGCCACAACGGCGAATAGAAGGCGGACCAGTCAGCCATCCGTGCGCGGTAGTAGACGGGAAAGAGCGCGTGCCAACCGGTGCCGTCCGCATAACTCTTCGCCCACCACGGCAGCGAATAAAACGCCGACGCATCTTCATTGCGGCTGCGATAATAGAGCGGCGCCAGCAGGTGCCAGCAGGTGCCGTCGGCATATTTTTTTGACCACCACGGCAGCGTGTAGAGCGAACGGGCCTGCGCTTCCTTGTCATAATAGTAGAGCGGTATCACATGGTGGGCGCTCCGGCCGGCCGCCCGCATCCGGCGCCCCAGTCCCAACACATACCAGCTGTCGCTCCGCTCCGCATCGCGCCGACCCCACGAGAGCGTTGGATAAAACTCCCAATAAAATGAATCTCCCTTCCACTGGCGATAGCACAGCGGCAGCGTCAGGTCCCAGCTTGTTGCGTCGGCGCGGTCGCTCATGCTGTGGCTGTAAGGCAGCGACACAAAGGTTGACCGCTCCTCGCTCTTGTCATGCCAATAGAGCGGAATGACGCCGTGGCCCGAATGGGCGGCATTGGTATAGGCATGAATCAACGGCCACGCGGCATAGCGGTAGTGACGCCCGTTTTTCAGCTGCGTTCCATAGAGCGGCCGGAGATGCCACGCCTGATGATCAGGGAAGCAGTGGCGCGAATAGAGCGGCCAGCACATCGACAGATAGTCGCCCTTTTCCTGATTATCCCAGATCCAGAGCGGGAACAATACATTGTGCCCCACCCCGCCGACGGGGTCGCCCTCGTGCCAATAGAGCGGCACCACATTAAAATATTCGTCGCCCCAAAAGACCGGAAAGATGCGATAGTCTTCGTTCGCCGGATCAAACCGGGCGATCGGCCAAAGCACATTATAGATGGGATGATCCGTGTTGCGGTCATAAACGGAATAGACCGGCCGCACCGCCAGATGCTCCGGGCTCGCCTCCATCAGCGGCCACAAAACCGAGAGCGCCGGATCGCGATAGTAGCAGAGCGGCCAAAGGTTGACCCGATCCGCCGCCGGCCCCTCGCGCTTTTCATATTCGCCCGTATAAAACGGCGTTCCCTTCATCGAGGTGGTGGCACATCCGCTCAACAGCATCAGACCGGCCAGCAAACCCCAAACGCGAATCTTCATGACAACCCCCAATCTCGCAACGTTCCCCGCTGCACTGCAAAGTATTCTCTTCCGCCACCTTTTCCTCAAACAAAAACCCCGAGCAAAACACACTTCCAATGTCTTGGAATCCGAAATCATAAAGGCGCTCCAATTGATGCATCTTTAACCTGCAGGGATTGACTTCACCGCTCGCATCGCCGATGCTTCTGCGCATGTACGCAGTGCGCATATCGTGGAGTGGTTGCCCGTGATTGAGATCATTGCCCTTGCCAACCTGATCATCCTTCTGATGGTGCTGGCCAATGCCGCCAAATGGCCGGCGCTCCGACGGGCCGGCACCCCGACGAGGGCCGCTGTCTCCGTCCTAATTCCCGCGCGCAACGAAGAGCTCCATATCGCGGATGCGGTCCGCTCGGCCCTGGATCAGGGTCTCCCGGTCCGGGAGGTGCTGGTTTATGACGACCATTCGGAAGACGCGACCGGGCGCATCGTGGAGCGCCTTCGGCGAGAGTCGGATCGGGTCAGGATCGTCGAGCCGGAACCGCTACCCGAGGGCTGGCTGGGCAAACCATTTGCCTGCGACCGGCTCGCCGCGGTCGCCTCCGGAGAATGGCTACTGTTTCTGGATGCCGACACCCGACTGCAGGCCGGGGCCGTCGCGGCCATGCTTGACGCGGTTACCCAATACCGGGTCACGTTCCTTTCCTGCTGGCCCGCCATCCTCGCCGAATCCCTCCAGGAAAAGATCTTCATGCCGATGCTAAACTTTGTTGTGTTCAGCCTGTTCCCGACGCCGATGCAACTGAAGGACCGCTCTCCGGCGTTGGGACTCGCCCACGGCGCTTGCCTCTTCCTCCATCGGGAAACCTATCATGCCGTCGGCGGCCATAGCTGCGTCAGGCAGGAGCTGTTCGAGGACACCATGCTGGCCCGCGCCTGGCGGCAGGCTCGCGAGCAAAGCCTCTGCCTGAACGGGCGCCGTTTTGTTGCCGTGCGCATGTATACCAATCTGCAGGAAATCATCGCCGGCTTTTCCAAAATTGCCTATCCCGCCTTCCGGCGGGAGCGCTCCTTCTGGTTGTTCATCGGATTTCATTTTGGCTGCATGCTGCTGCCGTTCCTCCTGCTGCCGTTTGCGGCCCGCTTGCATCTGCCGCCGGTCGCGCTGGGTGTTGCGGCCGGCGCCGTGCTGGCCGCCCGAGGCGTTCAATGCCTCCAGTTTGGCTATCCCCTATGGTCGGCCCTGTTCCACCCCGTCGCCGAAATCGGCTTGCTCGGCCTCGGGTTACAGGCCCGCCACCAATGCCGGCACTGCAACGGCGTGCAATGGAAAGGGCGCACCTTCAACCCGGCAGGCGCCCCATGAGCACCCCCCCCCCCAAGGTCGTCATCATCGGGGCCGGCCTCGGCGGCATGGCCACGGCGCTGAGACTGGCCGCCAAAGGCTGGCGTGTTACCCTCTGCGAGCGCTCGGCCGCGCCCGGCGGAAAAATGAACCGCTGGAGCACCAACGGCTTCACGTTCGACACGGGACCGTCGCTCATCACCATGCCGGAGGTATTTCAGGAACTCTACCAATCGCTCGGCTCCGATCTGCGCGACCATATCGAACTGATGGCCCTGACCCGACAGGTGCATTACCACTTTGCGGACGGAACCCGGTGCTGCCAGTCGGCTGCGCTCCCGGAATGGCTCGACACCGTCCGGACCCTCGAGGGAACAACAGCCGACTTTATGAAATACATGGAGCTCGGTGCGCGGCTGCACAATATTTCCCGGGCCACCTTCTTTGCCCGCAGCCTCCTTGAACCGCCCGGGAAAGAGATGTGCGGCGTGCTCTCGTCCCTGCCCCTGCTGCACGGCTGGGGAAACTATCACCGCGAAATGTGCCATTTCATCAAGAGTCCATACCTGCGCATGATCTTCGACCGCTACATGACCTACGTTGGCTCTTCCCCCTACCGCACCCCCGGAACCCTGTGCGTGGTGCCCCATGTCGAATATGCCCACGGCGGCTGGCATGTGCGCGGGGGCCTTTACGAAATCATCCGCTCCCTCCTGCGGCTGAACGACCGTTTCGGCATCGAGCTCCGCCTGAATGCGCCGGTAGCCGCAATCGAGCACACCGGCAGGAAACTCACCGGCATCCGGCTCAACACCGGGGAGCGCATCGCCGCCGATGTCGTCGTCATGAACGGGGATGTCTCCCGGGCCGGCGCACTGCTGGGACCGGCGGGTCCTCCGACCTGCCCGCCGGAAGAGCGCTCCCTGTCGGGGCTGATCTTTCTCTTCGCGCTGCGCAACCGCCATCCGGATTGGCACCACCATCAGGTGTTTTTCTCAAACAACTACAAACACGAGTTCGGCCAGCTGTTTGACCAGCGGGTGTTTCCGGATGACCCGACGGTTTATGTTAACATGCCGAGCATTACCGACCGCAGCCTGACGCCCGGCAAGGGCGAAGTGATGTTTGTGATGGCCAACGCGCCGGCCAATGACGACATCCCGTGGAACGCCGAGTGCACCGCATCCGCCCGCCAGCGGGTGCTCAACCGGCTGAAAGCCTCCGGCTTTCCCGATTTCGAGGACGAAATTGTCGCGGCCGATGTCTGGACTCCCGCGCGGATCGGGAGCGCCTACGATATGCCCGGCGGGGCGATTTACGGGCGCAATTCCCACGGTCGCAAAAATGCGTTCGTGCGCCCCTTCAATAAGGATTTAAAGTATAAAGGTCTCTATTATGTGGGCGGCAGCACGCATCCGGGCGGCGGCACGCCGACGGTACTCATGTCGGCCCGAATCACCGCCAACCTGATTGAAAAATATGAACGCTGAGCTTCTGAAATGGATTCAACGCATCCCCGCCCTCTTCTACGGCATGCTGTGGGCGGGCGGGGTGGTCAGCTATGTCCTCTGGGGCGCACCGCCCGATCATGTCAGCTGGACCGCGCCGGCCTTCCTCTGGCTGGCGGCCCTGCTGGTGCTGCTGGCGGTGGCGCCAACGGAGCGGATCATTCTCGCCGGATGCGCACTGGGCGGTTTGGGGATTGAAGCCGTCGGCGTTCACACCGGGTTCCCGTTCGGCAGCTATGCCTATACAGAGGTGCTCTATCCGCTCGTCTTCGGCACCCCCGTTGTGATGGGCGCCGCCTGGCTGATTCTGCTGGCCTATAGCCGCCACCTGCTCCGCGCCCTGCCACTGGGGCGTTGGCTCGCTGCCGCGCTGGGCGCCACGTGGATGGTGCTGATCGATCTGGTCATCGATCCCCTCGCGGCGGGCCCGCTGGGCTATTGGCGCTGGGATCAGGCACATGGCTATTACGGCGTCCCGTGGAGCAACTTTCCGGGCTGGTGGATCAGCGCCTTTGCCCTGCTCATGCTCTATCCCATTCCGCCGCAGAAAAGAGCGGCGGTATCGCGGGTCGGCATCAGCACGGTGCTCTTTTTCACGATTCTGGCGCTGGGGCACCGGATGTGGATTCCCGTGCTGGCGGGGGCTTTTCTGACGGTTGGCCATCTGCTTTTGCAGCGCCGGCCCCCGCCTCGCCCTCAGCCGCCTTCTTCAGCTGGCCATCAATAACCTGAAAGCAGCCTTTGAGCTTTTCCTCGGTGACCCCGCCTGAAACCCGGTGAATCAGCACACCATTGGGGGCAACGACAAATATATCGGCGGCGTTCGCGCGATAGCCGAAGGCCTCGCAGGTTTCGCCGCTCCAGTCCATCATCACCGGATAATCAACCCCTTTGCGGAACATGCCACGAATCATCGGTCGCATAAACTTCGGCACTCCCTTCAGATTGGCCACGCCGCAGAGATCCACCCGGTCTTCATACTGCTTGTAGAGGGGGGTGATCCAGTCCTCGAGCTGGTCGGATCCCTTCCGGTCGGCCAGCGCATAAATGCTCACTCGCTTCTTGGGAAAGGTCTGTTCATGCCGCCGGCCGCGCTGATCCTTCAGCATAAAACTGCCGATCTTGAGGCCATGCGTCGAGGACGGCGACTCCGGCGCGCCGTCTGCCGCGGCGCAGACGAGGCTTGCTGACACAAGAAAAAAAAGATTCGCCCGACTCATCTTTGAAAAGGTTTTGCTTTTGTTTAAAAACAGCAAGAGGTATCGTAAGCAAACTAACATCATTTGCAAGCCGCATATGGGCAGACAGGAGTTTCCATGGCCGGTCATGAATGGTCTCTGGCAGAATGGCAGCAGCTTGAAAGCACGGTAAACTCAAACCTTTGCAGCTGCAGCTGCGACACCGAAGCGCAACGACGAATCACGCGGCACGCCCGCCGTGTCATGCGAAACTACACCACCGGCTTTTTCATCGTCAGCCGTTTTCTGCCCAAGGCAAAACGCAACGATGTGGAACTCATCTATGCCGCAGTACGCTACCCGGACGAAGTCGTCGACACCTTCGATATTCCCGACACGCAAAAGCTCGCCCTGTTAACCCACTGGAGAAAAGCGTACCGGGATGCATTGAAAACCGGCTCGATCTGCCGCGCGGTGGAAAAGCAATCGCCACCCTTCGTCGCCGCGTTCGTCGATCTTGTCCGACGGCACGACATTCCCGAGTCATACTATGAGTCGTTCCTGGATGCCATGCAGCTTGATATTGCCCCCCGACCGTTCGACACCCTCGACGACCTGATCGACAATTATATTTATGGCAGCGCAATTGTGGTGGGCTATTTCCTGACCCACGTTTATGGCGCATCGTCGGACGATGCTTTTGAAGAGGCCATGCAAAGCGCCCGGAACCTGGGCATCGGCCTGCAGCTCACCAATTTCCTGCGGGATATTCAGGACGACGCCCGCCGCGGCCGGGTCTACCTGCCCGCCGAACTGCTCAAGGCCAACGGCATTAGTGCCTTCAACCCGGCGGACCCGGTGCAGCAGAACCAGCTGCGCCCGGTGGTCCGGGAAATGACGAGGCTGGCCGACCAATATTATGCCGCATCCTTCCAAACCCTGGATGCCTTCCACCCGGACAGCCGTATCGCCATCAAGGCCTGCATCGATGTCTACCGCATGCTCAACACCCGCATTGCCGAAAGCGATCTCGGCATACACCACCGCGAAAGCGTGCCCATACTGGAAAAACTCAAACCACTGCCCTCCAGCAAATTCTGGCGGATCCCGCTGGCCTATCTGCAACCTTGAGCGGAACATCATGGATACCCGGGTCCAAGAGCGCAAAGCACTGGTAATCGGCGGGGGTCTCGGCGGGCTGAGCGCGGCCATTCACCTCCAGCTCAAAGACTTCAAGGTCACCGTGCTGGAAAAAAACAAAACCGTCGGCGGGCGCGCCGGCCGCATTGAAGCCGGAGGATTCCGCTTCGACACCGGCCCCTCGCTACTGAACTATCCCTGGGTATTCCAGAAGCTCTTCGAAGCGGCGGGCAAAAGAATGGAGGACTATGTCGAACTGCTGCCGGTCGATCCTTCGATTACCTTTCACTGGCCGGACCAGACCACCTTCACCCTCTCCTCGCAGATCACCCGGCTCGTCGAAGAATGCGAAAAGATCGAGCCGGGCGTGAGCGCCAGGCTTTTTGCCTTCCTCCGCGACGCCGAATGCAAATATCGCTTTTCGTTCGACAAACTGGTCCTGACCAACGAGGACAATCCGCTGAAATGGTTGCTCCGCCTGACGCCCCGCGAGATGCTCAAAACGGGCGTATGGCACTCGCTGCACGCCGAGCTGGCCCATTTTTTCAAAAGCCCCTATCTGCGCGAGGCCTTCGGCTCCTACGCCATGTATCTCGGCGGCTCCCCCTGGGCGCTGCCGGGCCTGTTCTCGATCCTGCCCTACGGCGAACTGGCCTACGGGCTTTGGCTCCCCAAGGGCGGCATCTTCGGCATGGTCGAGGCCATCGAAAAACTGGCGCGGGATACCGGCGTGACCATCCGGACCGCTGCCGAGGTCGAAGGCATCATCACGGCCGGGCGCAAAACGACCGGAATAAAACTGACCGACGGCAGCCGGCTCGACAGCCGGATTGTGGTCTCGAACGTGGATGTGCCGCAGACGCAGCGCGGACTGATCAACGCCCCGGCCTACCGCAAGCCGCGGATCCCGCGAATGACATGTGGCGTGGTGACGCTCTACTGGGGCATTCGGCACCGGGAGACGGGCCTGCCCCACCATTCAATTTTTTTGCCGGACGACAGCCGCACCAGCTTCCGGCAGCTGCTGAATGCCCAAACCATCCCCGACGAACTGCCCTTCTACATCTGCCTCGCCTCCGAAACCGAACCCTCCATGGCGCCGGCCGGCCGAACCAGCGCCTTTGTCCTAGCCCCGGTTCCGTGCCTTTCGAAAGCGAAGCGGGACTGGCCCGCCGCCGTGGCCCAGATTAAACAACGGATTTTTGCGCGCCTGCGGCAGCATAGCATCGCGCTGCAGGAAGAAGACCTCGAGGTTGAGCAAGTATGGTCGCCGGTTGAGTGGCGCAACCGTTTCGGCCTTTATGACGGCTCCGCGTTCGGAGCATCGCATCGCCTGTTCGAAGTCGGCCCCTTCCGATCTCCAAACCATGACCCACAGATCGAGGGCCTCTATTATGTCGGCGCCAGCACCACCCCCGGCACCGGCATGCCGATGGTTATCCTGGGCGGTAAGATGACCGCGGAAAGAATCTGCTCCCATGTTTCGTAAAACCTACGGCACCGGCAAGCAGCTATACCTCGCCTTTCACGGTTGGGCGGGCGATCACCGCGAATTTTCCGCCATCGCCGCCCGGCTTCCGGAAAATGCCACCTGGATCAGCCTGGACCTTCCCGGCTATGGAGCCTCCGCGCCCCCGGACGACTGGGACTATCCAGCCCTCATCAAACACATGAGCAGCCACCTGCGGGAGCTGTTCGAAAGCTATTCCAACATCACGCTCGTCGGCTTCTGCAGCGGCGTGGTGTTCGGCACGGAACTGGCGCGCACCTGCCCCGGAGCCATTTCCCGCATTATCATGATTGATCCCTTCGCCTTTCTGCCTTGGTATTTTCGCATCTTCACCCTCGGCGAATTTGGCCGGCGTGCCTACGCCGCGACGTTCATGAATCCGACCGGGCGCAGGATCATCGACCGGATCCTATCCACCACGCAGACCTCCGAGGCAGATTTTACCGCAGCCTTCGCCGGGGCCGATCACGCGTTAATCCAAAACTACCTGCGGCTCTTCGCCAACCTGGACGGCAGCAAGATCTTTTCCGCGTTTGACGTCGACGTGGAAATCGTCCTCGGGGAAAAAACATTCGGCGCCGTCAAAAAGTCAGCGCGGCTCATCCGGCAGCAGTGGCCCGACGCCCCGATCCACGAACTGCCCCGTACCGGCCATCTGCCGCTCGTAAAAGGCGCCCGCGAGCTGCGCCGCATTATCTTCCAAACAAGCGGCACTCCTTAACGGCCTTTAGTCCAGATCCTCTATTGCCACCGCCTCGGAACGGCATAAAGACTGGTAATCCGTGTAGGAGGCAATCAGGGGATCGACCGCAAAATCGCCAGCCTTCAGACGGCGGATATTTTCATACAGCGTGTACAGAAACGCGTCCGTCAGCGACGGCTCGCCCAACGCAACCAGACTCTTTTTCAGCTTCAAACCAACCTGTTTCAGCTCACGTTCATAAAAGAGATAACCCGCCTCGGTTTTGGCGTTGGACTCCGGCGTATTGAATGCGCCGAAAAAGAACTGCTGCGCGGCAAAGGCATAGACCGGAAGCTGGCAATCGAGGTTGCGGCGGATTTCGTCGAGATAATCCTCGTTGCGGCTGCGCGAACGGCTCGACCCTTTATAGTCGAGCACGCGCACCTTTTTCAGTTCGCCCGTGTCGGCAAAGAGCAGATCGATGCGGTCAATCACGCCCTTCAGCTTTACCTCTCCGAGGTCGACCGCGGTATCGCCGCCAAACTTCTGCTCAAACAGTGCCGGGAATCGATTTTCCGCCACGCAGGTTTCCACATCGTGCCGCACAAAATTGAGTACCATTTCCAGAATCTTTTTGCGCTCGGCCGCCCATACGCCGGGATGCCCCAGCGCCGCACGATTCAGCTCGCGCTCCGCAACCTTTTGCGCAAAGGCGACATGCTCCGGAACCGGCACCGCCAGCGGAACAGCACCGACGCCGCCCTCGGTGCGCTTCATCCAGCCCGTCGCCGTCTTGACCGCCCAATAACGCGGCGCCTCGACGCCGGATTTGCCGAGCGCAATCGCCGTATAAATTTCCTGCAGGATGGAATGGATCAGACCGCCGCGCTCCATCGGATCGGGCGTATCGTCGGCCACGCGCGGATCGCGCACACCGAACACTTTTTCAACCAGAAACACATAGCGGTTCTGCGCCAGCGCCTCCAGCGCCGTTGGACCCAGCTCTCCTCTTTTATCAAACCAATCCGCGACCTTTTCCTTAAGCGCTCCGAGGTGGCCGCAATATTTTGATGGCTCGCGCTCATCAAGCGGGGTCTCCAAATAGGCATCGCGCTCCGCCTCGATATTGAGCATAGAAACCACATGCTTTGCGGGGAGCAGGCCTGCGGCCTGCGGTACAGTTGTTGTATCGCAGGCCGCTGGCCTGCCTTGCCGAACCGCCGCCTGCAATGCTTCATCCTTCGCACGGCACAGCGGCAGCGGAACGATCGGCAGAAACGACTCGCCCAAGCCCGGGATCAATCCTTCAGCCCGCTCCATGCGCCAGCGATCGTAAGGACTGACGGCGGCGTCAACGAGATTACGGAGCTTGCGATAATATTCGCCCTCGCCCTTTTCGTTGCCCTCCTGATCGACGGACTGATAGGAAAAGACGAGCTGCTCGCGCGCCATGCCGAGCGCTGAAAGGAACAGAACCGACTGCTGTTCAAACTGCACATCCGCCTTGGACAGCGCCATCTTCGGCAGACGCCGGCCCTGCTCTTCGAGGTGCGCGTGGAGTCGCTCACGCTCCCAGTCACTCAGCAAGGCGTCCTGCTGCGGTATTGCCGGAAACTCGCCTTCGTTGAGTCCGGCCAAAAGCACGAGGTCAAAATCGAGGCCGACGGCATCGTGCGGATTCAAAATCCAGACGCCCTGTTCGTGGCTGTCGCGCGGCCGGATGGTGGCATCCTGAAGCAGCTCTTCAAGCAGATCAACCAGATCGCGCAGCGGCATCGGCTGTTCGCCAAATCCTTCGAGCGCCGCCGCCACCGCCTTCCGCGCCTCGGCGTTAAAATGATCCTCCGGCTCGATGATGCGTTCCGTCAAAATGTCCAGCGCATCCAGGCCGGAGAGCGGCGAGGCCTGGGCTTCGATGCGCGGCGGCTGTTGCAGCAGCCGTTCAATCTCCGCCTGCCGGTTTTCGAACCGGATGGCCGGATTGCGGAGCAGATCGATCATCGCATCGCGCTCGGGCCGCAGCGGAAATGCGAGCCACGCCACAAAGGCCTTCACGCAGGGCGATGATAAAACCGGACGACCGCGGCGGAAAAAGTAGGGAATTTTGAAGCGGCTGAAAACGTGCGGCACAATATCCTGCACCGTTCCGATATTCGGAACCACCAGCGCCATCCGGTTCGGTGCCATGCCCTGCTCCAGGTTCCAGCAGATACGCCGCGCCAGATCCTCGATCTCGCCATAGGTGCCGGCCGAGCGCGAAAAATGGATTCGCTCTGCGGCGGCGAGCTGCAACACGTCGGAATCATCAACCGCCAGCGCGTCGCCCAGATCCTCGGCCCAGACCGCCCACGGCTCCGCCATGATTTCGGAGCGGATCTGCTGGTCCAACCGGTCGGCCGAGTCAGCGGCATGCGCGGGCGGCAGCGCCGACTCCACCCGCACTTTCAGCTTGTGATTGAGTGCGGCGACGCACTGCTCTTCGAACGGATTAAACCAGCGCACGGAGCGAAAAGTGATCTGTTTGCAGTCGCGCAACAGCGGCGGCCATTTGTCGCGACGGCCTTTGAGCAACCTCAGAATCGCGATATTGACATCCAGCCGATCGGCAAAACCGTCCTGCTTCATCTGCGCGCGCCAGATGCTCGCCAGCGTACCGAGCTGCTGCAGCTTGCCGCCGTTCGGATGCCCGAGCAGCCATTCGATAATCCGCGGGAACTCTTCCGGAAGCGCGGCCAGCTCGACCAACAGTTGCTTCAGCACATCGCCGAGCGCATTTCTGGAAAGCCGGCCCAGCGCCACTTCGCCCTCAAAGTGACCGCCCGCCACCTCGGCCGCATGCCGCAGGTTGAGCAGTTCCGCCGCACCGCCCAGCCGGCGGCCTTTCAGCCTGGCGTGCGGCAGACAGAGCTTGCGCAGCCGCGCAAAGGTGGTGTGGCCCGACGCATCGACCCAGCCATGCTTCAGCGCCTGCTCCTGCTGAAACCGGCGCAGCGCCAGCTCGGTCGGAAAAACAATCAGATCAGACATCACAGATCAGCAGCAACGAATATTCCGAGGCATGGATTCGTTGCTTTCCCTTCATTCGTGCAATTCCTTTGTGCCGTTAGAGCTTTTCGATGAAGCGGGCGATGCGGACCATGGCCTCTTTGATCTCGTCGAGCGAGGTGGCGTAGGAGCAACGGATGAAGCCTTCGCCGCAAGCGCCGAAGGCAGTGCCGGGTACGCAGGCCACGTTTTGCTCGTCGAGCAGCTTGATGGCAAACTCCTGCGAGCTCATGCCAAATCGGGAAACGTCGGCAAAGGCGTAGAACGCGCCGTCGGGATAGATGCACGGAATGCCCAGCTCTTCGAAGGAAGCGTGGATATAGTTGCGGCGCTTTTTATATTCGGCCTTCATGTAAGCAATGTCGGCTTCGGCATTTTTCAGCGCTTCGACGGAAGCCTCCTGACTGAGGATCGGCGCGCACAGCATGGTGTATTGATGAATCTTCATCATGGCGTCGGTCAGCTCGGGCGGCGCGCAGGTGAAGCCCATGCGGAAGCCGGTCATGGCCCAGGCCTTGGAAAAGCCGTGCAGATAGATGGTGCGCTCCTTCATGCCGGGCACGGAAATAATGCTGTAGTGCTCGCGGTCGTAGGTGAGCTCGTCATAAATTTCGTCAGTGAGCACAATCAGGTCATGCTCGATGGCAAAGGCGGCAATCTCCTCGACATCCTTTTTCGACAGCGCGGCGCCGGTCGGGTTGTTGGGATAGTTGAGTAGCAGCACCTTGGTTTTGTCGGTGACGTTTTCTTCGAGCTCGGCACGCGTCAGGCGGAAGCCGTTTTCCTTTTGGGTCTGGATTGCGACGGGGATGCCGCCGGCAAACTGGATGAGCGGGTTGTAGGAGACATAGCTCGGCTCGTGGTAGAGCACTTCGTCGCCCGGCTCGATCAGCGCACGCACGGCGAGGTCGAGCCCTTCGGAAACGCCGACGGTAACGAGCACTTCATCTTCGGGGTTATAGCCGATGCCGGTCTTCTTTTCAACATATTGCGAAATGCCGCGGCGCAGCGACAGCAGCCCCATGTTGGAGGTATAGCTCGTCATACCGCGATCAAGCGCCAGCGCGGCGGCCTCGCGAATGTGCCACGGCGTTACAAAATCGGGTTCGCCGATACCGAGCGAAATCACATCCTCGCGCGAACTGACGATGTCGAAAAAGTCGCGGATGCCGGAGCGGGGAATTTCGCGGATGGTTTTGGCAATCTTGCTATGGAGAGACTTTGAGTCGTTCATCGTCCTCCCCCGTGTGCATGACAATGCCGTTTTGCTTGTAGGTTTTCATCATGAAGTGCGTGGACGTCGAAGTGACGCCGGGCATGGTGGCCAGCTTTTCGCTGACAAAGCCGGCGGCCTCGTGCATGGTACGGCCCTTGATAAAGAGCAGCAGGTCGAATCCGCCGGACATGAGGTAGACCGACTCCACCTCCGGGAAGCGGCTGATGCGATCGGCAATCCGGTCGAACCCGCCTTCGCTTTCGGGCGTGACCTTGACTTCGATAACGGTGGTGACGAGCGAGGCGTCGAGCCGCTCTTCGTTGACGACGGCTTGGTAGGCGCGGATAACGCCTTCCTTTTCATATTCCGCAATCTGTTTTTTCACGTCGTCGGCGGAGGTGCCGAGCATCTTGGCGAGGTTTTCCGGCGATTCGAGCGCGTTCTGTTTCAGCAGGTTCAGCAGTTCGTTCATGGGTGCCACCTTGGGTTGATTAAAATTTGCAAGAGTCTAGCGGTTCGGGCGGTTCCGACCAAACCAAAAAAAACGCCCCGGAGTGCGGGGCGTTTGCTTGCGGTTGCGGGCTTCGATTAGAAGTCGTATGCCACGCTGACACCGCCCCAGAACTTTTTATCGTTCTCATAGCTGTCCGCCGAATCACGAATCACTCCGCCTTCAAGCATTGTGTAGGTCATGTTTGCAGAGATGGTTACATTGTCCGCAATTTCATAGGCCGCATTCGCGTAGATGTTGTAGTCGTTGAAACCGGCATCCGCCTCATCTGCCCAGTAGGAGGTATTGTAGGAGGTGTTGCCGTAGCCGGCCGAGAGGCCGCCTTCAATCGCGAAATATTCGCTGACCTGATACGGGGCAACCACGTCGAACAGAACATAGGTGCCGCGGACTTCATCGATATCGCCGAAGAGCGTGATGGACGGGATGAACCAATCCTTGAAGCTCTGGAAGGTTGCCGCAACAAAGATTTCGGTGGTGGACTCGACGGCATTGCCGGTATCGCTATCTGTGGTATTCGGGAAATTATAGTTGATCAGACCGACATCGAAGGTCATTTCGTTGATTTCAACCGGCAGGGAGTAGGCCAGCGTCAGGTCGATTTCGGTAAATTCACCGGTTTTGCCGGCCGTGCCTTCGACGAGGTCGTGGTTGCCCCAAACATTCAGGCTGAAGTCGCCCTGCGCAACCGTGACCTGCGGCTGGATTACGGCGTCGTTATTGATTACCTGGCCGCGCCAGACATAGGACGACAGCAGAGCTGCTTCAGCAGAGATCGTGGCTCCGCCGGAAACGGGCTGTCCAACCATGACAACATCTTCCTGGGCACTTGCGAAACCGGCAGCAAAAACGGCCGCCAAACCAATTGTCATCATTTTTTTCATCTGAAGCATACCTCCTGTTAATCGGCTTCCTGTAAAAATCCAGCATCGCGACCATCGCAACACCGCTTCAAAGTGATGCTAAAGATTGCACTTGCCCCTATGGGTTGCAAATCCTTTTTCCCGCAATATTCCCCGCTCCAGAAAATGACGGTTTGCGCAAATTTTGGCTTTAAAAAAGGGGGCGCCGTCCCTATACCGACGCTCTTGAAAAACAATGGTACAGAGTGGTCGGTTGAACAGTCGGCGGAAACCTACGGCATCAACAACTGGGGCGCGGGCTATTTCAGCGTCGCCGATTCCGGCGAGGTGATCGTTCATCCGCACGGCAACGGCACCGACGTCAGCCTGCGCCGGATTGTCGACGGGCTGATTGATCGCGGACTCGACATGCCGGTGCTGCTGCGCTTTTCCGACATCCTCGACTCGCGCATCAAACAGCTGCACGAAGGCTTCGGGCGCGCCATCAAAGAGTTCAACTACCGAGGCCAATACCGCGGCGTCTACCCCATCAAGGTCAACCAGCAGCAGCAGGTGCTCGACGAAATCGCCGAGTTCGGCGCGCGCTACAACCACGGCTTCGAAGCCGGCAGCAAAGCCGAGCTCATCGCCGCGGTCTCCTATATGAAAAGTCCGGACGCCTACCTGATCTGCAACGGCTACAAGGATACCGAATTTGTCGACCTCGGCCTGCTCGCCCGCAAGATGGGCATCCAGTGCGTCTTCGTGGTCGAAAGCCCGTCCGAGCTGGAGCTGATTGTGGAGCGATCCCGGGCGCTCGACATCCGCCCGATCATCGGCGTGCGCCTCAAGCTCTCCACGCAGGCCAGCGGCCACTGGAACCATTCCGGCGGCGAGCGCAGTGTTTTCGGCCTCAACCCATCGCAGGTGTGCGATCTGGTTGACCGCCTAAAAGAGGTGGAAATGCTCGACTGCCTCCAGCTGCTGCACTACCACGTCGGCTCGCAGATTCCCAACATCCGCGACATTCGCGAAGCCGTCGTCGAGGCCTGCCGCGTCTACACCGGCCTCGTCAACGAAGGCGCACCCATGGGGATTCTCGATCTGGGCGGCGGCCTGGCGGTCGACTATGACGGCTCGCACGCCGATACCGCCACCAGCCGCAACTATGGCCTCAACGAATATTGCGCGGCGCTGATTGAAAACATGGTCAGCACGCTCGATGAAGCGCAGATTCCGCACCCCAACATTATCACCGAATCCGGCCGCGCCACCGTCGCCTACTATTCCGTACTGCTCTTTAATATTCTCGACCAGAGCCGCTTCGAAATCAACGACCTGCCCCGGCAGCTCGACAACGACGCGCACGAGCTGCTCCAAAACCTCATGGCCGTCGTGAACGTGCTCGAAGCAAAAAATGCGCAGGAGTGCTACCACGACGCCTTCTACTACCGCGACGAAATCCACCAACGCTTCAAGCGCGGCACCATGACCCTGCGCGAACGCGCGCTCGCCGGCGAAATTTTCTGGCACATCGTCACCCGCATCGCAAAGCTGACCAAGGAGATGGAGTTTGTTCCCGAGGAGCTGCAAAACCTCGACTCCATGCTGGCCGACATCTACTACGGCAACTTCAGCCTCTTCCAGTCGCTGCCCGACGTCTGGGCCATCGACCAGCTTTTCCCGATCATGCCGATCCACCGGCTCAACGAAAAACCGACGCGCGAAGTGGTCCTCTCCGACATCACCTGCGACTGCGACGGCATGATCGACCACTTTGTCGGTCAGCATACCACGCGCGACACGCTGCCGCTGCACAACCTGACCGACGACGAATATTATCTCGGCGTCTTTCTCGTCGGCGCCTACCAGGAAACGCTCGGCGACCTCCACAATCTGCTCGGCGACACCAACGTCGCAACGGTTGAGGTGAGCAAAGACGGCAAACTGAAATATACCCGCGAGCTGGAAGGCGACTCCGTCGCCGATGTGCTCAGCTATGTGGAATATGACCCCAAGCGCATCATCCGCCGCATCCGCAAGCAGGCCGAAGAAGCCGTCCATGCCGAAGCGATCAGCGCCAAGGACCGCCGCCGCATCATGGAAGCCTACGAAAACGGCATCCGCGGCTACACCTACTTCGAACGCTAGCCGGATTTGACGTTTCCCGCCCAACGCGTTACCTTTGGTGCAAATTCCCGGAAAACATGATCGGAAATGTAAATAATTAATGGAAAGCGACGCTTCGCCGCCGGGTCCGACATAATTGCGCCTTGAGACGCAATTTCGGAACCCTCCAATTGAGGCCATTACGGATTACGAAATGAAATTTGATACAGCAGCCATTCATATCGGACAGGAGCCGGACCAGGAAACCGGCGCGGTGATTCCGCCGGTCTACCTCACCTCCACCTTCGCCCAGCTCGAGCCCGGCGAAACGCGCGGCTACGACTATACCCGCTCGGGCAATCCCGGCTTCGACCGGCTCGGCAAAACGCTCGCGCATCTGGAGCAGGCGAAATATGCCACCGTATTCAGTAGCGGGATGGCCGCCGTGACAGCGGTGATCTCCACACTCAAGTCGGGTGATCATGTCGTGGCCGAGGAAAATATTTACGGCTGCACCTACCGCATCTATGACAAGGTCTTCAAAAAATTCGGCGTCACCATCAGCTATGTCGATCTTTCCGACCCGGCCAACTATGGCGAAATTGAAAAGCAGAAACCGGCCCTGGTCTGGATCGAGTCCCCGACCAATCCCCTGCTGAAGATCGTCGATATCGAAGCCGTGGCGAAGGCCGCCCACAATGCCGGCACGGCACTGCTGGTCGACAACACCTTTGCTTCGCCCTATTTCCAGAATCCGCTCGCGCTCGGCGCCGACCTCAGTCTGTCGAGCACGACCAAATATATCAATGGTCACTCCGACTGCCTCGGCGGCGTGGTCTGCACCAACTCCGCCGAGTGGAACGAACACATGATCTTCGCCCAAAAGGCGATCGGCCTGAACCCGTCGCCGTTCGACTGCTGGCTCATCTCGCGCGGCGTGAAAACGCTGGGCGTGCGCATGGAAAAGCATTTTAAAAATGCGCTGAAGATTTCCGAATTTCTCGAAGGACTCGACTGCACCGAAACCGTGCGCTATCCGTTCCTGCCCTCGCACCCGCAATATGAGCTGGCCCAAAAACAGATGCGCGGCGGCAGCGGAATCGCTACGGCCCTTTTTAATCTCCCCTTCGACAAGGTCGTTAAACTGATTTCCAGCCTCAAGCTCTTCTCGCTGGCAGAAAGCCTCGGCGGCATCGAGTCGCTCATCTGCCATCCGGCGTCGATGACCCACGCCTCGATTCCGAAGGCCGAGCGCGAAGCCGTCGGCATCACCGACGGGCTCGTGCGCTTCTCCGTCGGCATCGAAGACTCCGACGACCTGATTGAAGACCTCCAGACGTCGTTGAACAATCTGTAAGAGCCATGCCGCAGGAAACCCTACGCAACCATCCGCTCTGCCGCGCCGAAGATCTGGGAAAACCGATCCCCAATACGACGCACGCGATATCCATGTGCCTGCCCCGCTGGCGCGATGTGGTCGGCTACGAAGAAAACGATCCGGCCACGATGGAACAGCTGCAGCTCGGCTACCCGCGCTTTTTCTACCACCCGCTCGTGGCGCAGGCCTTCGAAAAATTTAAAACGGCCGCCGACGAAGAGGTTCAAATCTATACCACCCGCCGGGGCGCGGAACGCTGCAAAGCCTACTTAACAAGAAACTTCATCACAGAGAGCACAGAGGAACACAGAGACATCCCCTCTGAGAACTCTAGATTGGATCACTTGCTCCCAATCACCCCTAGCGCAGCGGGTGGTAAAATTACACTGCGAGAAATTAAGGGGACCTCTTGCGTACTGATCAGCTTCCCGGTTGAGCGTGCCGACGATGCCAAGGATTACTGGCAGCATACGGGTGAAGGTATTTCATCGCGTTGCGCCGAAGCCCTGCTGAATGAAACCCCGCGTCCCGACGCATCGGAAGCGCGGCACGCCATCATTGATCGGCTGGCAGAATTTACCGGCGCTTCCGCTGAAAGCATTTATCTCTTCCCGTCCGGCATGGCGGCCATTAATGCGGCATTTATCGCCACCCGGAAAATCGGACAAAACCGACCGACCGCGCAGTTTGCCTTCCCCTACGGGGACACGCTGAAGCTCCAGAACAAACTCGGAAGCCAACCAGCACTCTTTTATTCCCGCGGCGACGAAGCCGATCTCAAACGGCTTGAAGATGACTTAGCCTCCACCAAAATCAGCGGACTGTTCTGTGAATTCCCAACCAATCCGCTGCTCACCTGCGTGGATCTGCTCAGGCTGCGCGACCTGGCGAACCAACATCGGTTCCCCATCATCATCGACGAGACACTCGGCGCATGCATCAATCAGAATACCCTGCCCTACTCCGACGTCTCCGTCATCAGCCTCACCAAGTTTTTCTCCGGCACCAGCGATGTTATGGGCGGCGCCTTAATCGTTAATCCGGAGGCCCCGTTCGCAGGTCAGTTCAAAGAAGTGCTGACAACGGTCCATGAACCCGAAGCCTTTCACCCCACGGACCTCATTCAGCTGGAGAAGGACTCCCGATGCTGTCGCGCACGCGTTGAGCAGATTAACCAAATCGCGCTTGCGGTCTGTGAATTCCTCCAGCAGCACCCAGCCGTTGAGTCGGTCTACTATCCAGCCCTCACCGACAAGGAGATGTATGATCGTGTCCGGCGTCCAAATGGCGGTTATGGCGGCCTCTTTTCCTTCGTGCTGAAAAATCCGGCGGAAGTGACCGAAGCGTTCTACGACGCGCTGGAAATCACCAAGGGACCCAACCTCGGAACCAGCTTCAGCCTTTGCTGCCCTTTCACGCTGATCGCGCACTACCACGAACTGGAGTGGGCCGAAGCCGCCGGCGCCTCCCGCTGGCTGATCCGCATCTCGGCAGGCATTGAACCCGTTGAGGAATTGATTGCGAGACTGGAACGGGCGTTCGCCGCGGCAAATGTCTAGCGCTGGTTGTGGTTGCGCATGGCGCGGCGGGCATCGCGATCGGATTCGCGCTTCTTGATCGTGTCACGCTTATCGACCACGTTTTTACCGCGGCCGAGGCCGATCCGGACCTTCACCTTGCCGCGCACGAGATAGACTTTCAGCGGAACAATCGTCAGCCCCTTTTCGCGAATCTTGCCGTAGAGGCGTTCGATCTCCTTGCGGTGCAGCAGCAGCTTGCGTTCGCGGGTCTGGTTATGGTTGAAAATGTTGCCGTGGTCATAGGGCTGGATGGTGCTGCCGACGAGCCACGCCTCCATGTTGTCGTCGATGTGGACATAGCCTTCCTGAATGCTGGCATGCCCCTGCTTGACCGATTTCACCTCGGTGCCGGTCAGCACAATCCCCGCTTCGATCTTTTCGAGAATCTCATAGTCGCGCAGCGCCTTGCGGTTGGTGGCCAGCACCCCCGCACCGGGATCGTTTTTCTTCTTTTTATTTTTTCCAGCCATTTATTTTTCACCTAAGGAAATGGTTCAATTCCTCGCAGAGGCGCAGAGACCGCTGAGATAAGAATTATTTTCCCCCTCGGCGCACTCTGCGCCTCGGCGAGAGCTGTCAGTGAGCGAGGTATGTATAGTAAAATCCCCCAAGGGTTGAAAAACACAAAACCCAAATCCCCGAAGGGCTTTGGGTTTGCGCAAAACAAATTGTGCCTTCTCTTACAGAAGAATCGAAGCGTCGAAATCGAGACCGGGGATTTCGGCTTCTTCCTGCGAGAATGCCATTTCGGCAGTCAGCAGACCTTCGGCAATTTCTTTCAGCACGATGTCGTGGTTGTCCATTTCCGGATGGTCTTTCTTAACCATCGGCCGCGCACCGCTGTTGAGCTGGCGGGTACGGTAGGAAATCAGGTTTACCAGCATCGGGGTGTTGGTAATCTTCTCTTCCGCCACGTTCAGATAATCAAAGTTCATAGGTTAGCTCTCCGCGCAAGTGCCTTGCTTTATTCCGGTTGTAAAGAATCTCAGTAAACGTAAAAAAGTGGCGCGCAGTATAACACTCCGCCTCGGGGCGTCAAATGCCATTTACGACAAAAATCCGCCCCGAAAAGGGGCGGATTACGACATTCGGAGTGCACTGGAAATCCAGCGCACTCCTAGGCAGTATTACATCATGCCGCCCATGCCACCCATACCGCCCATGTCAGGCATTGCCGCCGGAGCTTCCTTTTCCGGAAGATCGGTGACCATGCACTCGGTGGTGAGCAGAAGGCCGGAGATGGAAGCCGCGTTCTGCAGTGCGGAACGGGTTACCTTGGCCGGGTCGATGATGCCCGCGGCAATCATATCGACATATTCGCCGGTCGCAACGTTGTAGCCATAGACCTGTTTGCCCTTCTTGACTTCCTGCACCACGATGGCGCCTTCTTCGCCGGCGTTGGCCACCAGCTGACGCAGCGGAGCTTCGATGGCCTTGCGGACAATGTTCACGCCGATGGCTTCGTCGCCTTCGGCCTCAACCTTGTCGAGGGCCTTCTGAACGCGGATCAGAGCCACGCCGCCGCCCGGAACAATACCTTCTTCAACGGCTGCGCGGGTGGCGTGCAGGGCGTCGTCAACGCGGTCCTTCTTCTCTTTCATTTCGGACTCGGTGGCTGCGCCGACATTGATGACGGCCACACCGCCGGCCAGCTTGGCCAGACGTTCCTGCAGCTTTTCCTTGTCGTAGTCGGAGGTGGTTTCCTCGATCTGGCGACGGATCTGCTCAATGCGGGCCTTCAGCGCAGCATTCTTGCCGGCGCCTTCAACGATCGTGGTGTCATCCTTGCTGACGGTGATGCGCTTGGCGGTGCCGAGATCGTCGAGGGAGACGTTTTCGAGCTTGATGCCGAGGTCTTCGGTGATGAACTTGCCGCCGGTCAGGATGGCGAGGTCTTCGAGGATCGCTTTACGGCGGTCGCCGAAGCCCGGCGCCTTAACGGCACAGACGTTCAGGGTGCCGCGCAGTTTGTTGACCACGAGCGTCGCGAGCGCTTCGCCTTCGATGTCTTCCGCGATGATCATGAACGGCTTGCCCGTCTTGGCCACGTTCTGCAGCAGCGGGAGCATGTCCTGCAGGTTGGAGATCTTCTTCTCGAAGAGCAGGATGTAGGGATCTTCGAGAACCGCTTCCATGGTGTTGGCGTCGGTCACGAAGTACGGGGAGAGATAACCCTTGTCGAACTGCATACCTTCAACCACATCGAGGGTGGTTTCGATGGACTTGGCTTCTTCAACGGTGATGGTGCCGTCTTTGCCGACCTTTTCCATGGCTTCGGCAATGATGTTGCCGATGGTGGTGTCGCCGTTGGCGGAGATGGTGCCGACCTGGGCCACTTCTTCGCTGGTCTTCACCTTCTTGGAGAGCTTGCCGAGCTGGGCAACCATGGCTTCAACGGCCGTATCGATACCGCGCTTCAGGCTCATCGGGTTGGCGCCGGCCGTAACGTTCTTCAGGCCTTCGCGGTAGATTGCTTCCGCCAGAACGGTTGCGGTGGTGGTACCGTCACCGGCAATGTCGGATGTCTTGGAAGCGACTTCCTTCACCATCTGTGCGCCCATGTTTTCGAACGCGTCTTCGAGTTCGATTTCCTTCGCCACGGAAACACCGTCCTTGGTGACCGCCGGGGAACCGAATTTCTTATCCAGAACCACGTTACGGCCCTTCGGACCGAGGGTAACCTTTACTGCGTTGCTGAGCTTTTCAACACCGCGCAGCATTGCGTCGCGCGCTTCTACATCAAAAATAATCTGTTTCGCCATTTCTATAATCTCCTTAGATTTCAATAACCGCTAATGAACGCTCATGGACACTAATTCGCGTGCACTCGTGTTTATTCGCGGTTCAATTCCTGTAGTTAGCCAACGATCGCGAGGATGTCGTCTTCACGCATAATCTGGTATTCCTTGCCGTCAACCTTGACTTCGGTGCCGCCATACTTCGGCATCAGCACAATATCGCCCTTCTTGACGTTGAACGGAACGGCCTTGCCGTTTTCGTCGACCTTACCGGTACCGACGGCAACCACTTTGCCTTCCTGCGGCTTTTCCTTTGCCGAGTCGGGAATAATGATTCCGCCTTTAACGGCTTCCTCTTCCTTGATCGGCTCGACCAGTACGCGCTCACCCAATGGTTTAATCTTCATGGATCTGTCTCTCCTTGTGTTTGTTTAGATCTTTGGCGGACACCCGCCACTAAAAATTCTTTTCCTCGCTGAGCCGCAGAGTACGCAGAGTACGCAGAGCAAAACCTCCTGCCCCTCAGCGCCTCTGCGAGGGATTAACTATTTATTCTTCTCGTCGTCGTCCATCATTTCGAAGTCGGCTTCCTCAACGTCGGACGCCTGCTTCTCGCCGCCTGCGGAAGCGCCGGCATCCGCACCCGGAGCGCCGCCCATGTCGGGACCTGCGCCCGGTGCGCCCTGCGCGTTCGCATACATTTCCGTCGCGGCCGCCTGCATCTTTTCGTTGAGGGCATCGAGCGAAGTCTTCATCGCTTCATAGTCTTCGGCTTCCAGCGCCTTCTTCACCGGCTCAATCGCGGCTTCAACTTCGGCCTTCTGCTCCGGCGAAACCTTGTCTTCGTTTTCCTTCAGGAATTTTTCGGTCTGGAAGACGGTGGAGTCCGCCTGGTTTTTCAGGTCGACTTTTTCCTTCAGCTTTTCGTCTTCGGCCGCGTGGGCTTCGGCATCCTTCACCATCTGGTCAATCTCTTCGTCGGACAGGCCGGACGAGGCGGTGATGGTGATGTGCTGCTCTTTACCGGTTCCGAGATCCTTCGCCAGCACCTTCAGGATACCGTTGGCGTCGATGTCGAAAGTCACTTCAATCTGCGGAGTACCGCGCGGCGCCGGCGGAATGCCGTCGAGGTTAAAGCGGCCGATCGTCTTGTTGGCGTTAGCCATTTTGCGCTCACCCTGCAGTACGTGGATTTCCACGGCCGGCTGGTTGTCGGCAGCGGTGGAGAAGATTTCGTTCTTCTTCGCCGGGATGGTGGTGTTGCGCTCGATGAGCGGAGTCATAACGCCGCCGAGCGTTTCAATGCCGAGAGTCAGCGGAGTGACGTCGAGCAGCAGGACATCTTTCACTTCGCCCTTCAGAACGCCGCCCTGAATCGAGGCGCCGATGGAAACCACTTCGTCCGGGTTCACGCCCTTGTGCGGATCCTGACTGAAGATTTCCTTCACGGAATCCTGTACCTTCGGAATACGGGTGGAACCGCCGACGAGAATCACTTCGTTAATTTCGGAAGCGCTCAGACCGGAGTCGGCCAGGCAGGTGCGAACCGGAGCAATGGCTTTGCTGACGAGATCATCGCAGAGCTCTTCGAGTTTCGCGCGGCTCAGCGTTACGTTCAAGTGCTTCGGCCCGGAAGCATCGGCCGTGATAAACGGCAGGTTGATTTCGGTCTGCTGCGAACTGGAAAGTTCGCACTTGGCTTTTTCAGCCGCTTCCTTCAGGCGCTGCAGCACCATCGGGTCGGCGGAAAGGTCGATGCCCTGCTCCTTCTGGAACTCGGCCACGAGCCAGTCGATCAGCTTCTGGTCAAAGTCGTCGCCGCCGAGATGGCCGTCGCCGCTCGTGGCAGTCACTTCAAAAACGCCGTCGCCGATATCGAGGATCGACACGTCAAAGGTACCGCCGCCGAGGTCGTAGATCGCAATCTTCTCTTCCGACTTCTTGTCGAGGCCATAAGCCAGCGACGCCGCGGTCGGCTCGTTGATGATGCGCAGCACTTCAAGGCCGGCAATCTTGCCCGCGTCCTTGGTGGCCTGGCGCTGCGAGTCGTTAAAATAGGCCGGAACCGTGATGACCACCTGCGAGACGGTTTCGCCGAGGTACGCTTCCGCGTCGGCCTTCATCTTCTGAAGAATCATTGCCGAGATTTCCGGCGGGCTGTAAATCTTGTCGTCGATCTGAACGTGCGCATCGCCGTTCTTTGCTTTTACCACCTTGTAGGGAACCAGATGGATTTCATGCTCCACTTCGTCAAACTTGCGGCCCATGAAACGCTTGATCGAGAAAACGGTGTGCTCCGGATTCGTTACCGCCTGGCGCTTGGCCGCGGTGCCGACCAGACGCTCGCCGGTCTTGGTGAAGGCCACGATCGACGGCGTGGTGCGTCCGCCTTCCGCGTTCGGGATTACGGTCGGTTCGCCGCCTTCCATCACGGCCATACACGAGTTGGTGGTACCGAGGTCGATACCCAATACTTTTGATCCTGCTGTACTCATAGTTATGTCTCCTATCTAATTTCTAAATTGGTGTGTCGTTTTCGACGGACGCCTCTTTAGCAACAGGTGTGCCAACGGAGTGTTAAGTGTTAAGCTTTAGGTGTTAGGTACTAGGAACAAAGCACTTAAAACTTAACCACCTAAAAACTTAAAACGGTGCACTCGCCATCGCGAGTGCGCCAAATGTCCCACCCCGCACACCACCCCGTGTCACACCTGCGCCATCGTGTCACACCCATCTCACCAACAAACATTGTCAGGTGTAGCGCGTGCCTCTCCGCAAAGCGGAGGGCGCGCAAAAAGAAGAAAACGCGGTCTTTACGCCGTAAAGAACCACGTTCTACACCGCTGCGCGGAAAGCCAAACATCTCACTCGCCACGATTTTATCCGTTGATTTTTCTGCAAAAAATTATACAAATCAGAAAAGTTGCGTACCGGATTTAACAAAAACCAAGAGGGTTATCCGGAATTCCGCGGCTATGGTGTTATACGGTCGCCCGCATAACACCTGTTATGAACCGCGCCCGCCCAACCCACTGTTGGCCAATGGCAAGGAGAATATAAATGATCAAATGGAAAGCTCTAACCCGTGATGTGATTGTAATTTTTATACTCACTTTTTTAGGTGGTTTTGTAATTGGTGTAGCCGCAGGAGCAACTGGTTCCGAAATACCAATGGGAGCAATAGGTATTTCCAACATTCTATTCATGTCAGTTGGATTTACAATCAGTGGTGCAATGGCAAAAACAAATCGATTCGGTCACCTTAGACACGTTGCTTTGGCAGTTTGGATTCTGAGCGCCGTAAATATATTCCTTCCAGCGATTGGAGTCATCACTTGGCTATCAAGTATTATTGGAATTGGAATCTCCATGTTAATAGGTGGAGCAATCTCCTTCATCTTCGTCAAAAAACCCACTGAAATAAACCACCATTAAGCCCTTCTGAGTAAAGCCAAAAATTCCCTCAACCCGATCTTTC
>CAZABK010000010.1:0-57352 GCA_964483355.1 uncultured Verrucomicrobiota bacterium | reverse complement strand
CTCAAAGGGCCCATTGGTGCGCGGGATTTTCGCTTCCCCCCCCCCGCCGGGAGCACCACCACCATGAGAAGAACCTCCATCGGCGCCTCCCCCCGCGGATCCCCCAGCAGAATCGCCACCAGAACCATACCAAGGCTGATCAATCAATATACTGTCATCACCACCGGTAGTGTTATCATCACCGCCGGTCACACCATCGCCACCGGAAGTATTATCGGAGCCGCCTGAGGTGTCATCGCCGCCGCCACTGAGGTCCCCCAAACCAGACCGAACCGCATCCATGTCCCCGTCAAGAGCCGCTATAGCCAGCTCCAGACTGCTCACGGTCCTGCCTACCGCGGCGTCAATTCCGGCCATCAAATCACCTAAATCTTCAGCGTGCACCGGAGTGATAAAAACACCGAATGCCACAGCAAAAACACAAATCGATTTCAAAAACTGCTGTCTCATAGTCCCACTCCCTATTTGGAATATTTTTCCAAAATGAGCGCTTTTACCCGCTCATAACCGAACTGAACCTGCGAAGATGCGGCCAACGAGTCCTGCATAGCCTCGCGAATGACGCCAAGTGCCTCGCTCTTCTCGCTGGCAACGGCCTCAACAAACACAAGACCCGTCTGCACTACGTTGGCACCAGAAAGAGCGACCTTTGAACTGGCCTCCGCCAGTACTTTATAGTCGGCAGCAACATCGCTGCTCGGTGCGAGGGAAATTTTAGCGGCGCTCTTCTTAGCCCCCTCAAGTGCAGAAACTGCAACAGCCCAGTTTTCCGAGGCAGCCAACAGCATTTCCGTAACCTCACCGCTCAATGCGGAATCGGCAGGAATCTGAACAACCAACTGCTTCCCATTTTCAATCGCGGCACGGGCCTGCTCAACAGCCGCCTCAGCCACGATAATCGACTGGTTCGCATCAGCAACCAGCTGATCAACATCCTGAGCTCCACGAGCTCCTCCAACGGCCAGGCCGGCAACAAGCAACGCAACAAATGTATGTCTTTTCATTATCAATTCCCTCAGTTTCGCATGGAACAAATATCAGGAGACGCATTTATAAGCAAGGGAAACTATTCCTTTTCTACCCTCGAAGCACGCTTCAGAAAATTGCACATTGATTGATACGTTGTCTCAAAGGCAACATCGTTCAACACGCAATAATCGCTCCAGGACTCCACTCCCGCAGGCAACTCAACCCGCCCTTGAACCAACTCGGCCTCGCCGAGAAAGAGCAGATTAATTTGTCCCATCACGCGAGCACAATCATCCCTGGTAAATTCAGAGCCACTCGCAACCTCGAGCAAACCAAAATAAATTCCTTGCCGATTCAAAAACGCAACACACTCGTTCAGATCAGCGTCCTGCTCAACGTAACGATCAAACAGCCCCCAAAACTTGGCAAGAAGAACCGCCGCATCCGCATGGGTCGGGACAGGCTCTACATCAACAGCACCAGCTCTCTGTCCCCAAACCGCACCACTCCCGAACATGACTGCGAGAGCCAGACAAACAGCAGATTTTACACATCTATGCATGGCGATTACTTCTATATTCCAAAAGTCGCTTTTGAAGGCGATAGGCTTCTGTTAAAACTAACTGGAATAAACAAACACGAATTCCAACATGAAAACCAACTCTTTTACATTCAAATTAGATGAGCAGGAGCAGCAGAAGCTGCGCAAACTACTGAAGGATCTGAAATATGTTCCAGCCCAAGTGCCCCACACTCAGGCCGCGGCATCGATCCCCGACTGCCGCATAAACCTCTACAATTCCGGGAAACTGCTGGTTCAGGGAAAAGCGGCCAAAGAGTGGGTCGAGTTTACGCTGGAGCCCGAAATCCTCAAAGAAGCCAGGATCGGCTATGAAGATTTTCACGATCCGGAAGCCTTCAAGCCGCATATGGGTATCGACGAAAGCGGCAAGGGCGACTTTTTTGGACCGCTCGTCATCGCCTCGGCCTATGTCGATGAGACACTCGTCGAAAAACTGCGCGAAATGGGCGTACGCGACTCCAAGAGAATTTCCTCCGACAACGTCGCGCTCAACCTCGCGCGCGACATCCGCAAGCTGCTTGGCGACCGCTGCGCCATGGTCACGATCGGCCCGCGCTCCTACAACCGGATGTATTCCAAAATCGGCAACGTGAATAAAATGCTGGCCTGGGGCCATGCGCGCGCCATTGAAAACCTGCTCGAGAAGGTGCCCGACTGTCCGCGCGCACTGTCCGACAAATTTGGACCAACCCACCAGATCGAACGCGCCCTCATGGATAAAGGCAAAAAGATCAAGCTCGACCAGCGTACCAAGGCCGAATCCGACCCCGCCGTCGCTGCCGCTTCAATTCTGGCGCGCGCCGGCTTTGTCTACGCCCTGAAACAGATGGGCAAAACCCACAACTTTGAAGTGCCCAAAGGCGCGTCCGACAAAGTGCGCCGCGAGGCCGAAAAGCTTGTCGCCTACAATGGGCCCGGCATCCTGCTCGAAACCGCCAAGTGCCATTTCCAGACCACCGACAAGGTACTCGCCGAGGTCGGCTACACCCGCAAGGACCTTCCGCCGATGGCATAAAAAAAGCGCGCCCCCGCAAGCGGGAAGCGCGCTCTGCACCGATCCGCCAGACGCCTACATGGAGGCAATTTCATCGAAGAAGCCGGTGTAATCCTCCTTGCGCTCGCTGTCGCGCAGGGCGATGGCAGAGCGGGGATGTTCGTTATAGTGCCCGGTGATCATGTAGGGAATGCTGTAGCCCCAATCGATCTCCTGGCTCATCGGGAACATGGTTTCCTCCACGAACTTGAGAATCGGGCGCAGGTTAAACTTCGGATTCTTCAGGAAGCCGACCATCAGCTCCGTTGCGCAGTTACCCGCACCGCGTCCCATGCCCATCATGGTGGTATCGAGCAGCTTCACACCGTTGATTGCCGCGTAGATGGTGTTGGCATAAGCCAGCTGCTGATTGTTGTGCGCATGGATGCCCAGCGTCTTGCCGGTTTTCTTGTAGCGATTGATCAGGTCGCCGATCTGCTCGTAGTAGAGCGAGCCAAAGCTGTCGACCACATAGAGAAAATCAACCCCTTCCACATCGGCAATCGCCTCGAGTCCATTGTCGAGTTCATAGTCCGGAACGGTGGAAACCGCCATCAGGTTGAGCGCCACTTCATAGCCCTTCTGCTTAGCATCGTACACGAGCTCCAGCGCCGCCGGGATCTGGTGGATATAGGTTGCCACGCGCACCAGATCAATCACGCTTTCGCTGCGCGGCAGAAGATCAGAAGGGTTAGTGCGACCGGTGTCGGCCATGACGGAAAGCTTCAGGTTGGTATCGTTATCGCCCACTTCGCGGCGGATATCCTCTTCGTCGCAGTATTTCCACGGACCAAATCCCTTGCCGGCAAACAGTGCCTTGTCGGCCTTGTAGCCCACTTCCATATAGTCGATGCCGGCTTCAATGCAGGTGTTATACACCTTGCCGAAGAAACCTTCCGGAAACACATGGTTGTTGCAAAGTCCGCCGTCACGCACCGTGCAGTCCAAAATCTTCAGGTTCGGGTCAAAGGTTACCCAGCCTGCGCTCTTATCCGTTGCTTCACTCATAACAAACCTCTCTCCATGTTAAAAAGGGACACAAACTATAGCACCCGAAGGCGACCGCGCGAATAATTTAACCACATTATTTGCAGGCAGCAGACAGCGCCACAGACGCGGTCAAACGGAATTTAAAAACAAAATCGGCAACTGCAAATCAGGCCGATCTTCTGTAGGAAACAATCGAATATTCATCGGATTCTTCGATGGTTTCCGTCGGATCAAAACCGTCCAGCCATTGGCAATTGAAGAAGGTATCACCCTCGACCTCTTTTTTGACCGTGGTCACCAGCAGCTGGTCGCACTGCGGAATCATCAGGTCATAAATCGCCGCGCCGCCGCAGACAATCGCATCCGCTGGAACGTCGGCAGGATCGGAGACTGCGGTTGCCCCTTCAAAACGGGCTTCCGGATTGCGGGTCAGCACATAAATATCGCGCCCTTTCAGCGGCGGCAGCCCTTCAAAGGTGGTGCGGCCGACGACAATCTTCCGATCCATCGTGGTACGCTTAAAAAATTGCAGATCGCCCTTGCAATGCCACGGCAGACCGCCGTCCTTGCCGATGACTCCGTTTTCAGACCGGGCCACAATCGCAATCATTAAACCGCCACCTCGCCTTTGATGGTGGGATGGCATTCGTAGCCCTCGAGCGTGGCATTACTCCATTCCCAGTCGAAGATCGATTCGTAGCCTTCGAGCTTCAGCGTCGGCGGTGCATAGGGCTCGCGCTTCATCTGCTCATCCAGCTGCGCCTGATGGTTTACATAAATATGGGCATCGCCGAGGAAACCGATCAGCTTGCCGGATTTCATGCCGCACTCTTTGGCGATCAGTTCCAACAAAAGGGCGTACGAAGCAATATTGAAGGGAATGCCGAGAAAAATATCGCACGAGCGCTGGTTCCAGAGCAAATCCAGCACCCCATCGTTGCAGAGCAGCTGATAGGAATAGTGGCACGGAACCAGCGCCATCTCGTCGAGCTGCTGCGGGTTCCAGGCATTCACCAGAATACGGCGGCTGTTCGGATTGGTTTTGAGGGTTTCAATCGCTTTGGCCAGCTGATCGATACCGCCGGTAAAATCTTCGACTCCGAATTCATAGCGGCCGTTAAAGTTGCGCCACTGGAAACCGTAGATCGGGCCGAGATCCGGTTCCTCGGCCATCGCTTTATAGGTCGCCTCGTCGTGGCCGTAAGGCACTTTGGCCGGCGTGCACCACTCGTTCCATATTTTGCAGCCGCGCTCCTGAAACCACGACTTGTCGGTTACGCCTTTGATGAATCCCTCCAGCTCAACCCGGAGCGTCTTCCACGCCATCTTTTTGGTCGTGAGCAGCGGGAAGCCGTTGGCCATGTCATACTCAATCATACAGCCACTGACGGAAATCGTATCCGTGGCCGTCCGATTGACCTTCTTTTTTCCCTCGCGGAGAACTTTTTCAACAACCTGTTTGTATACCTGGTCAATATTCATACTTCAGCGGTTTCAGCGTTTGCGTTTTATAAAAGAGGGAAACACGCTAGCACGCCCGAGCGGTGATTTGAAATTCCAAACATTGGAAATGCGCCGCCTCGCCGAATTCGAAGGCAAGCTCAACAAACAGGCGTTGCCGCTACTCGCAAAGAATAGCCGCCGTATTTTCGGCGGCTTTTTTGGTGCCGAGAAGTTGGCGGACTTCAGCATAGCCCTCGAGCATCGCGGTGCGCTCGGGCGAAAAGGCCATGAGCTTGGCGGTCTCTTCCGCCAGCCGTTCGGGCGTGGCGGTGTGCTGGAGAATTTCCGGGCAGACCGTGCGGCCGGCAACAATGTTTACCAGACCGATATGCAAAATCTTCACAACGCTCCGCGCAAACCAATAGGTAAAGGCGCTGGTTTTATAGACAAGGATGTGCGGCGTTCCGACCAGCGCGGTTTCGAGCGTCGCCGTCCCCGACGTCACCACCGCGACCTCGGACTGCCGCATCAGTTCGCGCGCGTTGCCGCAGATCACACTGAGCCGCGCCGGCTTTTCCTCCGCAACGGCAATCTGCCCGGTGACGATTTTTTCGATGCGCTCGTTCGGCGCGGCGATCATAAACGACAGCTCCTCAAGCTGCGCTTCGAGCTTTTTGGCGGCGGCGAGCATCGTCGGCAAAATACGTTCGATTTCCTGACGCCGGCTTCCGGGCAGCAAGGCGACGCGGCGCTCCGACTTCCACGGCAGTTCCTTTTCGGGCGACGCCATAAAATCGTCAATCTGCGCAACGAGCGGATTGCCGACAAAATCGACCTGCAAACCGGAGCCCTTAAAGATCTCGACCTCAAACGGGAAAACGACCATCAGGCGATCGATCACCCGGGCCATTTTCGGGATACGTTTTTTATTCCACGCCCAGACTTTCGGGGAGATGTAGTAATAAACTTTTACGCCGCGTTTTTTGAGCTCGGCGGCAAGACGCAAATTAAAGCCGGGATAGTCGACCAGCAGCGAGGCATCGGGTTTGCGGCGCTCAACTTCGGCCAGCACCTGATTCATGACGCCTTTGAAAAAGCGGTATTGCTTGAGCACCTCAACAATACCCATCACCGACATCCGGTCGGTGTGCTGCAAAAGTTCGACGCCCTGGGCGCCCAGTTCGTCGCCGCCGATGCCCCAGAAAACGGTTTCCGGCGAACGGACCTTTGCCGCCTGCACGACCTTGGCGGCGTGCAGATCGCCCGACACCTCTCCTGCTACAACTAGAATCGATTTCTTCATTGTTTACATTAACCGCAAAAGAACACAGAGAACGCAAAAGGAAAGTCAACGGGAATTCTTTGCGCTCCTTGCGTTCTTTCGCGGCTAAACTCTCACCTCAACTGCGACGAAGGCCATGCCGTATTGGTCGGCGAGGGCAATTAGTTTTTCTTTTTCGAGCAGAATGGTTTTTCCGGCTTCGACGGCTAGGCACGACACTTTCGCGCGCTTCATCATTTTAAAGGTTTTGGTTCCGACGACAGGGATATCGAAGCGCATGTCGTGCCCGACCTTGGGCACCTTGACGATTACCGTTCCGGCCCGGCCGACTTTGCCGGCACGCCGGATAGCCTGATTGGTTCCCTCGAACGCCTCGACGGCAATAATGATTCCATCCTTGATGGCGACGGTCTGGCCGATTTCAAATTCGCTGGTGCCCTTCACCAGCTTGAGGCCGAGTTCGATATCGGCCTGCTCGCGCTCACTCGGTGCACGACGACTGAGCTGGCCGGTGGTGGGCGTGTAGCCTTCCATAAAGGCGTTGCCCGGCAGCACTTCGATTCCGATGGATTCAATCTTTTCCACGACCGCGCCGAAAATGGTGTGAGCATTTTTACTTTTCAGCGCCGCCATCATTTCGCGCGCGAGTTTGTCGTAGCGCAGATGAAAGAGGTTCGACGGCGCAATCTGTCCAACCATGACGCAATGGCGAATGCCGGTCGCGTTGAGCTTTTCGAGGAAAGATTGCATGGCGCCAAGATTGGCCCAAAGCATTTCGTCGGCCAGCGCGGCAATTTCGCGGTGCGTTTCGCCCTTAAAGCCGAGCACCACAATGCGTTTAACGCCGGCAGCGCGCGCCGCTTTCGCCATCATTTGCGGATAGGCATCGCGCCCGGCGACAATGATCAGAGCCTCTGGAATTTCCATGTTCATATTCCAGGCATCATGCCACGGCACATCCGACAAACGAACCTTTTTTCACTACACAAAAAAGGCCCTGCTGAAGCAGGGCGCAGTAAGAAAGGGCCGGGGCGGGGCATTGGGATACGACGCTGAGGGGTTGCGAAGCAGTGGGAACCAAGGGCCCCACCCCGGCGGAAAGTCATCTTTATTCGGTGGCGACCTGCCGGCGGGATGCGGTCGCCAGGAAAGGGGCCGCCTCAATCAGCAGAAAGAGGAAGATCATCCCGAAAAGGGTTCCCAAGGGAAACCACAGCAGTTGGAGTGTCGAGGAAGCATAGCCAACATTAATCCCCCACCTTTTCCGCCAGATCAGGCCGGCCGTGGCCAGTAGCGAAATGACGAGAATGATTCCGACCAGGGCAACACGAAATTCACCGCCAACACCGACGGTTTCCCTAGAAACGACCGCATGCGTGAAGAAGAAAAAGTAGATACACGACAAGACGGCAGCGGAAAACTGCACCGCCGTTATCCAGGAAAAGTTTCGAGCAGCTGTGCCTGATTTTCCGGCACTCCGACCTGCCCGATTTGCACACCACGGCTGCCGGTGCGTCAACGGCTCGGAGCGGTCGTAGATGCTTTTCGGCTCGCTCCGGGAAACAGAATGGTGCGCCGAATGTGCCGGATGGATTTTATGACCGTAGCGCCGAGGCCGTTCCTGCGGGCGGGAAAGGCGATTAATGAACCATGCCAGAGCCGCGACAACAAAGAGCATCAGGACAATCGCTCCTTCACCCTCTTTGCAGTAGGGATCAAGCAGCTCATCGGCCCGACACAGCCCGATTATGCGATGGCCGCATGCCACAAAACAGATTCCTAGCGCGCCGACAATTAGTTTATTTGCAGTACGGTTCATCAACCCCTCCCATTCGGTCAGCTGCACAAAGCCTTCCCTGATCTAGTAATGCATACTAGGAGAGCGAACCGAGCAGGCAAGGGAACGGGCGGGGTATTTTCGGGGTATTGATGTGCCGAACTAGCCGTCAATCAAACCGAGCATTCTGGCCTTGGAAATGGCATGCCGGCGGTTCGAGACATTGAGCTTGGAATAGATGTTTTTGACGTGCGAGTGAATGGTGTGCGGACTGCGATTCATTTGAAAAGCCACTTCCTGATAGGTCATCCCCGAGGAAATGGATTGCAAAATTTCCTTTTCCCGCAACGAGAGCAATTCCCGATTGGAGATGAGCTTATTGCGCCAGAAGGAGCTGATGATCTTGCGGGCCACCACCGGACTCATCGGCGATCCGCCGTCGAGCAATTGACGGACATTGTCGACGATGTCGGATTCTTCGGAACCTTTGAGTACATAGCCATAGGCACCGGCCCCCAAAACCTCCAGCGCCTGCTTTTGGTCATCGAAAGCCCCATAGACGATCGAGAGCAAAAACTGGTTCAGCGCCGACGCCTGCGTTATGAGCCGAATCGCAAAATCATCGGGCAGTTCCATATCGACAACCAGCACATCGACCCGGAGCCACTTGAGCTGCATGGCCCTGGCCGCGTCCCGACCGGAGGCAAACGCGCCGACGAGCTCAAAATCTTCCTCGGCACTCAAAATATCCTCGAGCGCGTTCAGGCGCTCCGGATCGGCATAAACTATGCAGATGCGCGCCATGTCTCTATTCCGCTTTCTGCTGATGCGACGCCGCAACAGCTTCATCCGCATCGAGTTCGGCCAGCGGAAGCCGTAGCGCAATCATAATGCCCTGGCGGTCCCCGTTCATAACGGAGACCGAGCCATTAAACAGCTCGAAAATGCGCGCGGCGAGCGCCGGCCCCAGCCCGAAGTCGCCGCCGCCGACCACCAGTGTACGCTGGCCGCCGACATCAAAGAAGGCATTGAGGCTTTCTTCCGAAAGGGATGGACCGTTTGTGTGAATAAACAGACAGATTCTCCCTCCTTCGAGCGAGGCATCGACCGAGACACACTCCCCGGGATGCACGCACAGCGAAGCCGTCCGAAGCACGTCGGCACAGGCCCGGAACAGCAGCGACGGTTCGGCAATAACGGCCGCCTCGCCGATATCTTCTATTCCGGGCTGCATTTCAATAACAGCTGGGCTGCCATCCAGCCCGGCAAGGGCCTCATCGATGGCAACACGCAAAGGAACAGGACTCATGCGATAGGTATCGGAATCGACGTCGATGTAGGTGAGCAGCAGGGAATCGTCGATCAGCTTTTGCATACGCTCGCGCGCCGCTTCATATTCCGGCCGGAAATCCTGCAGTGCGGAATCGCCGGGAAGCTCGTCGAAGATATAATCGGAGACGCCAAAGATGCCCGTCAGCGGCGTGCGCATTTCATGCGCCAAAACGCCCAACCACTGGTCTTTGGCTTCGTCCCAAATTTTAAGGCGGCGGTGCGCTTCCACCAACTGCTCGGAGCGCAACCGTACCTGCTCTTCCATATCGAGTTGGTAGCGGCGCAGACTCAGATGGGTTTTTACGCGGGCGAGCACCTCGGCCTCACTCAACGGTTTGGTGATGTAGTCCAGCGCGCCGAGCTCGAAGGCCTTGACCTTGTCGAGCGGATCGGTCAGCGCGCTCAGGAACAGCACCGGAATAGCGGCCAGGGATTTGTCGGCCTTCAGGCGACGGCACACCTCGTAGCCGTCAATGCCGGGCATCAGAATGTCCAGAAGAATCAGGTCGGGCGGCGCATCCTGCGCCGCGGCAAGCGCCATCTTTCCGCGCGGGAAGGCGACGACTTCATATCCGCCCTCTTCACGCAGCATACGCTCAAGCACGTCGAGATTGTGCGGTTCGTCGTCCACAATCATGATTGTGGTGGTTTCATGTGTGGCTTTCATAGGGTTTCCTCCTGAGATGGTTAAACAGCTCTTCCAAAGCTTCATAGTCATATTTCTCTATCAATTCCCGTAGTTTTCGTACCAAGTCCGGGTGATGGATTTCCATTTCCACAATCAGCGTCCGCAGCCTCTGAACCCTCCCGTGATGGAGCGCATCAAGGGCTTCATCAACCAGAGCGTCGGGAACCGTGTCGCCGGGCCCAACCTGAGCGACGTCGGGCGCTGCGCTCTTCTGGAGCGAATCAGCGTCGCCTTCATAACGATATTCAACGCCGGCGACCCGCTGAATTTCTTTAAAGAGGTGGGATTCATGCACCGGCTTGGGCACAAAACCGGCGGCGCCGGATTGTAGAATTTTTTCCTCCTCGCCGGCCATTCCGGAGGCGGTAACAATCAGAACCGGCAAATGCCGCCGACCGGGCAGCTCGCGCAGCCGTCGCATGGCTTCAATCCCATCGATGCCCGGCATTTTTTTATCCATCAACACTGCATCGAAGGATGCCTCTTCGGCCAACAGCTCCAACGCCTGCTCTCCGCTGGTCGTCACCTGCACCTCGAACCCGACCATGCGCAGCATGGATTCCAGCATATTGCGGCTGACGACATCATCCTCAACCAACAACAAGCGCCGCTCCGGCTGTCCCGACGCCAGCGCAACCACGCGACCATCATCATGCAGCAAATGATCGGCAACCAAAGCGGCCTTAAAAATAAAGAGGAACGAGCTGCCCTGGCCCTCTTCGCTCTCCGCCGTCACATCGCCGCCGAGCGCACGGGCATACTGGCGGCTGATCGTCAGCCCCAGCCCGGTTCCCAACCCGGTTGCCTGACCATTCTTTGTCTGCTCAAAAGGAGAAAAGATACTTTCGAGCTGATCCGCAGGAATTCCCCGGCCGGTGTCCTCGACGCGCACAGCGACCATAACGCTGCCCCCCTGGCCAGCCGGCGGATCCAGAGCCAACTCGTCCGAGGCAACCGTGGAGGCGGAAACCCGAATCCAGCCCTGCTCTGTAAATTTGAGTGCATTCCCAATCAGATTGATCATCACCTGGCGAATTTTGCCCATATCCGAATAGAGGAACTGCGGAACCCCCGGAAGACACTCCAAGCTGATCGCCAACTTATCATTTCCATTCTTCTGCTCAAAAATGGTTCCGATCTCTTCCATCAGCGCATGAAAGTCGAAAGCGCTCTTGTTCAGGTCGATCAGCTGGTTTTCGTTGCGCGCCAGCGCCAGGATATCGTTAATGAGGTGCAGCAGATGCCGGCCGCTGCTCATGATGACATCCACCCCCTTGCGATCCTCAGCCGGCAGCGCCGCGCGACCACTGCGATTGATGATTTGCGCATATCCCAAAATCGCATTGAGCGGGGTGCGGATTTCATGCGACATGTTGGCGAGAAACATACTCTTTGCCCGCGCCGCCGACTGGGCTTCATCACGGGCGCGGATGAGGTTTTGCTGCATCTTCTTCATTTCAACAATCAGGGAGGACTGCTCCGCATTAAGACGGCTGACCATTTCCTCGCCCACGCGCCGGCTCTCAAAATTGGCAAACATTTCGGCCAGCACCCGCAACAAACCGATCTCCTCTTCCCGCCATGCACGCAGCTCGTTTACTGCGTCGAAGCCGACAAAACCGAAGCAGACGGATTCGCACATTAGCGGCAGCGTGATCAGAGACCGAATCCCCTGCGGCTCCAGAATTACGCGCAAGCTGCTCGACTCGGGAAGGTCGCTCACCTTCGGAATATGTACCAGCTCGCCATTGCGATGGGCCCCCACCCAATCCGGAAAGACCTCCATCGGCACGGCCTGCAGATTATCCACTTCGGGGGCAATACCTTGCGCGCACCACTCGTGGGTATTGGACATAACACCGGCGGAAAAATCATACTTAAACAGATAGGCGCGATCGGCCCCGATTAATCCGCCAATGCTCTCCAACGCAATATCGATCGCCTCGTCCTGCCGCACGACCGACACATTCACAAAGACCGTTGCCAGGCGCATCAACAGCTCCTGAATGCGCGAAATATGTTCCAGCTCTTCCTCGGCACGCTTTCGGTCAGTGACATCGGCATGCGTGCCGGTCATACGCAGGGGCAGTCCATCTTCGGACCAGGTCGCAACCATGCCGCGATCATGCACCCAGACCCAGTGCCCATCTTTGTGCTTCATTCGGCATTCCACCTCATAATACGGCGACTCGCCCTTGAAGTGACGCTCCAGCTGATCGAGAGACAAGAGCAGATCATCCGGATGAGCCAACTGCTCCCAGGTCTTAATGCTGATGGGTTCGAGCTCGGACAACGTATACCCGCAAATTTCCGCCCAGCGTTCATTAACGATCAGCAAACCGGCCTGCACATTCCAGTCCCAGAAGCCGGCGCGGGTTCCCTCCAGTACCAGCGCATAACGTTCCCGGCTTTCCTGAATATCCCAGGTCTGCTCCTCCACCCGTTTTTGCAGGCTATCGCGGGCAGTCCGCAGCTGGGCCTCGCGCTCCAGCACCTTGCCGGCCATAATCTCAAAATCCGCCCCCAGCCGCCGAATCTCCTTGATGTGCGAATCTGTGATTCCGCTCCAGTCCGCCGGTGCTCCCTGGGTAATCCGGCTGGCGGCGGCGCGGAAACGCTCAAGGGGAACAATGAGGGTCCGGCGCCCCCAAAAAACAGCCAAGCCGACAAACGGCATCATAACAATCAGAATGGCTCCCGCCATGGAAAGCACCAGCCGGTTGCGTGCCGCCTTCACCTCTCCGGCACCGGTTTTATAAACCAACCGCACCCCCAGCGACTCGAGCTCCAAAGTATGGGCAATACTCTGCTCTTCGCCGCCCCCAAACGATATCACTTCCTCTGAACCACAAAACAACTGAAGTTGCGAACCGGGATCCGACTCTGCAAACCCCAACTTTGCCCCCAGCTCATCAAGGGGAATAGCGGCACCAAACAAGCCCTCCGCCGTGCCATGGCACAGCACCGGAACCGCAATAAAGATATAGCGGTTCGAGTGGCAGCACGACAGAAAGAAGGTTTGCCCATCCACCGAGCCGGACAGCGCCCGGTGCATCATTTCCGACGAATAAAAATTATCGCACAAGCCTTTCCGCGTAGCGTGGATAAGCTGTCCCTCAAAATCAAACAAGAGCAGTTGCGGCCGACTCCCCAACAGCGACAATGAATCCATAAAATCAGACACATTCGCCCTGCTGGTCTCCGGCTGCATCACAGCGTGGGAAATAAGCGGCAGCTCGGCATAGCCTTTCAACACCGCTTCGCGGTTTTCAACATACAGCAGCAACCGCTCGCCCAAAGCCTCGGCCTGCTTATTCAGTTCCTTGGCCTGAACCGAAGTAAATCCCCGGTGCGCAACGATGGTGACATAGGCGCAGATGCAGACCGTAAACAGCCCCATGCTGAAAAGCAGAAAAAGGCCGAAGGCACGCTCAATCGCAACGCCCTTCACCGCGTCCCCCCTTTTTTCCGCCGAGCTCATTGGGCATCCGCCTCGATCAGCACTTCATTATTTGATCCATATCGCGCCATCACATAATCTTCCGCCGAAAGCGCCTCGTGTGCATCCGGGGTTGCTTCAGAAAACGGACCAAAGGGGCGTTCATAGGTTTTGATCAGCCCGCGCACGGGTGTTTCCAGATTTTCCAGCGCCGCCCGCACCGCCTCGCGGTTGCGGCCAATATCCTCACCGAGTTCCGCCTGTTCGACGGCGGCAATCAGGATCCGGGTCAGATCATAGGCATGAACAAAGCCGGTCGGCGCTTCAATATCCTCTCGTGTTTCGATCGCCTCCGGAAACAGCTTTGCAGCGCGCTCGAAGACGGCAGTTCCAAACGTGTCATCACGATGGCACACAAACGAAAAACGCGTCTGAATAAAGTTCAGGTCGAGCTGCTGCCGAAGCTCCGGCCCGATCACCTGCGGAAAGTCGCCTCCGGTGATGCCCCAATGGCTGCAGATCGGCAGCCGCTTTCCCGGAGGAAAAGAAGCCATGGCGCGGGCAAAGGTTTTGCCTTCGGGCGCATTGGCAACCAGCATAATCATATCAGCCTGCGAATCCGCGATGGAGCGGAGCAGAATGCGCGCGCCGTTCTCCTTCAGATTCCAGTTGAACCATTTCACGCACGCCGGCCGCAGCCCGTTTTTCCTCAACGCCACCAGCATATTTTTTTCGTTCGACGTGCCCCAGCCGGTCTCTTCGAGCAAAAGCGCCGGACGTTTGCAGCCGCGCTGTTTGACCACATGATCAATCAGGAAACCGCCCGCTTTTGCATCGTCCACCGACAGCCGAAAAATCGAGTTCGTCGGCGAAGGATAGCGGGTGATCGACGCGGCGGCAGCCCACGGATCGAGCACCAGAATGCCGTTTTCATTAATAAAGTCGCGATGCGCCAGCAGAGGCGGCGAGTGCAACCCGGAAAAGAGCACGAGCGCCTGCTCGTCGGCGAGATATTCCTCCAGATGTTTTTTGCTGCGCCGCGTGTTTCCGCGGTGATCCCGAACAACCAGCGCCACCGGCCGGCCGGCCAACTTACCACCGACTTCATCCAGTGCGGTGCGAATGCCCTGCTCGATGGAGATGGAAGAGGCCGCCGTACCCGTGCAGTCGGCATCAAGGTAGATTCGTATAGGGCAAATGGTTCCGGGCTCCGCCATTTGGGCGCAAACCGGAAGAACTATGGCCAACAAGGCTATGCTGACTACCAACAATCTCATAATCCCGCGTTTTTATGCTCCATCCAGATTCTCCGCAACCATACGTCTTATGCGGAACTGTTTCTCTTGTGCGTTAAAAATTATAGCGAAGGCCGGCATTCAGGCGGTTCGCCGAATAGCCGCCACCAAACTCGTAATCAAAGCCCATCAGCAGCGAAAACGAGCGATTCATCCGCAACTGTGTTCCAATCCCAAGTTCAACCAGGCTTTTGGCCGGGGTCAGTAGCGGCATCTCATAGGTCTCGCTTCCGCCCGAAAGCTGGAAATCAACCTCATCTTCCATCATGCCCAGCGTATTCATCCAACGCGCCTTTACCTGCGTCAACAGCTCGCGGCCGATAAAGTCGCGCTTAAACGCGCCTGTCAGCCCCAGCCGCATCTGGAAGCCCATCTGCGAAAGGCTGTCCAGTTCGACCGGCACGCTGTTATCGGCATCGTCGGTCACGGCATCTTGGTTATACATATTGATCACCAGCCCCAGCCCCGGCGTCCAGCTGCTGCGCTCGTTGCGCATAATGTAGCCGGTGCCCAGCTGGAAAATCAGATCCGTCGCCGTATAGTCCGCAACCACTTCAAAATCCCCGTCCGACTCAAACTCCAACGAGGCCGAAGAGAGCGACGCGCTCGACTCAAAAAACCACCCTTCAACCCCATAAGAAGCATACGCCGTCGCATGCGTGCCCGCGCCCGAATAGGAGCCGGACGCATCCATCTCCATCGTCTGGTTAAACGTACCGGCCGCGACGCCCAGAACCAGCTCGCCGAAGGTGCGGTCAATACCGATCACCGAACCCATGCCCGAAAGGTCATAGCCTTCCAGGTCGCCGTCCTCCGAAGCACTGCCGACGGCCGAATAGCCCTTCATCCAGAGCGAAAATCCTTTTTGCTCCTTTTGCGGCCCCGCTACCCCGCGCGATCCGGCGTTCACATTCAACAGCGCGCGGCGCTCGCCCGTGCGCAGCCCGATCGTCCGCAGCACCCCCTGCCGCTGATGGCTCATCGTCCGCGGCAGCGCCACCGTCCGGTCATACACCTTTTCCAGTTCTTCCACGGAATTGTTGCCGGTAAACACAAAGTTGACCATCTGACTCGCCGCATCGGTTTTGAGCGCATCAATCTCCGTGAGAATCTTTTCCAGCTGCGAGCCGCTTTGCACATCAAAGCCGCTGGAGGAATCGGTCAGCGAACGCCGGTCAAAAATGGCATACAGCGAATTGTTGTCCGCATACCAATCCTTGATCTCAAACGGGCTGCTCGCCGTCAGCAAAGAGTCGAGGTCGCCGACGTTTAAGCTGGAGCCGGCCCGCGCCACCAGATTGGTGTAGCGGTTTTCGATTGAATAGTCGGCCGGCGTTTCACTTTCGAAAACAATCTGGGCGCCGGACGCAAACGTCACATTATACGCCGACAAGCGCGCCGCGGTAATGCTGTTGGCCGCATTCAACGTCAGCATCGAAGAACGATCCTGCGAATAGCTGCCGGAGAGCGCAAGCGAGGTGTCGCCCAGCGCCAGCGTGGAGCCGCTTTGCAGATAGAGGCTGCTCACCCCCAGCGAAGAGCCGTCGTGATTCAGCGTTGACCCATTCAGGCGGACGGCCTCAAACCCGCTGTAATTCTTCAGCGCGCTGCGGCTAATCGTAGACGAGTCCACATAGAGCAAGTCCGAGCCGCCGGCCGCATTGATCGTCAGCGAGCTGTCGCCGGCGGCATAATTCCAGGTGTCATTACCGGCCGTCAGCGACACGGTTTCAAACCCGAAATACAAACCGCCTACATGAGTGGCTTTCGAGAAGCTCGACACGGTTTCTTCATAGCCGGCATACGAAAGCGTATCCGATCCGTCGCCGCCACGAACCGACTGCAGGCCGATCGCCGCGTCGTTGGTCGAAACATTCCAGGTGTCGTTTCCGGAAGTCAGCGCCACCTGCTCAAAGTTGCGATAGCGTTTATCGGCGCCCATCGCCGCCGAGGAATAGGTTCCGGCCGACTGATCCGCATAGGAAAGCGTGTCCGCCGCATCGCCGCCATCAATCCAATACAGGCCGGCGTCGGCATCGCTCGCCATCCATGTATCTGCGCCGTCCTGCAGCTCCACCTGCTGGAAGTTTTGATAGAGCTTGTCGGCCCCCATGTTGGCCGCACTCGAAACAGTAGCGCCATCGCCAAACAACAGCGTATTGGTTCCGGCGCCCGCATTGATAAAGGTCAGCCCGTTTTCGCCGACGATCACGCTCCATGCATCATCGTAAGCCGTCAGCTCAACGCCCTGAAAGTTGCGATAAAAGGCCGACGAACCCATCGCCTGCGCGTTGGCACTCACGCCGGCCGACTCCGCCGCATAGGAAAGCGTCCAGCTGCCGTTGGCCGCATCCAGAAAGCTCAGCTGCGAATAATCATTGGTCGATAGCCAGGCATTGCTTCCAGCCGCCAGCAGTGCGCCCTCAAAATTCTGATAGAGCCGTCCGTCGCCGATATCCGCTGAAGCGACCGTGTATGCGCCGAAGTCGAGCACATCCTCGCCGGATCGCCCATCGATTGCTGCCCAAACGACATCATTGCTCGAGGCACTCCAAGTGTCGTCAAAAGCAGAAAGACCGTAGACCTCAAAGCCGGTGTTTACATTGGTATTAAAATCCGCCAGCGCATAGGTGCCCGCGTCCGCCATCGCCAGCATATCGTTTCCGCCGGCGCCGCCATCCACCGTAAAGTTGGTGCGCGCCATGTCGGCCGGCGTCAGCTCCCAGACATCCGCCCCGCTGTCGGAGAGCTGCACCTGTTCAAATTCCCGAAAGGTGGTGCCCATGCCGAGGCTGTTGGATGCGGCGCTGTAGGTGCCCGCCATCTCGACCTGCAGCGTATCCGCCGAACTGTTGGTTCCCCAGAATACAACATTGCCGAGCGCATAGCCGCTTTGCAGCGTCACGGAATTGGTGGCCGACATCAGCTCCACATCAAAGGAGCCGCTGAGCGTGCCCGCGAGCGTCATGTTGGAACTGACCTGCACCAGGCTTCCGGAAACGCCGTGGAACTGATCGGCCACCTCCAGTCCATTGCTCGCCACCAGCAACGCATCGGCCGAGGAAAGCGTCACGCTTCCGCCGGCATGAAGCAGATAGCGGTTTGTAAACACGACGGAACCGCCGGCCACCTCCAGCTCCTGCAGCGTGCCCGCCTGCCAATCGGCAACCTGCAGCGTTCCGGAGCCCGACTTGATCACACCGCCGGAAATGGAGGCGTTGGTGGTCGAACAGTAGCTCGCGACACCATCCTGCCCCACCGCAATTGATACGCCGTCGGAAATTGTTCCGCCATAAATGGAAAGGCTCGCGTTGCTCGCGGCCGACACATTCAGCGCAATGCCAAAGCCATCCTCATACGCGGCACTGGCGGCATCGCCGCCGCCAAATATTCCGCCATAAACCGCCGTGGTGCCATCCGTCAGACTCAGCCCCGATCCGCCGTCATGCACCGCAAAGGTAAACGGATCGCCGGCGCCGCCACGGAATGTTCCGTTGGAGACAACCATATTTCCGGAACCATTCAGACCGCTGATCGAATCGGCATCGATCTGCAAAACGCCACCGCTCCCCAGCGAAACGCCGCCGTCGTTGCCGATATATTCGCCGCCGCTGATGACGGCGCCATTGGTACTTATCTGCGCCCATAGATTTGGAATCAAAACTCCTGAATTCAGAGCAATGAGTGCGGAATAAAAAGATTTGCGGAACATAAAAAGAACCTAACTTAAAACAGGGTGATGGTTGCGTTCTGGATACCGTCAAGAACCATCCGGTCCCGCGCCAGCGGCTCAAGCGTGATCGTAATCGTTTCAGGGGAATCAGGACCCAGGCCGATAATCCGGCGCGCATACCCTTTGGCGGAAATTTGGATCAGCCGCTCCGAATCCGCCAGCAGCTTAAACGGCGCAGTGCCCAGCGCCTGATCCTCCCCGATCCGGGAAATCTTCGCGCCCGCCGGATCGGTGATAATAGTTTTCAGCGGAATCGGCTCCAGCTCGACCGCGACATCCGGCGGCGACTCCGGCGAGATTGTGACCGAAGCGGTGTAGTAGCCCTCTTTGCGCACTTCAAAGGCGCGCACCTCTTTGATCTCCTGCATGAAGGGCACAGAGCCCAGCTTGTCGCCGCCGCCGACGGCATAAATTTCGGCGCCTTCCAAGCTGTGCAGCGTTACGGTCGGGAACGGGAGCAGTTCGACGAACACCCGCCGCGGGGTCCGCTTATTCAGCATAAAATAGGCGGGCTGATAGCCTTCCATCCGAAACTCGAACTCAGTGCCCTCCTCCGCGCTGATCCTGGCGGGCGTCTGCGCAATCACATCGCCGACGGTGCGGTCGCTGATAAATGCCCCCGCCGGATCGGAGGTAAAATAGACAGATTTAAAGCCTTCGAGCGGCTTCATTTCCACCTTGTATTTCCGATTGGGCATCAGCGACATCGGATGCGGCTTGTAGCCTTCTTTCTCCAGCACGACAACCTCGACGCGGTCGAGCGCCAGCTCCAGTGAGGTCCGCCCCAGCAGCTTACTGTCGCCGGTGCGCACCACGCGCACATCGGTCGGAACCGTGTTGAGCGTGGTGGTTTTCACCTTTTCCAGGCGTACATGCGTCACCTGCCGGTCCAGCGAAGAGATCGTGATCTCTTTTTCGACATACCCTGCTTTTCTGAGCGTAAAGGTGCGCTCACCGGAAAACTGGTCAAAACTATAGGGCGTGGTTGCAATGTGAACCTTGCCTTCAAAAACCGCGGCATGCTCCGGCACGGAGGTCAGCTTAAACGAAGCGCAGCCGCTCACCAGCAAACACAGCACTCCGGCGGCAGCCGCAAAACCCCGCCCCGTTTTTCTCATCAAATTCTTCATCATTGGCTCCTACTGCCCTTCCGGCATATCCATCACCATGCGGTCAAAGCCAAGCTTGACCAGAAACTCTCGATAAAACCATTCCGGCGGATCCTCATCCGCTTCCAGCCGCGTGTGCACATAGGCCTGCCACACCTCCGGATAGGCCAGGAACGTCGGCAGTTCCGCACGCCCCGTATTCAGCAATTCGCCCTGTTCATAGGCGTTCACCATGGCATGCGCCGCCGCCGGACTGTGAGCCGTTCCGAGGTATTCGCGATAAGCTGCCGCGCAGCGGTCATGGCCGTTGTCTTCCATAAACTGCAGCCGCAGGTTATCAACCGCGGTCTCTGCGGCGGCGGCCTCGCCGAGATAGATCAGATCCACCGTGCCGGCCATGAATGAGCTCATCCAATCGAGCGATCCATCCTCCAGCGCCTGCGGCAGCGGATAGGCCGCGTGCCCGATCACCACATAATATTCCGCTTCGCCATCCGCGCCCGGCTTCGCCAGACTCTCCACATAGATGCGGCTGCGTTTGGCCGTCTTCACATCCAGATCGTTGGCCTCGAACAGCTGCTCCATCAGCCATTCGGCAAATCCGGCATTCAGCATGTACGAAGCATCGTCTTCGGAAAAGACCTCCGGCTTCCACAGGCCGGGCATGGCACTCAACGTTGGATTTGCATAGCGGTCCACCCCCGGAACGATCCCCGGAGCGAGCAGCAGAAAATCCTGGAGCGGCATCGAGCGCTCCCGGGCAATCCGGACGACCCGCGCCCGCGTCAGGGCGCCCTGATCGGCCGCCAGCTTGTCCACAATCGGCGCATCGAGCAGATGAACCAGCACATCATCACCGGCATCGATGGAGCAGCCGACATATGAGCGCGCCGGCGCCGCATCCATATTAAACTGGTTTTCATTCAGCTGCACATTCAGCCGCTGCGTAACGCTCGTGGCCAGCAGCGCCACCAGCAACAACGAGACGGCCAGCGTACAGAGCGCCAGATCCGAAAAGGATTCGAACATGGATACATTTTCTTCGCGATTCAGCAAATCGAGCATGACATCTCCCTTGGGGGTTGCTTCGCAGCGGTTTTACGCGGCATCCGACTCGGTCGGACAGAGCGACTCCAGCATGGAGGCGGCCACATTCAGCTTCTGGGCAATGTCGCCGGCCCGCATGCGCAGCTGGGCATCGGACTGGCGGCGCGTTTCGGCCACCGCCTGCTCCACTTCCTTGGCCAGGCAGGCCAGGCTGGTATGCAGCGGCTCCTGCGCCTCGTCCATCGTTTGCGACAAGGCCGCCAGGCCGCTCGACAGCTGCCCGAGTCCTTGCTCCATGGCCTGAGCGATGGACGTTTCCGCATCGGTAACGACCTTGGTCATGCCCTGCTCCATGTTTTCTGAAATGGCCGCAAAGCCGGAGGTGAGATTTTCGGTGCCCTGCTCCATCGACTGCGAGATGGCAGCCATGCTGGCAGCGAGATTTTCCGCCCCCCGCTCCATGGACTGTGCGGTGGAGGTAATAACCTTCGACATCCCCGCTTCCATATTCTGCGAAATCGCCGTGAAGCCGTTCGCGAGCTGTTCAATCCCGCCGTTGAGGGTTTCGGCTACGGAGCGTTCCGTTTCAGCAACCAGCTGATCCAGGCTTTGCTGAAGCGCCTCCTGCCTGGAATCAATAATGCCAACCACACTGCCGATGCCTTCGCCCAGTCCGGTAAGACCATCGCGCAACGACTGAAGCTGTTCTTCAATCTGCGCCAGTGTGTCGCCGGCATGTTCATGGCAGAGCGGTGCCAGCCAGAGTTCGCCAAGCTCAAGCGCGTCGCCGGCAAGCTGGGTGGCGGATTTATCCACTTCCGAGGCCAGCACGCGCAGCACAACGCCGCCGAGCAGGGCGCCGAAGAAGGTGGTGTAGAAGGCGGTACCCATGCCCGAAACGGTTTCGGTCATGCCGGCAATCATGGTGTCATAATCCTGGCCGGCGGCCGTAAGTACGTCGCTCAGACCACCGACGGTAATGATGAGGCCGATCACGGTTCCCAGCAGACCAATGGTAATGAGCATGCCGGAAACAACCGAAACATTTTTGATGCGGACGCCAAGCTTGACACCGTACGAGGAGACCAGATTGCGGATATCCACCCGTTCGCCGCGGCCCAACAGCTCCTTCGCCGAGGCAAACAGCCGCCCGATCTCAGAATCCGTGCGGCAGTCGCGGCTTTGCTCCATAAAGTTCAGGCTCTTAAATTCCTTCTGCAGGAAAATGGCAGTGCGGAGCGAGGAGAAAAATCCATAGAGGAAAAAGAGAACCAATACGTGCGAAATCTTACTTGCATCGCTGGAAAAGCCAGCCACGAAATATTCCCAGGTCAGCAGCAAAAATGCTCCCAACACGATGATGCTCCAGGTGATCCAGGTCCTGATCGGTGTTACTGCATTCTTGCTCATGAACTCGCTCTCCTGTGTTTAACTTTCTTTAAAATGTTTTTTATAATCAAAACCGGCAAAAGCGTGCAATGACATTACCTTCAATAAGCCACACTTTGCGGCAAAGGCCTGATAACGCATACAAATATGCGCGACTAAGCGCCAAAACAGCCAGCAGCAGGCCATCGCAATCGCGACACCCCCCACAAACACTGTAATTAAGCAGACCAACCTCATCAAGAACCCCAAAAGACAACTAATGTCAATCCGGTGCGATCACCCCAAAAGGGGACCGCATTAACATCGGCATGTTTAGCGGCCCACGCCGTTTGTTACAACCTGATAATGTTCATTTTTTAGAGCGACCGTCGGCAACAACCACAGAGTACACACCAGGGCATGCATGCCCTTGCATCTCAGGAAATAGCGAGAAAAGAAACAACAAACCAGCAAAAGCGATCTGTCGACTAAAGGGTTACGGCAACCGGGACCTGCTCCAACAGCGACTCCTGACCATGTTCGCAGATCAGGGAATGGCCAGAGACACCGGCATCATTGGAAATCTCAGGATCGGCACCGGCCTCAATTAACAGCGCGGCAATATCAAAATGGCGAGACACCACCGCATCGTGCAGACACGTATTGCCCCGTTGCCCCTGCCGATTTACATCCGCCCCCCGCTCAAGACAGAAGGAGACAAACTCCGCTTCGGATTTATACACCGCACAACGAAGCGGCGTCATCGACTTTTCATTGGCAAGATCAATATCCACCCCGGCCCCGACCAGCTCTGCGGCCACCGCAACCGAACCATGCATGGCTGCCACATGCAGCGGCGCCCAGCCCTGCCTGCTCAACACCGCCTTGTCCGCACCGGCCCGCAACAAAGCGCGAACTGCCGCAGCATTATTCTTGCGGGCCGCCACATGTAATGGCGTCTCCCCGAACAGATCCGCCAGATCCGGATCGGCGCCATGGTTCAACAGCAGGTCAGAAACATCAAATCCGTTCTCAACCGCTGCCATCAAAGGGGTACGTGAATCATCGTCGCGGGCATTGATGGGCACACCATAAAGCAGCAATAACTCCACCGATTTGATGCATTGGCGCTCCAAGGCATAATGGAGCGCACACCGGTTTCGTCTATCGCGCCCGCCAAGCTTTGCCCCTCGCTCCAATAACAGCGAAAGCAGCGACGGCTGCCCAACCGCCTGAATCAGCACCGTCTGTCCCGCCCGGTTTTTCAACTCCGGATCCAGCCCCTGCCCCAGAAGATATTCCAACGCCGCGGCATCATCATTCGCCACCGCATGCGCCAGCAGGGAATTGCCCTGCTCATCTTTCCGGGTCAGCAGTTCGGGGTTATCGCCGGCTAACAGCGCAAGCTCGTCCAATGCCCCCTGATCAAGCAGCTCAAACGGTGACGGAACCCTTGATTCCATAGAATGGTTAACCCAGGCCAGTCCGCCCACAACGGCCGCCAGCACCAGCGGCACCACCAGACCAACCTTGACCGAGCGCGGAACCCGCGGCCGAGCCAGACCGAAAGCCATCTCATCCTTTGCGGTCATTGTGCGACCATGCTTCCAGGACGCGCGCGAAACACCGAAAACACGCCCGCCGAAAAACAGCAACAACAGCAGGATGAGTGCGACAAGCCCCCCGATACAAAACAACACATCAACCAGCATGAGTGGCGCGCCGCCCGACAACCCTTCATCAATTTTCCCGACCATATTACCATGCAGTAATACAAGAACGCACTCAATGAGGCTCACCGCCCCCAATGCAAGCCAAAGCCGACGTTTCATCAAATAAATATCCATACACATCTCCCTAAAGCGCTTTTTTCCGAAGCAACACTCATGCCGAAAAGCTGCGCAAATTACACAACCTCCGGAATCACGCCATTTCAAAATCAACTTTTTTTATCGTCTAGTAATTTTTACTAGCCCCCTGTCTTCATTTTTTCGCAAATCTGCTTTCAAGAATCTAATTGTCAATTTACCAGCCACACTCCCTGAACCACTGGCGCCCCCTGATTGATGCATTTCTATGGGTGCGATGCGCGCTTCCCCGCGGGAACGCGCTCACCACAAGCAGAGACACGAAGCAGGACGGAGCCAATCCCGCACCACAATACTTTGCCGGAAAAATTCACCAGCGATTCAGGCATACCTGCATTCACTCTCGGGAAAACTTGACGCGTCCGGCGCGTTTGCCTAAGTTCCCCGCTTCATAAGCCCCCTTATGAAAAGCGGGCTTTTTTAATGGTTATCCGAAAAAAGGCGAACAGATGCGGATCTTCCGATAACCGATCATTACTAACTGGAGTAAAAGCATGTCGAAGACAGTATTGATCGGGTCGCAATGGGGCGACGAAGGCAAAGGTAAAATCATCGATGTACTCACCGCCAACGCAGACTGGGTCGTGCGCTACCAGGGCGGCAACAACGCCGGCCACACCGTCGAAATCGGCGACCAGAAATATGTGCTCCACCTCACGCCGTCCGGAATTCTGCGCGAAAGTTGCAAATGTGTAATCGGCAACGGCCTCGTTGTTGACATTTTTGGCTTAATGGGTGAGCTCCGGGAGCTGGTCGAGCGCGGCATCAAGCTCGACGACCGCCTCTTCATCTCCGACCGCGCCCACATCGTGCTGCCCTACCACAAAGCCCTCGACGGCACCAAGGAAGGCAACCTCGAAGAAGGCAAAAAAATCGGCACCACCAAACGCGGCATCGGCCCGTGCTACATGGATAAAGCCGACCGCATCGGCCTGCGCATGGGCGACATCCTCGAAGACGACTTTATTGCCCGCGTCCGCGAGCTGACCGCCACCAAAAATGCAGTCATTGCCTCCATGGGCGGCGAAGCCCTCGAGATTGAAGAAGTCGTGGCCGACATGACGGAAGCCGCCGACTATCTCAAGCCGTTCATCTGCGACACCATTCCGCTGCTGCACGAAGCGGTCAGCAACGACGATGAAATCCTTTTCGAAGGCGCGCAGGGCGTCATGCTCGACGTCGACTTCGGAACCTACCCCTTCGTCACCTCGTCGAGCACCGGTGCCGGCGGCGCTCCGGCCGGCTCCGGCATTCCGCCGCACGCCATCGACCGCACCATCGGCATCGTCAAGGCCTACACCACCCGCGTCGGCGAAGGCCCCTTCCCGACCGAGCTGTTCGACGACATGGGCATGCACATTGCCAAGGTCGGCGCCGAATTCGGCGCCACCACCGGACGCCCGCGCCGCTGCGGCTGGTTCGATGCCGTGGTTGCCAAATATTCCGCCATGGTCGGCGGTATCACCGAATGGGCGCTGATGAAGCTCGACGTCCTCGACGCCGTCGAAACCATCAAGGTCTGCGTTGGCTACGAATGCGACGGCGAGCGCATCGATCTGGTTCCGGCATCGATCAGCAAGCTGGAGCGCTGCACGCCGATCTACGAAGACTTCAAAGGCTGGAACTGCCCGACCACCGAATGCACCAGCTGGGACGAACTGCCCGAGCAGGCCAAAAAATATGTCGCGTACATCGAGGAAATCACCGGCGTAAAAGTGAGCATCCTCTCCGTTGGCCCGAAACGCGCCAGCACCCTGCTGCTGGATCGGTAAAGACAACAAACCGCGGAATCCGCAGAAAGGCGCAGAATGGAGAATAGAAAATATTCCTTATGTTCCGCGAACTTCCGCGTTTTCTGCGGTTAATGACTTTTTATGAGTGTTGATCACCAGAGCCTGGAAAAAATTCCGCGTCACGTTGCCCTCATCATGGACGGCAACGGGCGTTGGGCTCAGGAGCGCGGCCTTTCGCGAATCGAAGGTCACAAAGAGGGCGCGCAGTCGGTGCGCGCCGTGTTGCGCGCCGCCGCGCAGGCCGGCGTCGAATTCATCACGGTCTACGCCTTCAGCACCGAAAACTGGAAACGCCCGGCGGCCGAGGTGGACGGGCTGATGAAATTGCTCGTCGGCTCGCTTAACACCTACGAGCAGGAGCTGCACGACAACAAAATCCGCCTGCGGGTGATGGGCCAATTCGAGCGCCTGCCGCTGCTCGTGCGCCAGCGGCTCCAGAAAACGATCGACGCCACGGCGCATTATACCGACCACACCTTTATCATTGCGCTCAGCTACGGCTCGCGCATGGAAATCGCCGACGCCGCCAAAGCCATTGCACAGAAGGTGAAGGCCGGCGAACTGGATCCAAAGAAAATCGACGAGCAGACCGTCGCCAATCACCTCTACCTGCCCGACGTCCCCGATCCGGAGCTGATGATCCGCACCAGCGGCGAACTGCGCCTGAGCAATTTTTTGCTGTGGCAGCTCTCCTATTCCGAATTTTACATTACCGACACCTACTGGCCGGACTTCCGCGAAGAGCAGTTTTTCGAGGCACTCGAAGCTTTCAATCATCGCGACCGCCGCTATGGTGGGGTCAAGAAATAGAAAGCTCTTATGGATAAAAAGCGAATCATCATCGGCCTCTCGATTGCGGCGGTAGTTGTTACCCTGCTCTGCCTCGTTCCCGCCGCCAATCCCTTCTGCCTCATCGCCCTGCTCGCCGCCTGCGCGCTCGGCACCTGGGAATTTTACGGCCTGCTTGATGCCGGCGGCTTTTCGGCCTCCAAAAAACTGGGCACCACCTGCGGCCTGCTCTTTGTCGGCGCCACCTGGTACTACATGCTCGGTAACTTTGATTCCCATCGGGCCGACACCGTGCTCTGGACGGTGATGCTCATTATGATCATCTCCATCTTTTTCCGCATTCTGGCCTATCCCGACATGCGCAACGGCCTCAACAATGCACTCGGCACCCTGCTTGGTTTTCTCTATGTTCCGTTCCTCTGGAGCTTTTTCGTGCGCGTCTTCCTCAGCGGCAATCCCTCCGAGCCGGCCTGGCCCGGCTTCTATCTGCTGCTCTGCATGAAAATGTCCGACTCCGGCGGCTACTTTATCGGCACCCGCTTCGGCAAGCACCGCCTCGCCCCCGTCATCTCCCCCAAGAAAAGCTGGGAAGGTCTCGGCGGCGGCATCCTCTTCTGCCTGGCGGCCAACCTGGTCTGGCTGGCGGTTTCCGGCGGCAAGATCGGCACCACCGACTTCAGCCTCGGCCACGCCGTCGTGCTCTCGATTCTCTTCCCGCTCGTTGGCACCCTCGGCGATCTGGTTGAATCGATGTTCAAGCGCGCGGTCGACGTCAAAGATTCCAACACCATGATCTACGGCCTCGGCGGCATTCTCGACATGATCGACAGCATCCTGTTTGCTGCGCCGCTGCTCTACGTCTACATCGAACTCGTCCTCAAATAATTTTTCAAGGATACCGCCATGCTCGAAATCATCTACATCATCGTCATGATGTTGTTCCTCTTCGGAATCACCATTTTCGTCCACGAATGGGGCCACTTTATCGTCGCCAAAAAATGCGGCCTCGTGATTGAAAGCTTTTCCATCGGCATGGGCCCCGCCCTCTGGAAAAAAGAGAAAGACGGCATCGTTTATAAGATCGGCGCCTTCCCCATCGGCGGCTATGTTTCACTCCCGCAGCTCGACCCCGAAGGCATGGAAAAGGTTCAGGGCGACACCGCATCTGACCGCGCGGAACTGCCCGAAGTCACCCCCGCCAAAAAAATCGCCGTCGCGCTCGCCGGCCCGCTCTGCAACATTCTCTTTGCACTGCCGCTCGCGTGGCTCGTCACCTTTGCCGAGCCGGTTCCCGGCCACACCGCCATCGGCGCTGTCGCCACGAACTCCGTTGCCTATGCCGAAGGACTGCGCCCGAGCGATGAAGTTCTGGCGGTCAACGGAACGCCTGTCGAAGACTGGTACAGCGTCCTGTCGGAAGATCTACTGAGTAAAGATAACGGAACCCTCTCGCTGCTCGTCCGCTCCGGCAGCGCGACCAACGCCTACACCCTGCCGTCCGAATCCACCCTCACCGACCTTGCCGCCGCCATGCGCCCGCTGCTGGCGCAGGTGATGGCGGACAAGCCGGCCGACCTCGCCGGCCTCAAAACCGGCGACCTCATCACCCGCGTCAACGGCCAGCCGATTCTCTGGTGGCACGAGCTCGCCGCATCGCTGCAGGATTGCGCCGACAAGGAGATTCCCATTTCGGTGCTGCGCGATGACGAAACCCTGACGCTGAACGTTACGCCCAAATATAATGAAGAGGCGGAGCGTGTCCTGATCGGCGTCACGCCCGGCGACCCCGGCATGCTGGCGTGGAGCATGGAAGGCTCGCCGATCGCACAGCTTAAATCCGACGGCTCCAAAATTTTCCGGCTGCTCAAGGCGCTCACCAGTAAAAAAGAGTCCAAGAGCGCGGCCCAGGCGCTCGGCGGTCCGATCGCCATCTTCACCATGATCTGGTTTGCGCTCAAGCTCGGCATCTTCTACGCCATCGGCCTGATCCGCTTCATCAACATTAACCTCGCGGTGCTCAACCTGCTACCGCTGCCGGTACTCGACGGCGGCCACATCTGCTTTGCGCTGTGGGAAATGATCACCCGCCGCAAGGTGCACCCGAAGGTGGTCGCCACGCTGGTCAATGCGTTTGCGATCCTGCTGATCGGCGCGATGCTCTTCCTGTCGTGGCGCGATGTCGAACGCAACTGGAGCGTCAGCCGCTTTTTCAAAAAGGCGCCGGCCGAACAGGTGGAACCGCCGGCTGAATAAATTATGAAACGCACCTACAAAAAGCGGTCGCTACTCGATGCTTCCTCCATCGGCCGGGCCGCTTTTGTGCTGTTCATCGCTTTTATCGCCTACAAAATCCTGACGCCGCCGAGCACCGAAACCGCACGGATCGAATCGCCCGACGGCAGCAAGACGGCGCGACTGCGCACCTTCTACTATTACGACAATCAGCCGTCGTACAAAATTTACTATCGCGAAACCGGCAAATGCGCCTGGCTCAGCCTGCTCCACCAGCCCGCCTACACCAACGCGCCGCCCGAGGCCAAGGCCGACATCGCCTGGAGCGCCGATTCCGAGCGGCTCATCTTCCGCATCGGCGGCACCAACATCTGGCAGCACGTTTTTGAGTAGCTCGCAATTGGTGTTGGCGACGGCGGACGGATCGCCTACTGTGTGCGCCATGGATGCAGGACTTTATATTGTTGGAACCCCGATCGGGAACCTCGGCGACCTCTCGTTCCGGTCACTGGAAACGCTCAAAGAGGCCGACCTGATTGTGGCCGAAGACACCCGCCATACCCGCCGCCTCACCGACCGCTACGAAATTTCCACGCGCCTGATGAGCTGCCACAAATTTAACGAGGCCCAGCGCGCCGAACAGATTATTGAACGGATCAAAAACGGCGGGGCCGTCGCCATGGTTACCGACTCCGGCATGCCCTGCATTTCCGACCCCGGCTCACGGGTCATCCTCCTGTGCAAAGAGGCCGGCGTTCCGATCACCTCCGTTCCCGGCCCGGCCGCCGTCACCACCGCCGTCGCCCTCAGCGGCTTCGGCGAAAAGGGCTTCATCTTTGCCGGCTTCCTGCCCCACAAAAGCGGCGGACGCAAACGCGATCTGCTCAAATGGGCCGCGGCCGACCTGCCGGTCGCGCTCTATGAATCGCCCTACCGCCTCATCAAGCTGATGAACGAAATCGAAGAGCATCTCGGCGCAGAGCGCATCGTCTTCGTGGCCCGCGAAATGACCAAAAAATTTGAGGAACTCACCACCGGCACCCCGGCACAAATCCGCGAAACCTATGAGGGCCGCACCGTCAAAGGCGAATGCGTCGTCATCATCCAGCCCGAAGGATAATCCCCCACACGGGGCAATCCTACGTTTTCCCAACTATTCGCATTGAACTCCACTTCGGCGGTGCTACTATCGGCACAGTTAGAGGATTGCACTGGATTTGAAACAATATGGGTTTGGAAAACAACCACGATAATTTAACAGCGGCCTATATCGACCAGTCGGCTGTTATTCGGGTGGAAGGTCGCGGATCATTCAAGATCAGCCCACCGATGAAGCAATTCATCCACCAGGTCATCAACAAGCAGTCTGCAACTCGCATTCTGATCGATATGACCGACTGCAGCGGCATGGATAGCACCTTCATGGGCGTCATCGCCGGGATCGCCTGCCTGATCAAAAGTAAACCCGCCTTTTCCTTCAAACTCATCAACCTTTCCGAGAAAAATAAAAAGCTGCTCACCACCCTGGGCGTCGACCGCGTGGTGGACTATTCCCTCGCCTCCCTGGAGGACCACGGACTTTCCGGCAAAGAAACCGGAACCCAAACCCTTGAGCCCGACCTTTCCGACCGGCTCAACGCCGCCAAGACCACGCTTGAGGCCCACGAAACCCTCGTGGAAATTAACCCCGAAAACCTGCAGAAATTTAAATCCGTCCTGGAATTCCTCGAAGACGACGTTCGCAACCTGAGCAAATAGGTTCCCGCAATGCATGGATTCCTGTTCTGGTTAGTCATCTTCCTCAACCTGCTCTTACCAGCCACCTTCGGCATTCTTCTGCTCATCAACCAAAAGAGCCGCAAAAAACTGCGGCACCAGCGCGACACCCTTTTACAGGAAAAAGAGGCGGCACTCGGCTTCGTCAACAATGTTGGACAGGTCTTTGCCGACTCAGAATCCATCGAGATGGACGCCCTGCTCGAACGCGTCCTCTACTATGCCGCCCGCACCTGCAAAGCCCGCTCCGGCTGCATCCACCTCACCAACCCCAAGAGCGGCCGGCTCGAAGCCCGCGCGGTTTCCGGCGTCTTTCTGCCGCCGTTTGCAGTCAACCTCGAAAACCTCGACCTTGAGCAGGATGCCACCGGCACGCTGGAACATTTCGTCCTGAACACCCCCATCCCTCTCGGCAAGGGCCTCATCGGCGAAGCCGCCGTTCTGGGCAACTCCATCCTCGTTGAGGACGGCGAAATGGACTCGCGCATTCCGCAGAGCCCGGTTCCCTTTCTGCGCATCCAAACCATGATCGTCGTGCCGATGCGCTTCGGCAACCATACTATCGGCGTCATGACCCTGACCAACCGTAGCGACGGCGGCGGCTTTGCCCTTCCGGACCTCAACCTGGCGCAGTCGCTGGCCGCCGAGGCCTCGGTGCCGATCCACTATGCCGGTCTGCAGGAAACGCTTGAGGAAAAGCGCCAGCTCGACCACGACATGCAGATTGCCCAGCAGATCCAAAGCTCGCTGATCCCGCAAACCCTGCCCCAGTTTCCCTCGGTCGAACTCGCGGCCTTCAGCCACCCGGCCATGGAGATCGGCGGCGACTATTATGACTTTATCCACATCGACGAAAAACATATCGGACTGGCCATCGCCGACGTCAGCGGCAAGGGCATCGGCGGCGCGCTCATGATGGCTGTCTGCCGCAGCGTCCTGCGCGTGAATGCGGAAAAGGTCTATGATCCCTCCGGCATGCTCAGCTCGCTGAACCAGACGCTCAGCAGCAACCTCGCCGAAGATATGTTCATCAGCATGCTCTACATGGTGCTCAATCTCGAAACCCACCAGCTCAGCTATGCCCGCGCCGGCCATGAAGCCCCGATCCTTGTCCGCAACGGAACCCACAACGCCGATCAGGTAGAAACCGCCGGCATCGCCATTGGTCTCGTCGACAATGAAACCTTCAGCAACGTGATCGAAACCCGAAACGTGTCACTGAAACCGGGCGACCTCATCGTCACCTACACCGACGGCGTGACCGAAGCAATGAATGCCAACGACGATGAATGGGGCACAGCAAACCTGATTGGCTCCATCGAACGCATGGCCGACGCATCATCCATCGGCGACCTGCTCGAAAATATCCGCAAAGATGTTGCCGACTTTACCGGCAACCACCGGCAGTCTGACGACATGACCATGCTCGGTCTGAAAATCAGGTAGCGATTTCTTCGGCCTGTTCTGCCGCAAGCGGCTCGTCCGGACGGACGCCGTATTTCTTTTGCCGGGCTCGACCGGCGGGACAACCGCCAAACGTCAGCGCCATCTCAATCTTCTGCAGAAACCGTGCAAACGCATTCCCCTGCCGCGCCTTGGTGCAAACCGGGCAATGCTTCTCGCAAAAAACAGCGTCCAGCAGCTTCATGCCACAAGCCCGCCCTATGCGATCGGATATTTCACGCCGAGCAGCTTCGAGACCGCCTTATTGAACGCCTTGCGCTCTTCGCGAACGGTCTCCTTCACGGCGGCGACGCGATCCTTGAAATAATTCCAATCCAGCCCGAGCGGCGCACCGAGATGCGTCTTGAGCTGAATCGCCTCGACCGGATCGATGCTATCGAGCTCGTGGAGATTTTCCTTGATGTAGTGGTAGGCATCGCGGAACGGCATACCTTCGCCGACGAGTTCGAGCGCGCGGTCGGTGGCAAACACGTCCGGCGAAAAGCCGTCGATCAGCGCCTTCCTGTTGACCTTCGTCGCTTTCACCATCGGCGCCATGATGCGCAGGCAGGCGCGCGTGGTGGCGATGCCTTCCATGAACAGCTCCTTGGCCTCCTGCAGGTCGCGGTTATAGCCGGTCGGCGAACCCTTGATCAGATCATAGACGCCCAGCTCGGCCGCCTTGACGCGCGATGCTTTGGCGCGCACCAGCTCGCACACATCCGGGTTCTGCTTCTGCGGCATGATCGAGCTGCCGGTGCAGAATTCCGCGGGCAGTTTAAAATAGTCATACTCCGGCATCGTGAAGAGCATGAAATCCTGCGCGAGGCGCGAAAGCGTCAGCATCACCTGACTCATGGCGGCGAGGACGACGCCCTCCATCTTGCCGCGGCCATTGTTGGCGTAGAGCACGTTGTGCGTCGGGCGGGCAAAGCCGAGCAGGTCGGACGTCAGCTGACGGTCAATCGGCAGCGGCACGCCGTAGGAAGCGGCGGAACCGAGCGGACACTGGTCGTTCAGTTCATAGGCATTGATCAGCGCGACGCAGTCGTCGAGCAGGCTTTCGGCGTGGGCCGTCGCCCACAGGCCGACGCTCGACGGCATGCCCGGCTGCATGTGGGTGCGGCCGACCATCGGAACATTCTGATGCTTCTTGCCGAAGGCGGTAAGCGCGGCGGCCAGTGCGGCGGCCTCTTCGAGTGCCTGGAGCAGCTGCTCCTTGGCGTAGAGGCGAAGGTCGACGGCGACCTGGTCGTTACGGCTGCGACAGGTGTGAATCTTTTTGCCGAGATTTACCAGCTTTTTGGTGAGCGTGCGCTCGACCGCCAGATGGACATCCTGGTCGGCGAGACGAATTTTAAATTTATTCTGCTGCGCGAGGCCGATGATTTCGACGAGGCCTGCGATCACCTGTTTGCGCTCGGCGTCGGTGATGAGCTTTGGCTTGACCGGCATTTTCGAGAGCATGGTCACATGCGCCGCGGTACCGATACAGTCGACCGTGATCAGCGCATGGTCCAGCTCCACATCGCGGCCGGCCGTAAATGCCAGCACTTCATTATCAATCGTTCCAACCGTTGTCTGTTGTTTGCTCATATTTCACCTCTAATCAGTAAGGAGTGAAGAAACCACTAATCCGCACTAATTTCCACTAATTAAAAATCATTAGTGCCGGTTAGTGAAAATTAGTGGTTCAAATTATTCTTTGGCACGCCCCGTCGATTCAAGAATCAGGGTAACGGGTCCGTCATTGAGAAGGTCAACCTTCATGTCGGCGCCGAACTCGCCGGTGTGCGGCGCAAAGCCGCGCTGTTCGAGCGCGCGGACATATTCCTCAAAAAGCGCTTCGCCCTGCTCCGGGCGGGCGGCATCGACAAAACTTGGTCGGTTGCCTTTGGCACAATTGCCGTAGAGCGTGAACTGGCTCACCGAAAGGATTTCGCCGTCGATATCGGAGACCGACCGGTTCATCTTGCCCGCCTCATCCTCAAAGATGCGTAGGTTCGCAGTTTTCCTAGCAAGGAAACGGGCATCAAAAGGGGTATCGTCGTGCGACACCCCTGCAAGAACCAGCAGGCCGGGACCGATTTCGGAAATCTTTTTTCCCTCTACTGTTACAGAAGCATTTCCGACTCTCTGAACAACCAGTTTCATTTTACAACACAAAGGCCGCAAAGTACGCAAAGCCTCTCTTTGCGGTCCTTGCGACCTTCTGTTAAGGATTAAGCTGCATTACTCGGTTACGTGCGAAACACGGAAGGCCGGCAGGCGGTTAAGCGCGGCGGCAACTTCGTAGCGGCGCGGACGGGCCAGGTCGCCGCGCAGATCGCGAGCGAGGGCGTTGAGGCCTTCGTTCGAGAGATCGCGGTCGACGAGGTCGAGGATTTCGCGCAGCGGATAGCCTTCGTCCATGTAGCGCAGCTTGGCGTAGTAAAGAACGTAACCAATGGTGCGCGCCTGCTCAGCGTTGGCAATCTGCGTCACGGCGCCAAGATCGACGATGGAGCGGCCGAACTGAACAAACTCTTCATCATCCGCGTGGATCACGAGATCTTCGCGGCCGACGCTCGGATCGATAGAGCTCGGCATGACCCAACGCGAACGGCTGAGCATCGAGGGCAGGTTGACGTTGTTGTCCGCAACCGTGGACGGAACGATATCCAGCGCCTTGGCCTCTTCCGTGATGTCGGAAACACAGAAATTTTCCACCTTCAGAATCTTGTCGGCGATCGGAATGAATTCGGCCACGAGGCTGCTGCCGGCAACAACCATGGAAACACCCAGCTCATCGACCATCTGACGCGCACGGGCCGCCAGCGTGTTGCGACTGGATTTGCCCAGCAGGGAGCTCACGCGGGTGTCGGACGACAGGAAGGTGGAAGACGAAGAGTGCTCATCAAACAGCAGAACACGTGCACCGGCTTCGAGCGCCTCAACCGTCGAGGCGGCCTGCGACGAGAACGAGCCGGCCGAAGCGGAGGAGTAGGAGGCCGGGTTGCCGCCATCGGGAAGTTCGCGGGCGAAGGCGGAGATGTCGACCTGCTGGATAGTACGGCCAACTTCGGAGCGGATGTTCACCGCATCGGCGACCGTCACTACATTTTCGCGGCCGTCGCCGGGAATATGATTATAGATGCCCTGCGAAATGGCTTCCATCAGATCAACGCGACCGCTGTTGGATTCGCCGAGGATCAGCGTCAGGCCGTTGGGAATACCAAGACCGCGGACCGTACCGGCGTGCGGAACTTCCACCTCCTCGATCAGGCTTTCGTCGATATCGACCGGCGAGAGGCGTTCGTAGTCCGGAAGATCTTCGCCGGTCATGCGCGTAACCAGCGCGCCTTCGGCCACAAAGCTGACCTGGCCGCTGGCGCCGAGATACTGGCGGAGACGGTCGGAATCTTCCATGGTGTTCACAAAAACATCGGCGTCGGCGGCAGGGATATTGCAGTAGAGCAGGCTGTCGCAGATTGCTTCCGGCAGATCTTCAAAGAAGATTTGCTGGGCCAGATCGCCGGCGATCGAAACCAGCGGCTCACCATCAATCACCACCTCCTGAACCGGGAGGGCAATCTGGAGGCGGACTTCGATATATTCCTTGGTCAGCAGCAGGGCATTGCGCGGAAGAATCTTCTGGTTCGGGCTCGAAACCACAATGTTCCGGCGGGCAATGCCGTTGTGGTCAAAATGGCCCACCTGATCAACATGATCGGAAAGGCGGCGCAGCAGCAGGTCTTCCATGGCCGTACGGCGAACCGGCGAATCGAAAAGATATTCAGGAATTTCGGCGATGGTCTGCGGAATGCGGATGCTGAAAACCGGCGTCGCGGCATCATCGCCCTCAAGATCAACCTTGGCGCATTTGATGACATAGCGCGAAAAGTCAAAGTCGCCAACCAGTTGCTGATACTCGGAAACAGGCTGCCCATCGAGCTCGGCCAGCAGGTTGTAGAATTCCTTTTTGTCCTTCATAATCCAATCATTCCTTTTTATGCGTTAAAATCGACCCCAATCCCTAATCGCAATTGGACGGCTACTGTGCCCTTTTCATGCCACTTTTTAAAGCGGTCTTTTGCCCTTTTTAAGTCCCCGCAGGAAATGAGTCTGGACACGCAAAATCGGCACGCTAAGCTTGCGACCTCAATCCACGGAGAAAGAGCATGAACTTTGAATTTGCCACCGCCCAACGCATTATTTTCGGCCCCGGGAAACTGGACCAACTCCCGGAACTGGTAAAGCCGCTGGGGCGCCGTGCCGCCCTCGTCACCGGCACCAGCGCCGAACGCATCATGCCGGTCTTCAACGCACTCAAATCCTGCGGCGCCAACCCGGCCGCGTTCAGCATTAAAGGCGAGCCCACCACCGGGCGCATCGCCACCCTCGCCTCGCAGGCGCGCGAACTCGGTTGCGACCACGTCGTCGCCTTCGGCGGCGGCAGCGTTATCGACGCCGGCAAAGCCATCGCCGCCCTGCTCACCAACACGCGCGATCTGATGGACTACCTCGAAGTCATCGGCCAAGGCGAGCCGCTCACCGAGGATCCCGCGCCCTGCATCGCCATCCCCACCACAGCCGGCACCGGCGCCGAGGTTACGCGCAACGCGGTCCTGCTCTCGCCCGAGCATCAGGTAAAAGTCAGCATGCGCCACCCCAAAATGCTTCCCACGGCCGCGCTGGTGGACCCCGAACTGACGCGCTCCATGCCGCCGGCAATAACCGCCGCCACCGGACTCGACGCCTTTACCCAACTGCTCGAACCCTTCGTATCCACCAAAGCCAACCCGCTCACCGACGCCCTCTGCCGCGAAGGCCTCGCCCGGGTTTCCCACGCCCTTCCCCAGGCCTACGCCAACGGCGACGACCTCGCCGCACGCACCGATATGGCCATCGGCAGCCTCTTCGGCGGACTCGCCCTTGCCAACGCCGGGCTCGGCGCCGTACACGGATTCGCCGGCCCCATCGGCGGCATGTTCAACGTGTCTCACGGCATGGTTTGCGCCGCGCTGCTGCCCGCCGTCTGCGCCGCCAACATTCGCGCCCTGCAGGAACGCGAGCCGAACAGCCCCGCCCGGAAAAAATATGCCGAAGCCGCGCGCATCATCACCGGCAATCCCGACGCCCCCTTCAGCGACGGCGATAAATGGATCCGCGACTTCTGCACACCGCTCAATGTGTCCGGCCTCGCCGACTTCGGCATTTCCGAAGCCGACCTTCCGGCCATCGTCGAAAAAGGCAGATGCGCCAGCAGCATGAAAGACAACCCCATTGCCCTGAACGATGATGAGCTAACCGCTATCCTGCAGAATTCGCTATAACCGGCCCCATGGAAACAACCCAATTCGGCACACTAAACTATACTGTCCTCGCCATCTATCTGCTGGGCATGATTGGCGTAGGCCTCTTCTTTTCACGAAGGCAGGAGAGCGCCGAAATGTTTTTTCTCGGCGGGCGCCGCCTGCCGTGGCTCGCGGTCGCGATGAGCATGTATGCATCGCTCACCAGCGCCGTCACCTATCTCGGCCTGCCCGGATCGGCTTATTCTGAAAACATCGCGCTCATCATCGTCTGCATCATGAGCCCGATCATTGCCCCGTTCATCCTGCTCCTGTTCTACCCCCTCTACCACCGCCTGCGCGTCACCACCTCCTATGAATACATTGAGAAGCGCTTCGGTGCGCCCGCGCGCCGCAGCGTGGCGGGGCTCTTTGTGCTCGCGCGCTTGGGCTGGCTCGGAACCGTCGTCTACGCCCCCGCAATGGCCCTCTCAGTCGTCACCGGCATTCCACTCTGGAGCTGCATCTGCATGATGGGTCTGCTCGCCACGGCCTATACCGCCCTCGGCGGACTCGCCGTCGTCTGGACCGATGCCATCCAGTTCATCATCCTCATCGGCGGCGCCATCTGGGTTGCCATCAGCCTGACCAACGGCGTCGAAGGCGGAACCGCGGCCATCCTGCAGCTCGCCGAAGAAACCGGCCGGCTGCATATTGCCGATTGGAAGCTCGACCTTTTCTCGATGTCCGGCCCCGTCGTCGCCATCTCCTTTTTCTTCCAGCTGATGCAGGACTACGGCACCGACCAGGTCACCGTCCAGCGCCTGATGGCCACCGGCTCGCTGCGCAAAACCGTCAAGGCCGTCGCCTTCAACGCCTTCACTGACTTTTTCATCATCGGACTGCTGCTCTTCATCGGGCTCGGGCTCTTTGCCTTTTTCCGAAACACGGAACTTCCGGCCTCCATCACGTCCGACAAAATGATGCCCTATTACATCATTCACCATCTGCCCGCCGGCATTTCCGGACTGCTCGTCACCGCCATCTTTGCCGCCGCCATGTCCAGCATGGACTCCGGCCTCAACTCCATCTCAACCGTCCTTATCAACGACTTTAAACTATCCACCTCCAAACTTTCAGATATCGCGTTTGCCCGAATCCTCACCATTGCCCTGGGAGTTACGGCCACCGCCCTTGCCTTCTACGTCTCCACCATCGACAGCATCCTCAAAGCCTTCTTCAGCTTTATGGGACTATTCAGCGCGCCGGTGCTCGCACTCTTCCTGCTCGGCGTTCTGACGCGCAAAGGAAACTTTATCGGCTGGCTCGCCGGGCTCGCGGCATCCATCGCTTCCGGCCTTGGGCTCCAACACGGCACCGACGTCCACGAAATCTACTATTTCCCCTTTTCATTTTTCGTTGCGCTCGGCACTGCCCTGCTCGCCAGCCGCCTTTTCCCCACCGCCCCCGCCCCGAGCGACCTGACAGTTTTCAAAGAGTGATTGCGTTTGACCTGTTTCCGCGAAATCCGCAACATTGCGCGCTTATGAAACAGGAAAAAACCATCGTACTCGAACACCACAATTTTCAGGGCGACTACCGCATTCTGCGGCTCTCCGCCCCACTCGTCGGACCGCTCGTTAAACCGGGCCAGTTTCTCGAACTGCAGGTTCCGCAGCTGGGCGAACGCATTTTGCGCCGACCCTTCAGCATCTATAAAGCCGGCGGAGAAGGCGTCAGCATTCTCTACAAGGCGGTCGGCCGCGGCACCGAAGCCATGCGCCACCTCAAGGAGGGCGACGAGGTCGACATTATCGGCCCGCTCGGCAACGGCTATCCGGAAGCCGACAAGACCAAGCAGCCCGTGCTCGTCGCCGGCGGCTACGGTAACGCCGCGCTCTACATTCTCGCCGAACGGCTCGAAACCAAAGGGATCGCCTTCTTTGGCGGACGCACCGCCGAAGACATTCTGCTGGTGAAGGAATTTGAAAAGCTCGGCTGGGATGTGCGTCCCACCACCGACGACGGCTCGCTCGGCACCCAAGGCCTGGTGACCGCGGCCTTCGATCCGTGGATGGCCGAACAGGACGCCGACTCGTTTGAGCTGTTTGTCTGCGGCCCCAACCCGATGCTCAAGGCGATGGGCGACCGCGCCATTGAAAATAATTTTACCGCATGGCTCTCGCTCGACAAAAACATGGCCTGCGGCGTCGGCGCCTGCCTTACCTGCGTCATCAAGCGCAAAACCGAAGACGGCGACTGGGAATGGGCGCGCTGCTGCAAGGACGGCCCGATCTTTGAATCCAGGGAGATTATGTGGGATGAGTAAACCGAATTTAGAAATCAAGATTGGGTCCATGACCATGAAGAATCCCGTGACGGTTGCGTCGGGAACCTTCGGTTATGGACCGGAATATGCCGACCTCGTCGACCTGAACCGCCTCGGTGCCATTACCGTCAAGGGCATCTGCCCGGAAGAGCATGTCGGCAACGCCACCCCGCGCACATTCGAAACGCGCGGCGGCATGCTCAACGCCATCGGCCTGCCGGGCCCGGGTGCGAAAGGCTTTATCGAAAAATATGTCCCGTTCCTAAAGCAGTATGACACGCCCGTGATCGTGAACATCTGGGGCAAAGGGATGGACGACTATGGCCGTGTCGTGGAAATGCTCGACGACGAGGAGACGGTTTCGGCTTACGAAATCAACCTTTCCTGCCCCAACGTCAAAGAGGGCGGCGCCGCATTCGGCGCGGATGTTGAACCGTTTTCGCGCGTGATCGAACTGGTGCGCGGCAAAACCCAGAAGCCGATCATCCCGAAGCTGGCGCCGAACGTCCCGAATATTGCGGCGTTTGCCAAAGCGGCTGAAAACTGCGGCGCGGACGCCATCTCAATCATGAACACCATGCCGGCCATGGCGATTAACATTGATACGCTGGAGCCGGAGCTGGCCAATACGTTTGGGGGGCTCAGCGGCCCGCCGATCAAGCCGATCGCCATCAAGCTCGTCTTCGACGCGGCGAAGGCCATCAACATTCCGATCATCGGCATGGGCGGCATCTTTGAACCGGAAGACGCGGTTGAGTTTATGGTCGCCGGCGCCACCGCCGTAGCGGTTGGAACGGCCAACTTTGCGGATCCGACCACCATCGACCGCGTCATTGACGGCATCGAGAACTATCTCGTTGAAAAGGGGCACAGCTCGGTCGCCGACATTGTCGGAACGGTCAAGGCATGACGAAACTGCGCATAGGCGGAACCCTTGCACTCGGCGCGGCGTTTGCCGGCGCGGTTTTTTTCTATTCCTTTGTCCAGCCGTTCATTCCCGGGGCGGTCTGCGAAGCGATTCCCGCGGAAGCCTCTTTTGTCTTCAGCGCGGCGAATCTGGAGGAACTGCTCCAGAGCCCGGTCTGCGGACAGCTCGACAAGGCGCTCGGCACCGGCAATACGCTGGCGGAGCTGCTGACCGACAGCGAATGGACAAAACTCGCGGCCGCCTCGGAAATTGCCGTGGCCGATATCCCGTTCCGCAGCGCCGGCCATGACAAAAGCTGGGCGGCGGCCAGCTGGCTCGGCTGGCGCAGTCCCTGGCTGCGCTGGAAGCTGGAGCACTCGCGCGACAAAAACCTGACGCTGCTGGGCAAGCATGCCGTCTGGCCGGTCTGGCAATACAGCTCGCCAGACATTGCGCGCGGCATGAGCCTCACCTTTGCCCTGACCGATAATCTGCTGATTGCCTGCCTTTCGGAACATCCTTCCGACATCGTTCTGCTTCTGGAAACCTACGACAAACGGGCACCCGCCGCGGTGCTTCATCAATAAAGGACATCCACCATGACAACCCGCCACTACTTCACAACACTCCTTGCGCTAATCCTGCTCGCGGGCTGCAAAACCACCGAAAAAGAGGCCGGTACAGAAACCTTGATTTCGCCCGACAAGCAGCAATCGCTGCTCTCCAAAACGACCCCGCCCCAGCGCTACGGCTTCAAGGTTTTCGCCGCGCCGGAAGGCGGCATCGGCTTCCACGGCGAAGGCCATCTGCACCCGCGCCACACGGCCGCCGCAGACTTTATCAAAGGCGATGTTCCCGTAATCGCGCTGACCGGCAGATCGTCCCGTTGCCGGATGAATGCCCTGCTGGATGCCAGCTCGCCGACTTCGTGGATGGAATTTTCGACGGCCCTGGAATTCGGCGTTAAATTTCTGGGATGGAACAAGCAGCCCATACCCTACCGCGGCATCTACAACACCGGCGGCATCAATGCCTTTGCCGGCGTTGTAAGCCAGCTGCGCGTTAACCAGCTCTTCATTGAAGATCTTCCGCTCTACGTCCGCATGGCCAGCGGATCGCTCGGCCCGCTGGCGCGCGGCATCAAGGTGCCCAGCGTGGATGCGGTGATCGGCTGGGACTGCCTCAAGCTCTTTGAATATATTCAGTTCGACCTGCAGAAGGGCTGGGTCTACCTCTCCGCCGCCACCCCCTACCAACCGAAAAATGAAATGGCCGCGGCTGAAGCCCTGATCATCAACCTGCCCGGCCACGGACTGGCCGTGAACGGCGCAATCTTTGGCGAGAATCTGCCGATCCAGCTCGACTTTGCCGGCGACTATCACTTTGCCCGCGGCGACAAGCGCGTCACCGTCACCAAACAGATCAGCATCGGTGAAATTGTCTGCCGCCAGGTCCCGACCCTGATATTGCCGAGTCACAAATCGCCGCCGCGCGTCGGCCGCAAAATACTCGAGCCGTATGTCGTAACCATCTGCCCGAAAAAAGGCGTCGTCTATTTCGAACGCCGCGCCGGCGAAGAATAGCTTCTTCGGGAACGGATGAGGTGCCGCACCGCCAGCAGCGGGTGGCGCCAAACCATTCGAGGGCCGGAAAACCGCATCACCCCGCAGATGCGCCGCCGCATTTCCGGTTTATAGCAATGAACCGAGCAGCGGCTGCAGACCGGCTTATCCGCCCCAAACGGACATTTTTCAATGCGCTCAAGCGCATAGTCCAAAAGCTCCGCGCAATCAGCGCACAAACCGCCGGCTTTACCGTGGCGGGCGCGGCAATAAATGCGGATCATGGCCGCAACCGTTTGGGATTCGAGGTTCATGGCACCACTTTTATTAAAAATTTTCGCATTTTAAAACGCCGTTTTTACGGGGGTTTACGGTCGTTTTTAGAAAAAAAGCAAAAAAGTGCGATTTCCGGGTAACGATCAAATCATTACCTGCGTAATCATTTATGAACCCAACAATAACTGATTTGAAGCGCAAGCAAACCCAAGTACGACCCAAACCCAACTGCGACATGCTTCTAAATTACTCCTAACCCCGCCCTCCCGGCGGGGTTTTCTTTTGGCTGCAAAATGCTTCGCGCGCCCCACCCTCAACCAATTTGAGTCAACCCGTTAATAAACATGCTAAATTTACAGCTTCTTTATTTACGCCCATTGACGTTCATTCACGGCTAGAAAACCTAACGGCGGAGCAATAATTGACAAAGCTGAGCCCGAACGGTACGTTTCGCGCCCTATGAAATTTTCCGAACTCAATCTAAGCGAAGCGATTCTGCGCGCCGTCACCGACCTCGGCTTCAAGCTGCCGACACCGATCCAGGCCGAAGCCATTCCCGCCATCCAGACGGGGCGCGACATCATCGGCTGCGCGCGCACCGGCACCGGCAAAACCGCCGCTTTCGCGCTGCCGCTCATTCAGCGGCTGGTGGAATCATGGACCGCCACGCGCGAAATCCGCGTCCGCTCGCTCATCCTCTCGCCCACCCGCGAGCTGGCCATTCAGCTTCACGAGAACCTCAAGCTCTTCGCCGCCCACACCGAACTGACCACCCTGCTCGTGCACGGCGGCACCGAATATGAAGAACAGATTCTCGCCCTGCGCAAAGGCGTCGACATCCTCGTCGCCACGCCCGGGCGCATGCTCGACCTGATCGACCGCAAAGCGCTCAGACTTGATCAGGTCGAAGTGTTTGTCGTCGACGAAGCCGACCGCATGCTCGACATGGGCTTCGCCCCCGACATCCGCAAGATTGCCCCGATGCTGCCGCAGACCCGACAGGCGCTCTTCTTTTCCGCCACGATGCCCAAGGAGGCACTCCAGCTGGCCGGCGGCATTCTGCACAAGCCGATGCATGTTTCGTCCGACCCGGTTTCGGCCGCCGCCGAAAATATTGCCAAGTCGCTCTACTACGTTGAAAAGAACAACAAGTTTGCCCTGCTCGAATGGGTGCTGCGCAAACTGGACTTTGAACGCGTCCTCGTCTTTTGCCGCACCCGCCGCGGCGCCGACCGCCTGACCGAGCGCATGCAGAAGGCCGAGCTGCCCGTCGATGTGCTTCACGGCGACAAGGCGCAGGCACATCGGCAGGATATTCTCAAAGCCTTCCGCTCCGGCGAAACGCCAGTACTGATCGCCACCGACCTCGCGGCGCGCGGCATCGATATTGAAAACATTTCGCACATCATTAACTTTGACCTGCCCAACGAACCCGAAACCTTTGTTCACCGCATCGGCCGCACCGCCCGCGCCGGCGCCTCCGGCACCGCGCTCAGCTTTTGCGATCCCACCGAAAAGGGCTATCTGCGCGACATCCTCGCCCACCTCGGCGAAGAGATCGACGTCAACGAGGAACATCCGTTCCACAGCGAGCAGATCAAACACTATTCCGGCAACGTCAAATCCAAGCACACCCCGGACAAACAAAAACACAAACGCAGCCGCATCCGCGAACAGACCACCTGGCGCCTTGCCCCCGGCGAAAGCAGCAAGCTCCACAAAAAAGCGGACGCCCCGAAAAAGAACGCCCGCCGCAATCCGAAAAAGAAGAAATAACGCCTGCTTAACAAGTGGACAGCAAACCGCTTTTCAGGCAGTGGGGGCTCGTCCCCAAAGTTCACTGTTTCAAACACGTTGCTCAAGCAACCATACGTTTACCAGCCCAGCATAGCGGCGCCCGGCTTCGGGCCTCCCGAATGTTCAAGCCGGCCAAACTTTTTTGCATACAGCAAAATCGCACCGAGCAGTAACGAACAAAATAGAGTAAACAAGAGCCGTAGCCGAGCTTCCCGGCAATTCGAGGATCGAGCCGATCTTGGGGGGAGAACATACAGCTTTGAGTTCACTTTATTCGTCAGAAGGTTCTGCTTCTCCACATAAAAATCATGGGATGAGATCAGTCGGGCGCCCTTCAGATCGGCTAAATGCTGCAGATCCTCTTCCTGATCATTGCCGCAATGCAATCTCCCGAAATGACACAGCAAGGACCTTGTTAACAGATCGGCATCCAAAACCGCCGTATCAAACGATTTATTGTCGGAACCACGGCACAAATGAAAGCCGGAAGGATTCGACTTCTCATCCAGTGAAAAGCTGACCTTCACAAAGTATTTATCGCCATAAGAATAGTACGCCTTGGGCCGATGCAGCTCAACCGCCCAACATCCGGCCTTGCGAAGACGAACAATGCGGTACTTTGCCTTTCGCGCGAGGCACAACCAAATCCAATCATTGAGACACAGCATGCGCAGGAACTTCCTAAAAGGCTTGTGCCTCGTCGGCGGCATAACCGCTTCGCACAACTGCTTGAGGCGCGAACGAAGAATCGGGTCCCATTCATCAAACGTACTTTCTACAGAATCCTGGATCCATTTTTTATTGAGTAAGCCATACTCATGCTGCCTGAGGTTGCGCTGCCCCAGCGCCTTAAATGGATTGCCGCCCATATCCATTGGCCGATCGCCGGAAGTCTCTCCCCGCCAACCCTCCAATTCAGATGAACAACTATTTTCCAAAATATGCCCCTCCCAGAAACCCAATCGCCGATGTGATTACTCACATTTGCAGAAAAGCAACTTTCATGCCTAAATACTATAAATTATTCAAAATCATTTATCAGACAGACGGAAATCACTTTTAGGCCAATGGGGCCTATCAACTCATGTTCCATTCTGAAGCGCGGCTTCACGGCAAAGGGTAAAGTGAAACAACGGGTTTGGATCAAGGCTGGTATGATCCAGTCCGAGCAGGCCCCGGACCGCAACAAAACATCGTTGATTTAGACTTCGCGACCGGCCGCTGATGACGTTAGTCCAGCACAGCCTTCTGCATTTCGACCAGTTCGCCGATGCCTTTTTCGGCCAGTGCCATCATCTGCATCAGTTCGTCTTTGCTGAAGGGTGCGCCCTCAGCGGTGCCCTGCACTTCGATAATTTTGCCGGACTCGGTCATCACAAAGTTGGCATCCACTTCGGCGGCGGAATCCTCGAGATAGCACAAATCGAGAATCGGCATCTCTTTATTGATGCCGACGCTGATGGCGGCCAGCCCTTCGATGATCGGATCCTGCTTGAGCTTTCCTTCCTTCATCAGCTGGGCAACCGCCAGCCTGAGCGCAACAAATGCGCCGGTGATCGACGCGGTGCGGGTTCCGCCGTCGGCCTGGATGACGTCGCAATCGAGATAAATCTGGCGACGGCCCAGCTTTTGCAGGTCAACCACCGCGCGCAGCGAGCGGCCGATGAGGCGCTGGATCTCCATGGTGCGCCCGCCAATCTTGCCTTTGGTCGCCTCGCGCTGGGTGCGGTCCAGCGTGGCGCCGGGCAGCATGCTGTATTCCGCCGTCACCCAGCCACCGGGCACATTCTGAAAACGCATCCAGCCGGGTACATTTTCGTCGACGCTGGCGGTGCAGATGACGCGCGTGTTGCCCATCTCCACCAGCACCGAACCTTTGGCCGACGTGATAAAATCCTTCGTAAATTTGACCTGACGCAGTTCGTCGGCCGCACGGCCATCGATGCGTTTACCCGAATTTTCAACTGCGGCATCGAGATCGATGCCCCCGCTTAAATTGATTTCTTTTTTCATGATCCGCGCATCGTGGCGAAGAAGCGGAACGAATGCAACTTCCACCGCGCGGAAAAAGGGGTTATTGCGGTTGACTTCGCTCCCCCGCTCCCCTAGGTTCACGCCCTTGATTTTGAAGACCCCAACGATCGGGGGAGGTGAATTTAGACATGCCACAAGAGACTTGCGAAGTAAAAGTACGCCGCGGCGAAAGCGTTGACCGCGCCCTGCGCCGCCTGAAAAAGGCCCTGGACAAGGAAGGCGTCCTGAAAACCATGCGTGCGAAACGCTGCTACGAAAAGCCGAGCGAAAAGAAAAAACGCCTGGCCAACAGCCGTCGCGGCCGCCGCTAATTTTCCGTCAAAGGAAAATGCAGAAGCTCCCTCAACCGGGGAGCTTTTTTTATGCAGACGAAGCATCCAGCTTCGTTGCGCCTGCAGGACCGTTCCGCCGAGACGAAGCCGCCTGCTCCGTCTACATGCCGCCCTGCATCCACGCCACATAGGCGTCCCACAAAGCGGAACCGCCGAGCACCCAGAGAATCGCCGCCAGCGCAATGTAGGGCCCGAACGGGATGCGGCTCTGCCACTCCTTCTTGCCCACGGCAATGAAGGAGACGCCGATGATGGTTCCGAGCAACGACGAAACAAAGACGATAAAGATGATCGACTCCCAGCCGAGAAACGCGCCCAATGCGCCCATCAGCTTGACGTCACCGAAGCCCATCGCATCCTTCTTCAGGATCAGCCGCCCGAAAAAGGCCACCGCCCAGAGCGAGCCGAATCCGACCGCCAAACCGATCAGCGATTCAACCAGTCCCGTCATATGAGCATCAGCGCCATGCAGCGCCGGAATCAGGAAACTGAAGATGGGTCCGACAATCATGCCGCCGATGGTGCAACGGTCCGGCAGCCACATTTCATCGAAATCCACCATGCTTCCAAGAATCAGGCCAAACACCATCACCATGTATGGAACCGTAACCAGTTCATACGGAAAGCGGAGCCAGACCAACGTAAACAGAATGGCGGTCAGCAGTTCAATGGAAGGATAGCGTGCAGAAATCGGCGCCTGGCAATAGCGGCATTTTCCGCGCAGCGCGATCCAGCCGAAGATCGGAATATTATCGCGCCACGAAAGATTGGTCATACACTTGGGACAGCGCGAGCGCGGTTTAACCACCGAAAGCTCCGCCGGAATACGGTAGATGCAGACATTCAGGAAACTGCCCCAGCAGGCCCCAAACAAAAACACTACCACCGTGAAGTACCAATCAATAAAGCTCATCCGTTCTCCGATCTTCTTTTATCCACAGAGTGCACAGATTATCAGGATTAAAATCTGCGGGCATCTGATTAATCTGTGGCTGCTATTTATAGACTGCGTCCTCGAGCGCCTTGCGCATGGCCGGGACCGACGGTTCCGTGCCGGTCCAGATTTCAAAGGCGCGCGCACCCTGATGCAAAAGCATGCCCAATCCGTTTGCAATTTCCGCACCGGCTTCGCGCGCGGTGGTCAGAAAAGCGGTTTCGGGATACATGTAGATGAGGTCGAACGCGCGCTGTCCGGCGCGGAACGCTTCGGGCGGCAGCAGCGACGGATCATCCTTTTTCATGCCGACCGGCGAGGCCTGCACAACCAGATCGCTTTCGCGGCACAGCGCAACCTGCATCTCTTTGTCCTGCGCCTGCGAAATTTTGATTTCGGGGGCCAGGCCTTTAATCTCATCCTCCATAGCCTGAACACGCGCGGCATCAATATCGGCCAGCACCAGCGACGCGGCACCCTCCTTGGCCGCCATCAGCGCCGCCGCCCGCCCGGCTCCGCCGCAGCCGAGCACAAACACCGCATCGCCTTCGACCGTCTTTCCAAACGCCTCTTCGAGCGCCTTCAGGAATCCATAGCCGTCGGTGTTATGGCCAACCATGCCGTCTTCGGTAAACGCAACCGTATTGGCGGCGCCCAGCAACTCGGCGCTTTCGTCGAGCTTATCGAGTCCGCGGAAAGCGATCTCCTTGTGCGGGATCGTCAGGTTGACGCCGGCAAAGCCCATCTTCGCCATCGCCGGCAGCACCTCCATCAGTTCATCCGGATGCACACCCAGCGCCAGATAGATGCCATCAAACTTCAGCTCCTGCATCGATGCATTATGCATCACCGGCGAAAGCGTGTGCCCAATCGGATGTCCCAGCACCGCAAACGGTTTCGTATGTCCACTCAAATTCATTTCAACAACTCCTTTTTTAAACACCAAGGCCGCAAAGTTCGCAAAGACGCTTCCCTTCGCGCTCTTTGCGCTCTTCTGTAAAAAATCAGTCCTGTTTAGCGATTCGATTGAGGCCGGCGACGATGGCGCGGACGGCGGCCTGGTTGATGTTGGAGTCTTCGCCAACACCGAAGATCACGCCATTGTCCGATAGTTTCAGCGGAACATAGGCCAGCGCCGTTGCATCGGCCCCCTTGTCAACGGCCTGTTCATGATAGTCATCAACCGTGAATTCGACATCAACCACCCGACGGATAGCCGCCACAAAGGCGGAGATTGGGCCGTTGCCGTCGGCCTCGACCGTCTTTTCCTCGCCGCTCACTTTCACGCGCACTTCACCGTGGATAAAGGTCGGGTCGTTATCGTCCGGACGCGGCCAGTAGCCGACCAGTTCATACGGCCCCGCCGGGGAAACAAATTCATTCTGAAAAACGGCATGCACTTCGTCGGCGCTGATTTCACGTCCGACCGTTTCGCTGTAGCCCTGCACATATTTGCTCAGCTCCGGCTGCATCGCCTTGGGAATTTCGATGCCGAAATCCTGCTCCAGCACCCATGCAATACCGCCCTTGCCGGACTGCGAATTGATGCGGATAAGCCGCTCAAACTTGCGGCCGAGGTCGGCCGGATCAATATGGAGATACGGCACCTTCCAGCCCATGCCGAAACGTTCGGGCGCTTCCGAAAGCTTGTGCACGCCCTTATTGATCGCATCCTGATGCGATCCGGAAAAGGCGGTAAAGGCATAGCTGCCCGCATACGGCTGGCGATAATAGATCGGCATGCCGGTCAGGCGTTCCACCGTTTCGGCCACATGCCCGAGATCGGAAAAATCGATGCCGGTGTCGATGCCGCGCGAATAGAGATTATTGATGCAGGTGACGAGGTCGACGTTGCCGGTACGCTCGCCGTGCCCGAAAAGTGTTCCCTCAACGCGGTCGGCGCCGGCCATGAGCGACAGCTCGGTGGCGGCCACGGCCATGCCCTGATCATTGTGCGAATGGAGCGACACCAGAATGCTGTCGCGCTTCGAAAATTTGCGGCAGAAATATTCCACCATGTCGGCATATTGGTTCGGCGGGCGGCGCTCAACGGTGGCCGGCAGATTCATGATCACCGGTTTCTCAGGCGTTCCCTTGCCCCACGCTTCAAACACGGCTTCGCAGAGTTCGAGCGAAAAGTCGACGTCGGTATCGGTGTATTCCTCCGGCGAAAATTCATAGCGGATATCCGACTCCGGCATCGCATCGGCGAGTTCGCGAATCTGCTTCGTCGCCGCGATGGTGGTTTCGATGAGTTGCTCGCGCTCCATCCCGAACACCTGCTTCATGTGAAGGTCCGACGGCGCGATGTAGGCGTGAATAATGCCGCGCTTGCAGCCCTTAAAGGCTTCCATCGTCCGCTCAATGAGGTGCGGGCGCGACTGCGTGAGCCCCATGATGAAAACATCGTCGGGAATGAGATCCTCATCGATCAGCTTGCGGAAAAAGTCAAACTCATCCTGACTCGCCGACGGGAAACCGACTTCGATGTGCTTGAAGCCGATGTCGCAGAGCATCTTAAAATATTCGAGCTTCTGGTCCGGATCCATAGGATCGGGCAGCGCCTGGTTGCCGTCGCGCATATCCACCGAGCACCACATGGGCGACTGGGTAATGCTCTTGGCCGGCCACTGACGGTCGGGAAGATCGATCATCTCCGGAATTCTATATTTTGGCACACTCATCTTATCTCTCCTAAAATGGGGCATAATTTAAACAACCCCGCCGCTCTATTCCATTCCATTCCTTCAAAAACAACCGCCAATGGACGCTAATAAAAGCGAAATTTATAGTTCCATCCTGATTCGCGTCCATTCGTGTTAATTCGCGGTTCAAACAAAAAAACCTCCGCGGGTTTCCCTGCGGAGGTTTTCAAACCGGCCATCAAACCAGCAACCTATAGGCAAACGCCCTCCACAGGATCATTCCCAGCGAGTAGCAGACCTAGTAGCAGGTTGTTGAATTCATTTCTCATAGCGTCGCGGAACATAGCTCCAACCATTGAAACGAGTCAATCCCTATTTACCGGTGCGGTGAGCGACGGCAGAGAGGTTTGCTACGAAAAAAAACGTAGAGACCTAACCAACACAGGAATTATCGCGCAAAGACGCGAAAGCTCAGCCAAAGAACTCTCTACTCTGGAAGACAAAACAGCGTGAACTACCGGCAGCCTTAGTAGCGCTTAAATTTTCTAGACACAGGGCCATCCCATTTTAAAATCAGGGCAATCAGCGGATTTCTCGTGGAAGCCGCAAAAATATCAACAGGAGGGCAAAACATGGCAGACACACTGTATGAACGGCTCGGCGGAACGGCAGGCGTTAAGCAAATCGCCAGCGATGCATTGGATAGCCATCTGGCGAATCCCCGAATCCAGGCGCGTTTTGTGCATCTGGAAAACCTGGAAGCGGTACGACAGGGTGCCGCCAACTTTTTCATCATGGCAACCGGCGGTCCGGATATGTATGAAGGAAAAAACATGCTCGAGACACATCAGGGCATGAATATCGATGCTGCAGAATTCATGGCGGTTGTTGATGATATCCTGGAGGCACTCGATAAAAACGACATTGCCCAGCGCGAGCAGGAGGAAGTTCTCTTTGCCCTCTACAGTCTGCGTCGGGAAATAGTCGGTGTTTAAGGTCAAACCAATGGGAGGCTGACATGCCGCTCTACATGGACATCCACAGAAACGTGGAAGGAATCACCCAGGCAGCCCTGGACGACGCACACCGGAAAGATCTGGAAGTGCAGGCCAAGTATGGCGTTGAATTCGTGAACTATTGGTACAGCGAATCCGAAGGAGCAATCTTTTGCCTTTGCAATGCCCCAAGCAAAGAAGCGGCGGAAGCGGTTCACCGCGAAGCCCACGGAGGCGTCGCCGACGAAATCATTGAGGTAAAACAAGGCGACTAAGCGTGAAGGTCTTCGCTCAGGGAGCCGGCAGACCGCCTGCTCTCTGGCGGCAAACCCATGGTCAGGGACCGTTAATTGACAGAAAATCGCTTTTCAGGCAATTGGAGCACAGCGGGTCACCCACAACATTCCCACGGCTTTTCCACTCATCCCGCAAACAGCCTGCGCCTTTGCGAGACATAAGCTGACCACATCCCGGGCTAAACCTCAGCCTTAGGATAGGATCCGAGGATGGTCATGAGGGTGCAGTGTTCCTGCAGCTCCTTGAGGGCGCGGGCGACTTCGGGATCGTCGGCGTGGCCGTCGATATCGACGAAGAAATAGTATTCCCAGTTTTTGCTGCGGCTTGGGCGCGACTCAATCTTGGTCATGTTAATGTTGTCCGTTTTGAAAACGGAGAGCGCGTCGTAGAGCGCACCGACCTTGTGTTTCACACCGAACACCACCGACGTTTTATCGTTGCCGGTCGAGGCACTGTAATCCTGCCCGATGATCAGGAAGCGGGTGGTATTGCCCTGCATGTCCTGAATGTTTTCGGCCAGCACTTCGATGTCATACATATCAGAGGCCATGGCGCTTGCAATGGCGGCCGCGCCGGGCGTTTCGAGCGCCAGTTGCACCGCCTTCGTTGTGCTCTCAACGGGCGAAAGCTTGGCGTTGGGCATGTTGGCGTTGAGCCAGCTGCGACACTGGCCGAACACCTCCTGCTTGGAGAAGATCAAACTGATTTCCTCGCGCGGCTGCTTGGCCAGCAGCGTAAGTGAAATGGGCAGATAGATTTCAGCGCAGATTTTCAGCGGCGTCGTGGCAAACTGGTCGAAGGTATGCGTTACCGCGCCTTCGGTCGAGTTTTCGACCGGCACCACGCCATAGTCGGCGGAGCGGTTCTGCACGCGGTCGAAGACCTCGCTGATGGTACTGCTCGGAATATAGTCGACACTGACGCCAAACTTATTGCGTGCGGCCTGATGCGTGAAGGTCGCTTCCGGTCCGAGGTAGGCAATCTTCATCTCGGTTTCGAGCGCCAGCGCGGCCGACATGATTTCGCGGTAGATGGCGTGGGCCGATTCTTCCGGCAGCGGGCCGCCGTTGAGCGACTTGATTTTGTCAAACACGGCGCGCTCGCGCGACGGAACATAGATTTCCGCGCCGGCCTTCTTCTTTTCCTCGCCGATTTTCAGAACGACGTTAATGCGTTCGTTCAGCAGGCGTACAATTTCAGAATCGAGCGTATCGATCTGGTTTCTCAAATTATCAAGGTTCATCTCTTTTCCCCTGTTTGACGTCGTTTGCCACAAAGCACACAAACCTAAAACTACTTACTTTTTCAACCACCCGCTGCGCTGGAGGTCACAGAGTGCACAGAGGGGGTTGTCTCAGTGTTCCTCTGTGCTTTCTGTGGTTAATTTTCCGCACCCTCAGTATCGGACTGAATTTCTTCGTCGAGCGCGTCGGTCGCTTCGGCGGCGGCCTCTTCGGCATCGGACTGCTCGTTGTCGAGCTGCTCTTCCATTTCCGGGAAGGTTCCCGTCTCGTCCTGTTTCTTTTCCTCTTTCTCGATGGTACGGCGTAGTTCCTGGGAGCCGGGCAAATCTTCGATCCGGTTGATGCCGAAATGCTCCAGGAATTTTTGCGTGGTGCCAAAGAGCCACGGACGTCCCGGCAGTTCGCTGCGGCGCACCACGCGCACGAGCTGCATATCGATCAGCTTGCGCAGCACGGCATCCACCGACACACCGCGCACCTCTTCAATTTCCGAGCGCAGACAGGGCTGGCGATAGGCCACGATCGCGAGCGTTTCGAGCGCCGGCTTGGAGAGGCGCATGGTCTGGTTCTTTTCGAGCAGCGCGCGGACAAAGGGGCCGCAGGCGGCATCGTTCTGCAAACGGTAGGCGCCGGCCACCAGCGCAACGCTCAGGCCGACCTTGGCCTTCTCCAGATCTTCCTGCAGCTGTTCGAGCGCGCCCTCAATCTGCTTGTCGGTCGCCTTGGCATACTGCTCGTACGGGCCAGCAAATCCGTTGCCGGTTTCGACCATCGCCTTGCGCATGCGCTTGATGCTCAGCGGCTCCTTGGCCGCAAACAGCAGCGCGCCGACAATCTGCTTCAATTCTGGAAGTACTTCTACCGTGCTCTCGCTCATATCCGTCTCCGTACAATCCTAAAGCTCGTCCTCGTCTTCGTCGTTATACTGATCGAACTCGTCAAAATCATCTTCGAGCTCGTCCTCAATCTCTTCATCGGCGGCCTCCACCTGCTCATCGCCCAGCTCAAACTCGGGATGCGGCTCCTCCGGCTCTTCCGGCGCCAACGCCGGCTCGGGATCCGGCTCGCGCGGCTCCACGACAATATCGCCGAAACGGTCGTCCTGCACACAGGCGATCTTATTGAGCTTGATCAGTTCCAGCACCGCAAGGAAAGTGCAGACAATCTCCTGCCGCGAAGTCATGCCGCCGAACAGATCGCTGACGCACATGCGGTTGACCACCTTCAGGTTTTCAACAATATAGGTCACCTTCTGGCCGACGGTATATTCCTCGGCAAAGATTTCCTGCAGGTCTTCCTCCTGCACGCGGCCGAGCGCCTCGTTCATGGCCGAAATCAGGTCAAAGATGCTCGCATCCTTGAGGTCGACATCCGGCGGCGCGCCGAGTTCAACATGCTCGCTCTCGCGCCCGAAGACATTTTCCATGTGGACTTCGAGATCTTCGAGATGGTCGGCGGCATCCTTGAACTTTTTATATTCGACCAGCTGGCGGACGAGATCCCAGCGCGGATCTTCCTCGTCCTCTTCGTCCTGCTCCTTGCGCTCGTCAACCGGTAGCAGCATACGGCTCTTGATCAGCATCAGCGTCGCCGACATCACAATAAAGTCGCCCGCAATATTCAGGTCGAGCACCTTCATCAGGTTAAGGTATTCCATGTACTGGTCGGTAATGCGGCCGATCGGGATGTCGTAGATATCCACCTCATCCTTTTTGATCAGATACAAAAGCAGATCGAGCGGCCCCTCGAAAACCTCCAGCGAGACCTTGTAGTCGTCTTTGATTAATTCCATCTGACTCGACACTGTTCCTTCAAATTAAGAATGCAGATTTAAGAATGAATAATTGTGGAACCTGCGGTTCGCCCTTCATAAAAAAGCTGTCGCAGACCGGTCATTCTCCATTCTAAATTATTAAATATTCATTATTCCAGGCCGACGGCCTGACGCGCCTGCTGCAGCGTTTCGCGCGAAAGCGCGGAAGCCTTGGCGGCCCCTTGCCGCAGCACGTCTTCGACATAATCCATATCCTCGGCCAGCTCGCGCCGTCTTTCGCGCATCGGGCCAAAGTGCTCGTTAATTTTTTCGAGCAGATCCATCTTGGCATGACCATAGCCCATGCCGCCGGCGCGATAGCGTTCCGCCAGCGCGACCTGCTCCTCTTCGGATGCGAGCAGCTTGTAGAGCGCAAAGACGTTACAGGTGTCCGGATCCTTCGGATCCTCCAGTTCCTTGCTGTCGGTTTTGATGGACATGACGCGCTTTTTCAGCGGCTTGCCCTCGGCAAAAATTTCGATCGTGTTGTCGTAGGACTTCGACATTTTCTGCCCGTCGATGCCCGGCACCACTGCCACATGCTCGCGGATGGAAGGTTCGGGAATCGTGAACACTTCGCCATAGGTGTTGTTAAACTTGATCGCCAGGTCGCGCGTCACCTCAACGTGCTGCTTCTGGTCGCGGCCGACCGGAACCACGTTGGAATTGACCGCCAGAATATCGGCGGCCATCAGCACCGGATAGGCAAACAGGCCGTGCGACGCCGCAATGCCCTTGGCGATTTTATCCTTGTAGGAGTGGCAGCGCTCCAGCAGCCCCATCGGGCAGAGGCAGGACAGCAGCCACGCCAGCTCATGCACATCCGACACATCGGACTGGCGATAAAATGCCGTCTTTTCCGGATCGATGCCGCATGCCAGAAAGTCCAGCGCAACGTCGGTGGTCATGGCCCGCAGCGTGTCGGCATCCTGTACCGTCGTCATGGCGTGGTAGTTTGCGATAAACAGATAGGCCTCGCCCTGCTCCTGCAATTCGATCGCCGGCTTCATCATTCCAAAATAGTTGCCGATATGCAGCTTGCCCGAAGGCTGTATGCCCGAAAGTATTCTCATCAAAATTACTCCAAATCCTTTGTCTGAAAACAGAATGGGCTTTTTTACCTGTTCTGCCGCACCGTTACAAATCCATAAACCCCGCAAATCCAAGCCGTCCGGCCAGCGAAAAAACACACACAGAACATTCATATATTTGCATGTCACTTTGCGCTTCCTTTATTTGAACACCATACCCCTCAAGGGTATCTACCCTGATGAATGCGGAGTATCCCATGAAAGGTCACACCACCACACATGGAGAAAACAAAGCCCGGCTCGCCCGCATCGAAGGGCAGGTCCGGGCCGTAAGCCGCATGATTGACGACGGCGAATATTGCATCGACATCATTAATCAAATTATGGCCGCGCGCGCCGCCCTGCAGGCCGTCAGCAAAATCATTCTCGAAAAGCACCTCAAACACTGCGTCGCCGATGCGCTTGAAGCGAAGGATGAAGCCGACATCGACCAAAGGTTTCAAGAAATCATGACGGTCATCAAAAGGATGGAAAAATGAACCCATTGAACTCCAAACACGAAGGCACAAAGGTCACGAAGTGCATAATCCCTGTCACGTTGTGCTCTTTGTGTCTTTGTGTTCCCCTTCCCTCTCGGGCAGATAGCCTTTCGTCCTATGAGGACTTCCTGCGTATCGCGCAGAAAAACAATCCCGGCGTGCAGGCCGCCTATAACCGCTGGCAGGCGGAGCTCAGCAAGGTTGATGTAATCAAAGCCCTCCCCGATCCCAAACTGACCTACAGCTACTTCATCGAACCGGTCGAAACGCGCGTCGGTCCGCAGGAACACAAAGTCGGAATTTCACAGCAGTTCCCTTCGTTCGGCAAACTCAATGCCAAACAGAAGGCCCAGCTCGCCCAGGCCGAAAGCGCACACCAGCAATACCGCGCCGCTCGCCTCAAACTGGCCAACAACCTCCGCCGCGCCTATTCCAAAGCATGGCTCCTGCACCGCGAAACCGAACTCACCCGGCAGAACATTCAACTACTGAACGATATCGAACGTGTCGCTGAAAGCCGCGTCCGGGCCGGCGCATCGGCCGGCGAAGTGATCAAAACCCAGTTGGAACGCACCCAGCTCGAAGAACGGCTCCAGACGCTTTTGGAAGAACAACTTCCGATCAACGCCGAACTCAATACAATCCTGAACCGCGCCAGCACAACTCCTCTCCCGGCCATCCGGCAACTCGATTTCCGGGTGCTCGATCTCAGCTCAGCCAACATTCTAAACAACCCCGACCTACTGGCCCTCGCCCATGAACAATCGGAGGCCGAATCCGGAATACGGGCCGCGCGAAAAGAAGGACGGCCCAACATAACGCTTGGCATTGAATGGATCGGTATCGGCGAAGCATCCACACCGGCAAGCGACAGCGGCACGGATGCCTGGATGGCCGGCATCGGCATCAACCTTCCACTCTGGCGCGGAAAATACCATGCCGACATCGAACGTGCATCTTACCTGCGCAATGCGTTCGACTTTGCCCGTCAGCAGAAAGCCAATGTCCTGCAAGCAGACCTTGAAACCACACGGGCGGACTATCTCGAAGCCGAACGCAAGGTTGCGCTCTACCGCGACACCATCCTGCCGCAGGCCGAACAGCTGCTCGAACTCAGCAAAACCGACTACCGCTCCGGCAAGGCCGGCTTTCTGGACCTGATCGACACCCAGCGTTCGGTCCTGCGCTACCAGCTCAACCTCGCCCGCGCCCGGGCCGACAGCCAGATTCATCTGGCGAAAATTGAACGGCTTATTGGAAAGGAACTGAACCATGAAAAATAAACTCCCCTGGATCCTTGTCGGCGTCGCCCTCACCGCCGGATTTCTAGCCGGGCGCATCCTCTCCCCCTCTCC
>CAZABK010000009.1:0-63943 GCA_964483355.1 uncultured Verrucomicrobiota bacterium | reverse complement strand
TAATTTAGAATAAGGAATTAACTGCCCTTTCCGAAGGGCTTAGATGAGTATCAAGGAGGTGGAGCCTACTCGGATAACTCCGGCCGATGATATTTAAGTCTGATTCCCGCGCGGCGCCCCCCTATCGCTCCTCGAAAAAAAGAAGATACTGGCAACAGTTAACATCATCGGCTGGGCGATCTTTCTCCTTATCGACAAAGCGTGGAACAACGTAATAAGCGAAGCCGTTTAATCAGTCAATTGAGGTAATCGCCAACCGCTCAGCCCCCTCTCAAACCTTGGTCAATCATAGATATGAAGAAATCAAATATCATTTTAATTGCAGTGCTTTTTCCCGCCTCCATCGTGATGGGCTTAGTCTGGGCTTATTTTGCGAGTAACCCCTCAGCACTAAACATCCCACTTATGCCAATTATTGGAGCCGTCAGCGGCCTTATAATCGTTGCGATCATCTTGGGGATTAATTCTAAATTCGCGCCAGCAACAGATTTCTAAGACAATGCAGAGTTTAAAGCGGCCTGTGAAAAAATGAGGGAAGCCTACAAGCAGGGTAACACCAAACTTGTAAAAAAAATTGGCATGCAGGAACTCAAAACCCCTGCTGAATTCAAAGAGGCCTGGAAGAGAATTCAATAATTCCCACCCAGCCATCCGGGACTTTCCATCTACGTAAAACAGGCTCGTGCGATCAGGAGTAAATGAATGATCAAAGGAATCGGCAAACTAGTTAACGTCGGCGTAAAGCTGGTTGTGTACAGATTCTTTCGCACTTTTGTTCTGAGGTCCTCGGTTGTTTAAAAATAGGAACGGTAAGTTCCGGTCCAGTTGATTCCACCTCGGCGACGCCGAGGTGTGCTGATCGGGGTTTTCAGATCGCCTCCTTCATGCGTTCGAGTTCGTAGAGCCGTTCCATGCTCAGGTAGCGCTTGGAGCCCCACTTGGTTCCGGCGATGTGACGCAATCGGGCCGCGACAAGCATTAGGGCGGAGCGGCCGTCGGGGAAACTGCCGACTACCCGGGTGCGCCGGCGGATCTCTTTGTTGATCCGCTCAAGCGAATTGTTGGTTCTGATCCGTCGCCAATGCTCTTCGGGATAGGCCATGTAGGCGAGGGTCTCGTCCACGGTTTCTTCGACATGCAAGGCGGCCTTGCGCAGCTTCATCTCCTTGAGTTTGGCGACAACCGCCGCGGCCTTCTCAAGGGCCGCCGCACGGTCTTCCTGAGCGTGGATGGCCTTGAGCATTGTGGCCACCAGTCGCACCTTCTCGCGCGGCACGTTCTTGAAGATATTGCGGTACCAATGCATCACGCAACGTTGCCAGTCCGCATCGGGATAGGCCTCGGCGACGGACTCGACCAACCCAAGGCACCTGTCGCTGACGATCATGCGTACACCGGACAGACCCCGCTCCTTGAGATGACGAAGGAAGCCGAGCCAGCCTTCCTTGTCCTCCTGGCTCCTTCGGCCGCACCGATGATTTCGCGGTAGCCTTCCGCATTCACGCCGATGGCTACGAGCACTGAGACATTCTTTACCTCGCCGCCCCAGCTGCGCTTCAGGCAGATCCCGTCGAGGTAGACGTAGGGATAGTCGCCCTCAAGCTTGCGGGAGCGCCATTGCTCGATGCGGTCGTAGACCTTCTGGTTGAGGTTGCTGACGGTGCCGGGGCTGACCTTGGTGCCCCACAGCGCCTGCGTGATGTCCTCCACGCGGCGCACGGATACGCCGGCAAGATACATCTCGATCAGGGCCTCCTCGACCGAACTTTCACGGCGACGGTAGCGTTCGATAATCTGAGTCTCGCACGGGATGGTTCGTAGCTTGGGTACCTGGAGTTCCACCTTGCCCGCTTGCGTCTCCAGACCGCGTTTGTAGCTACCGGCACGGGTGTCGACTCGGTCGGGGCTGCGTTCGTAGCGTTTTGCCCCGCACAGGGCGTCTGCTTCGGCATCAAGCAGGCCGTTGAGGGTCTCCTCCACCGACCCGCGCACCAGCTCACGCAGGTGCCCGCGTACTTCGGCGTCGTTGATTTCGATGATCTTTTTCGTGGTGTTGTCCGTCTCGTTCTGGCTTTGTTCCATTAGGTTCTCCTTATGTGTGTGGTGCACTTGGCTGATCGTATCAGCCGGAGAACCTCTTATTCAAATGTGCGAAACTATTTGTACGTTATCCGGTTTCATGATATTGCGCGGTGAGTTCGTATTGCTCGGCGCGACAGGTCAGCCCGTCGATAATTTGACCCCAGTCCATTCGATCCAATTCAATGGTTACTTTTCTTTTCATCTGTGTAGCCTGCGTCCATCTGCGGGCAACGTCCACAGACTATCAGTCTAGTTTTTCTTTGCGTCCTCTGTGGTTAAAATCTTTCGTGCACTTAGTGTAATTTATGGTTAACCTCTCCCCATGAAAACGAATGATTACCTTTACCACTACCGGGCGCTGGTCACCGGCGCATATGACGGGGATACAATCACCGTGGAGATAGATTTAGGTCTCAAAACTTTTGTAAAAGGCGAAAAGCTGCGGCTGCACCGGATCAATGCTCCGGAGGTGCGGGGCGCGGAAAAGGTGGCGGGTAAGGCGCCGCGCGACTGGCTGCGCGGCCGCATCCTTGGCAAGGAAGTGATCATCGAAACGATCAAGGACAAGCGCGGCAAGTATGGGCGCTACCTCGCCGAAATCTGGCTGGAGGAAAGCGGCGGTTTCGTCAACATCAACAATGAGCTGGTCGCAGAAGGGTTCGCGGAATACAAAGAGTATTGAAGGCCGTTTGAGGTTTGGAGTTGGAAGTTTGAAGTCAGGATGGAGGGTCAATGTCCCCATTGACCGCAGACGGCGGGATGCTGCCGCTCCGCCCCAAACCGGGAACAAACAACGATCAACGGCTTTGCGCCCGCAACCGCAAAGCACACGTTTCCGGCGGGATGTTCTGCTGATGGGCGTCGGCGATGGCTTCGAACTCTTCCGGATCGGATGTTTTCCCATAAAAGGCATCGAGCGTGTCGTCGACCGCTTTCAGGTATTCGATGAAGGGAACTTCGGACCAGATCATGGGAACAGTATTAGGTTTTAGGTATTAGGTATTAGGTTTTGAGAAGAAAGGCGGCCCACCATTCCGGCGCATCGATAAAACTATTTTTGCGACTCCAGCCAGGCACTTAGTCCCGCAATCCGATCTTTGAAAGGTCGATCGGGACGATGCCCATTTCGAGTGCGGGGGAATCCGGCCGGAAACGGAAGTCGCCGTTTTCGGGGTCGACAAAGAGCGGATCGACCGCCCGGCTGTTCCGGTCCACGCCGTCGCGGCGGTTTTTCCGGAGCACGGTTTTACCCAGCGCAGGAGCCGCGGTGGAATAGTATAGGTTGTAGTCCGTGTCGGCGTCTTTGATGCGCGCGATTTTCCGCCCCCTGCGGTCCTCGGAGATGTTTTTCTTTCCGGGCGCCAGTTCACTGATGAAGACCGTCTCCTCCTTATGAGAATAGAAGATGTTCCGTTTAATCGTGCCGCCGGTTAACGGGCCTTCGCGGACGGAAAGGTAGTACCCGCGCGGCGGAGCAATGACGTCGGCCACAATGTTATTTTCAACACGGGTGTTCAGCTTCGCCATAATCCCTTGCGAGGTGCATTTATAGATCAGGTTTTCGGCAATCAGCGTATCCATCTGTCCGCCGTCCGTGCGGATTGCGCACTGCATGATCATCGGCGTTACGAGATGGTGAATATAGTTGCGCCGGATCACGTTGCCGGCGCCCGCGCCGCGGATATAGATGGCGTTGCCGTCGCCGAGCCGCTGCATGGCATGGTGGATCTCGTTGTATTCGATCAGGTTGTCATGCGTGTGGAGATAGGGCCGCACGTCTGCCAGCGTTTTGTTCCTGAAGCTCTTCGGGCTGCCGCCGATCTCATGCCAGCGGATGGTCCGGGTCAGCTCCCGGCCGCCTTTCCCGAAAAACTCGGTCATGCAGCCGGAGACAATCAGCGCCGTGTAATCGGTGTGATGAATCAGATTGTTGGCCACCCGGTTTTCGCCGCTCTGCCAGAGCATAATGCCCGGCGAGTGCCAGTAGATTTCCCCGACATGATGGATATGGTTGTTGTGGACCAGATTGTTTTTGTTTACGTCCTTGGTTCCGGGACCATACCCGCAGAGCAGCACACCGGCGCCGCCGATATGCTCAATATGGTTACCGGTGATTTTGTTTTCCTGCCCGTGCAGATCCACCCGAATTGCGCCACTGCCGCTGTGGAGGAAATGACAATCTTCGATGGTGCAGTTTTCGGTGCCGCGCAGGCGAACCAGCGCGTTGGCCTTGTCGAGGAAGTCCCAGTCGTGCTGCAGGCCGGCATCCTCCGGCGCAATCTGATAGCGCTCGCCATGCTTGAACGTGAGCCCCCGGAAACACAGGTTGCGCACCGGAATATCCTCCGGGCCTTCTTTATCAATCTCCCCCTCCACGCGGATGAGTTCGAGCAGCTGCGGAGCCACTACCGGCGACCTGCCCCGCGGCCAGAGATAGACTTTGCCTTCCTTCGTATCGAGCACCCACTCGCCCGGCTCATCGAGCTCCTCCAGCACGTTCTCGACCCAGCAGGAATCGATTTTTTCCGACTTCAGAAATTTGAGCGGATTCATGAGATAGGTGGATTCAACAGACGTCCGGACGACCTGCTTTTCGCCATCGAGCGATTCCACGGGCAGAATGTTGACAATCCAGGCATGATGCGGACGAATCACGATTTCCGCATCCGCCACATGCTTCCAGTCCTTGAAATGTTCCTGCGGGAAACGAACCCGGTCGCGGCCGCCGCCCTCCAACGGAATAAAGCCGGCCGACCGCGCGCGCGGCAGCATGCCTTCTTCGTTATAAAGCGTACGGAAACTTTCCGAAACCTGCGCCGACCACACTTTTCCCTGCGCCGCTCTGGGCAAACCGGGCAGAAGGCCTCGCACCTTTTTCCAGGCCGTGATTTCCCTGCCGGAGCTGAACACCGGCGTTTCATCCGGATAGGCGGCATAAATGATGGATTGACCGTTCCTGCCAGAGTCCTCCAGACCAAACACCACGGTCTGATTCAGCTGATAGCTTCCTGCTCTAAGGAGAACAACAATATCCGCCAGCTTGCTTTTTTTCAGTTGGCGCACCGCGGCGCGCGCGCGTTCAAGCGTCGCGAACGGGCCGTCGGTTCCCTGCGCATTGGGCTCTGCCAATGTACCGGACCAACGATCCGAACCATGCGGGGAAAGATAAAAGTCCGCCTTCGGCACCGCCGCAAGACAGCCACGTCCGGCCAGCAGCAGTGAACCCAGAAGAACCAAACTTAACCCCTTCGTCATAGTGATCCGATTCAGTAGCGCCCCAACCTTGGTCCGTTCGCGATTGCCGGTTATAAACATCGGTTGATTCATTTTACACTCTTTGTTCCTAAACTCCTGAAGAACGGAGCCTTGCCGCACAGGAAAGACCTAAACCCCGCGTCATTTACCCGTGCTCCCAAATAGTTTCCATGCCCTCATGGTATTCAGGTTCTCCCCCACAGAAAGGAGAATTTAATAGAGAATCGATGTCCGACAGAAAACGTCCCCGCGCTTCGAGCAATAGAGTGGTCAGAGGGATTCCGTTAAAGGTTGTTTCCAAATTCATCGGAACAGCATCCACACGATACGCAAACCCGCTCCACGCGGTTTCCGGCTCGGGTTTGCTTCATCAGCTTGGCACCGCAACGAGGACAAACATTAAAGCGCGAATACAGGTTAGGTTCTTTTGAGCGGACCAAGTAGATGATGCTGATGATCAGCATCACCAACACCGTTGCACCATAAAGTATTACGCTCATTTTTCTGCCCCTTCTTCCAAATCCTGACCCCACTCGCCAGGAGTTAATGCTGCTTGCCACAAACTCATTTTAACCGGTTGCACCATCATTCCACGCATATACGGGAACGGCACTGCTACCGATGGAAGAAAGGTATGCTATCCGAGCTGAAAAACCTGCCCATCCTTATTATTTAGGATGCTCTCAAGCACTTGGAAACGGGAAGCTTACGGCCTGCGGTCCGCAGCACGCAGCCGATGAGCAGCATATAACGATCCACGGAAAAACGATGCATTAAGCGTCCTTCCGGCGCGGAGACCGGAAGGCACATGACGGTTCATCTTTCACGGACCACGAAGCGCACCAACCACGGATCAGCAACCGAGGTTCCTTCAGGCCGCCGAAACCATGGTTAATGGCCGCGCTTCTTTCATGCTACTCCGCCGAATTCTTCTTTTGCTTCGGCGTGGTCAATAACGGCTCTTTGTCCGCCCAGTTTGTGTTGCGGTCAAAGATGGTGCCGTACAGCTGGTAGTTGTTGTAGGGCACGGCCTCGGCCTTCCAGTGGCCGAGGTGCCGGTCGTATGCGTTGCGCATCTGCTGCATGACCGCACTGTATTCGGGGTTGCCGGCCTGATTGGTTAACTCCAAGGCATCCTTGCCGAGGTGGTAGAGCTCTTCAGTCGCCTCGAACCCCTCCGCCGCATAGCCCCAGTGGATATATTTCAACTCCTTGGTCACAACCGCCATCGCATGGGTCGGCTTACTGCCCCAGACATTGATCAGAGCGAGCGATTCATGAATCGACTCCTGCGGATTGCCGTAGAGTTCCATCAGGTCGGCGCCGTCCATGTTTTCAGGAACCGGCAGTCCGGCGAGCTTAAGCATGGTCGGGGCAAAGTCGATATTGCCGGTGAGCGCATCGGAACGCAGCTGTTTGCCGGAGTTTGGACTGCGCGGGTCGTAGATAATCATCGGGACACGGGTCGCTTCCTCATAGGGCAGCACCTTGGAGCCGTAGCCGTGCGAGCCGCAGAAAAAGCCGTTGTCGGAGGTGTAGATGATCACCGTATTGTCGGCGACCCCCTGCTCTTCCAGCGCCTTGCGGATCATGCCGACCGCCACATCGATGCCATAGATCTGCTGATGATAGTCGGCCATGACTTTGTCATAGCGGTCACTGTAGCCCCACTGATTAAAGCGGACATACTGGCGGCCCGCCTTACTCTGCCGGGAAAAGTGTTCGCCGTTTTCGCGGCCATAGTTGTCCGGCTTTTTGAAGGTTTTTCCGGCATAGACGTCATTGAACTTCGGATCCGGATGAACCGGCCGGTGCGGCGCTTTGAAGCTGATCGAGAGGCAGAATGGTTTTCCGGCCGCGGCGGCATCGCGAATAAAGTCGCGCCCGAACGCGCCGTAGGAAAGTGTGGAGTGCGGGTATTCCTCCGCATAGGCCGCCATCGATCTATTTTTGGCCGTTCTATAATCGGTTTGTCCGGGGCCGCCGCCCCAGCGGTCAAAGTCATCCGCCGGAAGCTCCACCCTCTTTCCGGCGGGGCTGTTTTTCAGGTCAAAGCCAAACTTGCCGGCGAAGGCCGTCATGTAGCCCGCTTTGCGCAGCAGCATCGGATAGGACCTGCTCCAGGTGTCGGTCAGCATGTCGCCATGATCAAAGTTGCAGCCATGCTTATACTCATACATACCGGTCATCACCGTGGCGCGCGAGGCCATGCAAATGGCGGTGGTGTCATAGTGATTATCGAAGGCCATGCCGTCGGCCGCCAGCCGGTCGAGGTTGGGCGTCTGTACATCCGGGTTTCCATAGCATCCGAGAGTATAGGTGCTCTGGTCGTCAGCCATCAGGTAAATGATGTTCGGCTTCTGTTCCGCGTTAACCACGGCAATAGAGAGTAATGCCGCGGCAAGTATGGTGGTTCGTTTCATTTTATATTCCCTTGATGGGTGCATTGATTAAACAGGATCAACCGGATAAAACATTCCGTCTTTCCTGTTACCCTGTCTAAACGATTTACTCAATAGGTTTAACTTTCTTTTTGTTGATCTGCGGCGGCACGCGGCCATAGGCCGGATCGTAGACTGGAATGTCCATGCCCTGCGGGGTCTGCCAGCCGGGCCTGGGCTGGTGCGTCACATAGGCATAGTATGGCGACGCGCTTTTTTCCGGACCGATAAAGACCGGGGAGAGTTGGGTGATGCCCTTTTTCAGCGACACCTTAAACGTCACCTCTTTGGCGCCTTCCGGAATCTCTTTGGTTTCGTCGACATCACCGATACGCATGCGCGCCTGTTTAAAATTAAAGGCTTTGCCGTAGGTGCCGTCGTTGATGCCTTTGTCGGCCTCGACCGGCCAGCGGCGCAGCGAGATTTCGTAGTTGCCGTCCTGTTCGACCTCGATGGCCCAGTGTGACACCTCCGCAACCGCACCCTTTTTGATGTGATCCTGATTCCACGGCGGAAGCTTGTCGATCAGCCAGTCGTGTGACGAAAGCGAGACAATCGGCGAATGATCGGAACCGATGACCATGTAGCTGGTGAGATCGTGCTCCCGCGAGACATCGTTCCAGAAGTTGTTATATTCTCCGCGCAGGCGCTCGACTGTTTCGGGATATTTCGAGGACAGATCCGTCGTCTGTTGGGGATCGGCCTGCATATCGAAAAGTCCCTGGCCTTTGTCATCGTTCACGAGGCGCCACTTATCGGTCATCACAGCGCACCGGCGCCACTTGATGGGGTCGACCACGCGCTGCGTCTCAACCACCAGCGCACGATCCGGCCAGTTTTTGCCGTCGGTGTAGAGCAGGTCACGCAGGCTGCTGCCGTCAAATTCAATCTTCGGCGCATTCAGGCCGCAGAGATCGATAAGGGTGGGCAGGATGTCGAAATGGGCCGTGAGATTCTCGATGGACTTGCCGGCTTCGATTTTTCCGTTCGGCCAACGGAGAATGAACGGAACGCGGTGGCCGCCGTCGTATTCCGAGTTTTTCATGCCGCGCATGCCGCCGTCATAGCCGCCGCCCTTTTTATTCAGCCCACCGGCAGTTCCGTTGTCGGTCATGAACACGAGGATGGTGTTATCGGCGAGGCCTTCGCGCTCCAGCAGCGCCATCAGCTTGGCCAGGTTGTCGTCGATGTTGGTGACCATGCCGTAGAATTCGGGATAGGAGACCTTCGGGTTGCCCTCATAGGGTTTGCTATATTCCTCTGGGCAATAGAGCGGCTTGTGCGGCGCGTTCAGCGCGATGTAGGCGAAGAAAGGTTTATTCTTGTTGGCCTGGATAAATTTCATGCCTTCGTCGAACCAGATGTCGGTGCAGAACCCTTCAAAGCGCTGGAATTTTCCGTTCACGATGTAGGTGTCGTCGAAGTAATCGTTGCCCCAGTAGTCCGGCGCCTGCCCCACACCACCGGCCGCATGGTAGACCACATGCTCGAAGCCGCGGTCTTCGGGGCGGTACGGATAGCAGTCGCCCAGATGCCATTTGCCGAACATGCCGGTGGCATATCCGTTCTGAGTGAAAATATCCGCCATGGTGATTTCGCGCCGGCGCAGCATGCTGCGGCCCTGGACGGTGTGCCAGACGCCGACGCGGTCGGAGTAGCGTCCGGTCATCAGCGCGGAGCGGGTCGGCGCACAGGTGGGATCGACATGAAAGTTGTTCAGCAGCGTTCCCTGATCGCGCAACTTATCAATCGTCGGCGTTTTGATGGCGGGGTTGCCGGTGAAAGCCAGATCGCCGTAACCCTGGTCATCGGTAATAACAATGACCACGTTCGGTTTTTCCCAATCCCTGGAAAAAACCGGCGGCACGATTGCGGCCGCGGCGGCAGCTGTCAGGATGACATGTTTGATGTGCATAACGCTCTCCTTAAGTAATAACGCAAAACGATTAATCAGCCTTACGGAGTTGGGAAAAACAGTCCGCCGGCAATGGGTGAAGAGCTGGCCACCGCGATTCAAAGAACGGCTGAAAGGTCTCGTTCCTCAACCATTCCAGTCCTACCAAGCAACGCGTATTCTTCCGACCCAACCCACAGCCTCTATTCTCCCACACGGTCTGTGAAGATAACCTTCACCACGGTGTCGTACTCGTTCAGCGGCGCGGCGGGCAGGGAGATCTTCAGGGCGTCGCCCTCCTGAACAAACTCGGCCTTGTCGCCGTTGGCCAGGAAGCATGCAGCAGTCGCTGAGGAAGGCAGACCATTGAGGGTGACTGTTCCGGACTCAGGGGTTTCGAGAACATGCAGGTAAAGCGTTTTGCCATCCTTGCTGGCTGAAATGTCGCCCCACTCCGGCCGTTCGTTCAGCGGGTTGCGGACGGTTCCGTAGATGGATTCGCCGTTAACCTTGAGCCACTTGCCCATTGCGCTGTAGATGCGCACGGCTTCGGGATCGAGCTGGCCGTTGCCCATCGGACCGTTGTTAATCAGTGCGTTGCCGCCGGCGCAAACCGTATGGACGAAACGGTGGAGCATTTCCTTTTCGGAATGGTAGTGGTGTTTGCCTTTGGTTTTGTAGCCGAAGGAAGAACTCACGCTGTCCGGAGACTCGACGTAAAGCGGCAGCTTTTTGGTGGGAACTTCCTTGTCGCCGATGGAAACATAGTCGAACAGCTCCAGGTTTTCCTGCTGGATCTTGCCCTTGCCGCGGTGAATGATGCGGGAGTTGATCAGGCAGTTCGGACGATGCTTGCGCACCATGTCGCTGAAGAGCCTGGCACGTTCAAAGGTCATTCCGGTCGGGGTATCAAACCAGATCAGGTCCAGTTCATAATTTTTCACCAGCTCCTCGACCTGCGGAAGACTCTTTTTCATGATGTAGCGATCCATGTCCGGCTCAAAACCGGCCGGCAGATCGGGATGAAGGAAGCTGCGCTTGGTGCGTTTGCTCAGGTAAGGCGCGTCGGGTTCATCCCAGTCCTGTGCATGCGAATAATAGACACCGAACTTCAGCCCCTGGCGATGGCATGCCTCGCTCAGTTCCTTGATGATGTCGCGCTTAAAGGGGGTGTAGTCGACGATGTTGTAGTCGCTGACCATGGAGTCGAACAGCGCAAAACCATCGTGGTGCTTCGAGGTGATGACGACATACCTGATGCCGCACTCCTTGAAGGTTTTGGCCCATTCGTCGGCATCAAACTCGGCCGGATTAAATGTTTTGGCCACCGCATGATATTCAGCCGCCGACATTCTGGCGGACGCCTGAATCCACTCGGAATAGCGGAAGCCGTTGCCCCGCCCTTTGTATTCGCCTTCCAGCATCGAATAGACGCCAAAGTGAATGAAGGCTCCAAACTTGGCATCCCGGTGCCACAACTTTTGTCGCGCGATCGAATCGGGAGTCTGCTTTAGACTGTCGTCAAAGCGATATTCGAACGTGATATTTTTCCCTTTCGGCTGATTCGGGGAGGCCTGGTTTTTTACTTTTGCGGCATGCAGCGGGAGCGTGGCCGCAACAAGAACGACGAGGGTTGAGGGGATGATTTTCATAGGATTCTCCGGTTTGAATACAGGATTAAAATGTTTCGGGTGCCCATTCGGGAATGCCCGTTTCCTTGAGCTGTTGGTTGTAGCGGATGGCCAGCGGCTGGTCTTCCGGCGCAACCTTCGGCAGGTCTTCGTTGACCATCAGCGGAAGTACAGATGCCCACCATTGGTCGTAGGATTTCCGAAGGTTGGAAATTACTTCGGGGTGCGCCCCCGCCACATCCGTGGTCTCGTAAGGATCCTTGGAAATATCAAAGAGCATCTCATTGTTCACAAAACGCCAGCGCTCGGTGCGCACGGCGCACTTTTTAAATTTAAAGTCGTCCCGTTTTCCGGGATTCCAGCGTCCGCAATGAACAAACAGCTCGCGATCCGCCCAGTCGGCTTTGGGATTCTTGAGCAGCGGCAGCAGCGAACGGCCGTCCAGCTCCTGCATCTTGGCGGGCAGCTTGACGCCCGCCAGCTCACAGAAGGTTTTGTAGAGGTCGATGTGTGCCGTCAGCCCGTCGACGTCGACGCCTTCGGCGAGAACGCCTTTCCACTGCCAGAAGGCCGGGACATGGGTCCCGCCTTCATACGGTGAATTTTTTCCGCCCCGAAGGTTGGCGTTGAAATGCTTCACCTTTTTGCCGTTTAGCTTGCCGTTCAAACGGGTGGCGCCGTTGTCGGTCATGAAGATGACCAGCGTATTGTCCAGCGCCTTCCATTCGGCAAGCTTGTCCATCATCCGGCCGAAATTATCGTCAATGTTTTCAATCATGCCGTAGCGGCCGGCGGTATTCTGGTCGTACCCCAGATCCCGGAACCGCTTCTTATAATTTTCGGGAGCAATACACGGCCCATGCGGCGCATTGAGTGAAATATAGGCGAAGTACGGCTGTTTGGCTTCATGCTGCGTTTTGATCCAGGCCAGGCCGGCGTTAAAGAAGAGATCGGTACAGAAGCCCTTGGTTTTGACAATGGTGTCGTTGTGCAGCAGCACATTGTCAAAATAGCAGTTTTCTTCATTAACCGGAAAATCGCCGTACCGAGTCTGCCCGATTCCGCCGGCGCCATGAATCAGCACCTCGTCGAAGCCGCGGCTGCCCGGCAAATATTCATCTTCGTCGCCAAGATGCCACTTGCCAAAAATGCCGGTTGCATAGCCCGCGCTCTTCAGCGCCTGCGGCATTGTAAAGGCATCCAGCGCCATGCGCTCGCGCTGAAAGATGGTGTGCGTCACTCCGTTTTTAAACGGCGCGCGTCCGCTCATGATTGCCGAACGTGTCGGTGCGCAGGTCGGGCTGACCTGAAAATCGGTAAAGCGAAGGGCTTTCTCATGGAAGCGGTCAATCTGTGGGGTTTTAACGACCTGATTGCCCATGCAGGACAGATCACCCATCCCCTGGTCGTCGGTCATCACCAGAATAATGTTGGGTCGGCGGCCCTCCATCGAAGCGGGTTGGCCACCGGAAAAAACTGCGCTGGCAGCGAGTAGTGCGGCAGCAGTCAAAATTGATTGTTTCACTTATTCTCCCTCCCAGTTGTTAATTCGCAGAAAATAGCCGGCAGACGGTTTGTCGTCGTGACAGGCCAGGAAGAGACACTCAGGCTTTCCGTCTTTCCACAGAATGCCGGGACGCTCGCTGCGGGCCAGTTTGTCATCGAAGTAGGTTTCGTTGGTCAGATAGCCAACCTTGGGAATTCCCCAGTCAATGCCGTCTTTGGATTGATAAATCAGGCCCGGACGATAGCCGCCCTTTTTGAGTTTATCGGCCGGAATCGGGGTGCCCATCAGCATGTCCCTCACGCCCTGACGGTCCTCAACAATCATGTAGTACATGCCGTTGTAATAGAACGCATAGGGATCTTCGATATCCACCTTTTCCTCAATATAGCTGAGGACCGGGTTGCCTTCATAATTCACATACGGCCCTTCGAGTTGGTCACTTTCAGCAAAGGAAATTTCCCGGAACCCTTTCCGCATTGAGTAGCGGTCCGTCATCGACTTGTAATAGATTCTGTACTTGCCTTCCGGCGTCACCACAAAGGTGGGGTTCGAGGCGTGGATAATATTGTACCCGCCCATTTTTCCAGAGGCGGGAATGACCGGATTGAGCGGGCTTTCCGTCCATGGACCGTACGGCGATTTTGCCGTCGCAATCCCGACCTCCTGCCTGGAGCCATTTTTATCGTTATAGCGGTTCAGCAGGAAGACCAGAACGTAGGTATCCCCCACCTTGGAAATCTGCGGATTATGGTAGCTCGCTTCATCGCTGACAAACACATCGCCCAGCAGCGTGTATGGCCCTTCCGGCCGTTTGGCAACCCAGTGTACAACCTTGCTGTTCTTGACCCAGCTACCGTTATCTGGAATGACCGAATTAAAAATGTGCAGCTTGCCCTCTTCATCGTAGATCGGCGCCATACCCCAGGTCCAGGAGCCTTCCTCTGCCTCCAGAATATATTCCCCCGGCACCTGTGCCTTGCAAAAGGAGGACATCTCAATCCCCGATGCCCGGCCGCACCAACCGCCCGAAAGCAAAATCCCCAACGAAAACACAACAAAACTATTTCTCATAACCATCACCTGCAGCACGTTCTCCCCGGATACGACATCATCCTGATGTCCACCCCGCTCCCCTGGAGGGCTCCGGGAATAATTGAGGAAACAGTAATACGTCCTGGAAATGTTGCGCATCCCCATTATTTAGGACGCGATGAATTAGAGTGATTCTTCGGCTGACGGGAAACAGGCACCGCTCCAGGATGGATCGACCGCATTGCCCTCAGCTCGGCGAACCCTGAGCTGTAAGCATTTTATGATTTCTGCGACGCCAGCCATTTTGCGAACAGTTCGCCATAGTGAAAAGTGATCTCATCCCCCGGCGCAATATCCACCAAGGCATGCAGCTCCTCGCCGTCAAACTCGGCATTCGGTTCGCAGGAATGATTCAGGAACTTCAGGTCGGTCGTGCCGTTGATGCCATACTCCACGCCGTCCTCATCCGTGACCCAAAGGACATAGGTGTCATCCACTTCCGTACGGTGGCCGTGGTAGGTTCCGATCCTCGCCCCTTTTTCAATCGGCTCAACGGCATAGACGCCCCGCCCATGAATGCGGCTCTCACGCACCTCCAGCTTATGCATGTTCGGCATATGACTCCTTAGGTTAACAACTCCTTCAGATATTGCCCGGTATAGGATTCCTCGCACCGGACCACCTTTTCGGGCGGACCGGCGCACACGATGGTGCCGCCGTTAATGCCGCCGCCGGGTCCGAGGTCAATGATATGGTCAGCGCGCTTGATCATGTCGAGATTATGCTCGATCACAATGACGGTGTTGCCTTCGTCGCGCAGACGCTCGAGCACTTCGAGCAGCTTGTGGACATCGGCAAAGTGCAGGCCGGTGGTGGGCTCATCGAGAATATAGACGGTCTGACCGGTCGAGCGCTTGCTCAGTTCGGTTGAGAGCTTGACGCGCTGGGCCTCGCCGCCGGAAAGCGTGGTGGCGGGCTGACCGAGTTTGAGATAGCCGAGGCCGACGTCGCACAGCGTCTTCATCTTGCGCTGGATTTTCGGAACCGCCTCGAAAAACTCGAGTGCTTCGTTGATGGTCATATCGAGCACGTCGGCAATATTTTTGCCTTTATAGTGAACTTCCAGCGTCTCCTTATTGTAGCGCTTTTCGTTGCACTGCTCGCACGGCACATAGACGTCCGGCAGAAAATGCATTTCAATCTTCAGGATGCCGTCGCCCTTGCAGCGCTCGCAGCGGCCGCCCTTGACGTTAAAGCTGTAGCGCCCCGGCTTATAGCCGCGCACCTTTGACGCGGGCAATGAAGCAAACAGTTCACGAATGTCGGTAAAGGCGCCGGTGTAAGTCGCCGGGTTTGAGCGCGGCGTGCGGCCGATCGGCGACTGGTCGATCACGATCATTTTATCGACCGACTCCAGCCCTTTCAGATCCCGGTGTTTTCCCGGCACATCCTTCGAGCCGTGGAAGTGGCGCGCCATGGCACGCTTGAGCGTGTAATCGGTGAGCGTACTCTTGCCGCTGCCCGAAACGCCGGTCACGCAGGTAAAGAGTCCGAGCGGAAATTTGGCGTTCACCTTTTTCAGGTTATTCGCTTCCGCGCCCTTCAGTTCGATCCAGCCCTTGTGCGGCTTGGTCCGCTTTTCTGGTACTTCGACCATCTTTTCGCCGCGCAGATAGTGCGCCGTCAACGTATCGGCTTCGAGCAGCTTTTCGGTCGTCCCGGCAAACACCACCTCGCCGCCGTGGCGGCCGGCGGCGGGACCGAGGTCGACCACATAATCGGCCGTGCGGATGGTCTGCTCATCGTGCTCGACCACGATCACGGTATTGCCCAGATCGCGCAACCCCTGCAGCGTGTGGATCAGCCGATCGTTGTCGCGCTGATGCAGACCGATGCTCGGCTCGTCGAGCACATAGACGACGCCGACGAGTCCGGCGCCGATCTGCGTCGCCAGCCGGATACGCTGCGCCTCGCCGCCGGAGAGCGTGCCGCTCTCGCGGTCGAGCGTCAGGTAGTCGAGGCCGACATCGACCATGAAGCCGAGGCGCGAGCGGATCTCCTTGAGGATTTCCTTGGTGATCAGCTCTTCCTGCTTTGTCAGCTTCAGCTCTTCAAAAAAGGTCTGCGAATCAATCACCGAGTCGGAAATAATTTCGCGAATATTGCGGTCGTTCACCTTGCAGGCCAACACCGCCGGCCGCAGGCGCGCGCCGTTGCACTCGGGGCAGATGCGGCGGTTCATGTAGCCGCGCAACCAGTGGCTCATCGCCTCGCTCTCGTTATTTTCCAGCCGCTCCATCAGCATCGGGAAGACGCCCTTGAACGGCTTCGAGATCAGCCGGCGGCGCATGTAATACTGAATCTCTTCCTCGCCGGTTCCGTAAAAGAGTTCCTGCTGAATGTCGCGCGGCAGATCCTCGAACGGCGTGGACGGGTCGATGCCGTGCCGCTCCGCCAACGCCTGCAGTAGCTTTTTGTGATAGATGATCATCCGCCGCCCGCCGTAGCGCCACGGGTGTACGCACGACTCGATCGCCAGCGTCTTGTCCGGAACCACCTGTTCTTCGTCGAACACCATCTGTGTGCCGAGTCCATGACACGACGGACACGCGCCGTAGGGACTGTTAAACGAAAAATGGCGCGCCTCAAGTTTGTCAAAACTGACCCCGCAGCCGAGGCAGGCGTTGTGTTCGGAAAAAATGCGTTCGTCCCAGCCGCCTTCTTCGTTAGCGATCAGCGCCGCAATCATTCCCTCGCTCTGACCGAGCGCCAACTCGACCGAGTCGGTCATGCGCCCGCGAATATCGTCGGAAACCGCCAGCCGATCCAACACCGCTTCGATGGTGTGCTTTTTGGTTTTTGCCAGCTTCGGAACATTTTCAACTTCATAAATCTCGCCATCGACGCGCACGCGCACAAAGCCCTGCTTGCGGATCGTCTCGAACACCTCGACGTGCTCGCCCTTGCGACCGCGCACCAGCGGCGCAAGAATCATCAGCTTTGTGCGGGCGGGAAGCTCCAGCAACTGTTCGACAATTTCCTCAGCGCTCTGGCTGGTGACCGGCTTGCCGCATTTATAGCAGTGCGCCTTGCCGATGCTGGCAAAGAGCAGACGCAAATAGTCGTAGATCTCGGTGGTCGTCGCCACGATCGAGCGCGGATTGGCGCCGGCCGTGCGCTGTTCAATCGAAACCGCCGGGGAAAGCCCTTCGATATAGTCGACGTCCGGCTTCTGCATCTGGCCAAGGAACTGGCGCGCGTAGGCCGACAGGCTCTCGACATACTTGCGCTGCCCCTCGGCATAAATCGTATCAAATGCCAGCGACGATTTGCCCGATCCGCTCAGGCCCGTTACCACCGTCAGCTCATCGCGCGGAATCTTCACATGCACATCCTTCAGGTTGTGCTCGCGTGCGCCCGCCACCTTGATCCACTGCTTCGCCATCTAAAACTCCGGTGAATTTCCTGCAACAAATGAATGTAAAGCAACGCATCCATTCCGCCCGGCAATTCGCTGCTTTACATTCATTCGTTGCTATCCATTCAAATTCTTTTTGCCGCGATAGTTGAACACCTCGTTGAAGTCATAAGACTCGGGCGCGCAGAAAGCGTTGAGCGCTTCGAGGATTTTTTCCTGCATGTGCGGCGTGAGGCGACGGCCTTTGCGCGCCTTCTGCACCTGCTTGTGGTTGATGTAGCCCGGCGCAACCGCCGCCACCAGGTCGTGGTTCTTGATCTCTTTTTCCGTCATGATGGCATCCAGCGGCTGGACCCCGACATTCATTGTGTTTTCTTCGCTCATTTCACATCCTGTTTTTCCTCGCAGAGCGGCAGAGCTCGCGGAGAATTTTATTATTTTACTCTGCGCTCTCTGCGCCTCCGCGAGGAGCTTTATTCTTTTCTATTAAAATATCCACTTCTTCCATGATGGCATCAACCATCATAAGCTGTGCGAGCTTCATCAGCAGCTGTTTTTTATCAAACAGTCCGCGCACATAATAGGGAATATGGGTGCGGAACTGAATGCAGGCCGCCTCCTCGGGTGTATAGCGCTTGGCGCGACCGGACACTTCCTGCTTCTTTTCATTGAGTGCCACCAGTCGGCGCAGGTGCTCGGCCATCATATCGCGGCGCTCAAGCAGGCGAGCCGCCTGCGGTACAGTCTTCGTATCGCAGGCCGCTGGCCTGCCCCGCCGAATCGCATCAAAAATCCACGGATTGCCGATGGCGCCACGGCCGATCATGACGCCGTCGACGCCGGCGACTTCAACCATCTTGGCGGCGTCGGCGGGCGTATTGACGCCGCCGTTTCCGATGAGGGGAATCGAGAGTGCCTGCTTCATTTCGCCGAGCGCGTTCCAGTCGGGGTCGCCGCCGTGAAAGTTTTTGGCGAGCCGCGCGTGAACCGCAAGCATATCGGCGCCGCTCTGTTCGACGACCCTGGCGATTTCAAGATGATCCGCCGTGTCCTGATTAAAACCGATGCGCGTCTTTACGCTGACCGGCAGCGAAACGGCGCCCTTCACCGCTTCAATGATTTCGCCCAGCAGCGGAAGATCCTTGAGCAGCGCCGCGCCGGCGCCGCGCGATACCACCTTTTTGACGGGGCAGCCGCAATTCAGGTCGATCCAGTCGAAGCAGCCGGCCTGCTCCACGATTTTTGCGGCCTCGGCCATACGCTGCGGATCGGCGCCGAAAATATGGCCGGCAATCGGATGTTCGTTGGGCGCGGGTTTGAGCACCTCGTCGTAGGTCTTTCCGCCGTCGCGGCTGAGCCCTTCGGAGCTGGCGAGCTCGGTATAGACCGCGCCGGCGCCGCGCTCGAGACAGAGCGTACGCATGGCCGCATCGGTGTAGCCCGCCATCGGGGCGAGCACGACGGGGAACTCGATGTTGACCGATCCAAATTTTAAGGGGTTTAAATGCATGGGCAGGGAATATTTCGTAGCTCGCCGATGATGTAAACCCTGTATCGTTCGGTTTGGCGGAAAATAATTTCCAGCCGTTTTTGAGCGTGGAAATAAATGTCGGCATTTTCTGCAAGTCCCCGCTTTTTCAAGTTGTTGGAGCGGCGGCGCTATCCGGCGGCCGCAACGCCGGAAAAATATTTCCGGACCGGCCGCCCCCGCCCACCGCGCCCCCTCTTCCGCGCAAACTTTTTCTAGCTCCTGAAAACAAACGACTTAGCAATTTGCCAACCCCCGAAAAACAGACGCTGGCACACCTGTTGCAATAGGGGCTGTCACATTTTGGGAAGATAGAAACTGAACTGAAATTGGAAATAACTGTTAACCAACCAAGGAGAAGTACCATGAGAAAAGTAGCAATCTACGGTAAAGGCGGAATCGGAAAATCCACCACAACCCAGAACACCGTGGCCGGTCTGGCCGAAGCAGGTAACAAAGTGATGGTTGTAGGCTGCGACCCGAAAGCCGACTCGACCCGTCTGTTGCTCGGCGGCCTGGCGCAGAAGACCGTACTCGACACCCTGCGCGAAGAGGGCGAAGACGTGGAACTCGATGATGTAATCAAAGATGGTTTCGGTGCAACCCGCTGCGTGGAATCCGGCGGCCCGGAACCGGGTGTCGGCTGTGCCGGACGCGGTATCATCACTTCGATCAACCTGCTCGAACAGCTCGGTGCTTATGAAGAAGATCAGGAACTGGACTATGTCTTCTACGACGTACTCGGCGACGTGGTCTGCGGCGGATTCGCGATGCCGATCCGCGAAGGCAAAGCGCAGGAAATCTACATTGTGGTTTCCGGTGAAATGATGGCTATGTATGCGGCCAACAACATCTGTAAAGGGATCGTGAAGTTTGCCGACGCCGGCGGCGTTCGCCTGGGTGGTCTGATCTGCAACAGCCGCAAGACCGACAATGAGCATGAGCTGATCACCGAACTGGCGGCCCGTCTCGGAACGCAGATGATTCACTTCGTACCGCGCGACAACATCGTGCAGCACGCCGAGCTCAACCGTAAAACCGTGATCGACTTTGCACCGGAATCCGGACAGGCCGATGAATACCGCGCCCTGGCGAAGAAAATCGATGAAAACGAAATGAAGGTCATCCCGACCCCGCTCGAAATCGAAGATCTCGAAGAGCTGATGGTCAAATACGGATTCGATGCATAAGTAAGGGCGACATACATGTCGCCCCTGCCAACCCACTACCAACCAAGGAGAAAACCCATGTCAAAACTACTCGTACGTTCCATTGTTCGTCCGGAAAAGGCCGACGAAGTGATGAAATCCCTGCTCGAAGCCGGCTACCCGGCGGTCACCAAGGTTCCGGTTTTCGGACGCGGCAAACAGCGCGGCCTGAAGGTCGGCGAAGTTACTTATGACGAGCTGCCGAAGGAAATGCTGATGACGGTGATTCCGGAAGCCGACAAGGATTTCGTGGTCAAAACCGTTCTGGCGGCCGCCAAGACCAGCGAAACCGGCAACTATGGCGACGGCAAAATCTTCATCTCCCCCGTTGAGAGCGCATACACCATCAGTTCCGGCGTTAAAGAAGACTAGGAGGCCGTCATGAAAGAAGTAATGGCAGTCATTAGAATGAACAAAATCAACGACACCAAGCGTGCGTTGAACGAAGCGGGCATCAGCTCCTTCACCGCGACCGGGCGCGTCCAGGGCCGCGGCAAAGGGATGGTCGACTACCGCATCCTGCACGGAGCGGAAGAAGGCTCGCCGGAAGCGATCGCCGCCCTCGGCGAAGGTCCGCGCCTGGTGCCGAAGCGTCTGATCACCGTGGTCGTTTCCGACGACTGGGTGGACAAGACCGTCGAAACCATCATCAACACCAACCAGACCGGCAGCTCGGGCGACGGAAAGATTTTTGTCCTGCCGATCATGGAAGCAACCCGCGTTAGAACCGGCGAAACCGTGGAAGGCCCTTCCGGCGGCGACGTCCTCGACTCTTCAGGAGGTTTGGAATGAGCGAAGAAACCAAATTACCGGATCCTTCAGCGCTGAAGGAAGAAATCCTTGCCAAGTATCCGCCGAAAATTGCGCGCAAACGCGCCAAGTCGATGGTGGTGGTTGACGAAAAGCTGGACAAGGAAGTGCAGTCCAACGTCCATACGATCCCGGGCATCATCACCCAGCGCGGCTGCTGCTATGCCGGCTGTAAAGGGGTGGTACTCGGACCGACGCGCGACATCATCAACCTGACCCACGGCCCGATTGGCTGCGGATTCTATTCCTGGTTGACCCGCCGCAACCAGACCGATCCCGGTCCGGACGGGGATAACTTTATGACCTACTGCTTCTCCACCGATATGCAGGACGACAACATCGTCTTCGGCGGTGAAAAGAAGCTGAAACAGGCCATCAAGGAAGCGGTTGAAATCTTCAAGCCGAAGGCGATCGGCGTCTTCTCCACCTGCCCGGTCGGCCTGATCGGTGACGACGTTCACGCCGTCTGCCGCGAGATGAAGGCTGAGTTTAACGACGAAATCAACATCTTCGGTTTCAGCTGCGAAGGTTACAAGGGCGTCTCCCAGTCCGCCGGCCACCACATTGCGAACAACCAGCTGTTCCGCCATGTGCTCGGTAACGATGACACGCCGGTTGAAGGCAAATATAAGATCAACCTGCTGGGTGAATACAACATTGGCGGCGATGCCTTCGAACTCGAACGCATCTTCGAAAAATGCGGCATCACCTTGGTTGGCACCTTCTCGGGCAACTCCGACATGGAAGGGTTTGAAACCGCCCACCAGGCCGACCTCAACCTCGTCATGTGCCACCGCTCGATCAACTATGTGGCCGAGATGATGGAAACCAAATACGGCATTCCGTGGTTCAAGGTTAACTTTATCGGCGCCGAGGCCACAGCCAAGGGGCTGCGCAAGATCGGGGAATACTTCGAGGAGCCGGAGCTGATCGCCAGGATCGAAGAGGTGATCGCCGAAGAGATGCCGGCCATCGAAGCCAAGGCGGCGGAAGCCCGCAAAGTGACCGACGGCAAGACGGCCATGATGTTTGTGGGCGGATCCCGTGCGCATCACTACCAGGAGCTCTTCAGCGAAATGGGCATGAAGACCGTTTCGGCCGGTTACGAGTTTGCTCACCGCGATGACTATGAAGGCCGCAAGGTGCTGCCCTCCATCAAGGTGGATGCCGACAGCCGCAACATTGAGGAGATCAAGGTTGAGGCCGATCCGGAAAAATTCAATCCGCGCAAGAGCGAGGAAGAACTCCGCATCCTGTCTGAAAAGGGCCTGGAAATCAGCGACTACAAGGGCATGTATTCCGACATGCACGACAACTCGCTGATTGTGGACGACATCAGCCACTGGGAAGCCGAAAAACTGATCGAGTTCTACAAACCGGATATCTTCTGCGCCGGCATCAAAGAAAAATATGTCGTGCAGAAAAGCGGAACGCCGCTCAAGCAGCTGCACTCCTACGACTACGGCGGCCCGTATGCCGGCTTCGTTGGAGCGATCAACTTCTACAATGATATCGAGCGCATGCTCAGCACCACCATCTGGAAGAAGATCAAGGCGCCGTGGCTGGAAACAGCCGACACCGATCCCTGCATCTGCGCCGAGTACGTTGCATAGAAAGGAAATAATCACCACGAAGGCACGAAGAACACAAAGAAGATCCCAAGCAGTACCTTCGTGAACTTCCTGTCTTCGTGGTTAAAAGAATCCTGAATAAATCTGGAGAAAGAAAATGCTCTTAAAACACACCCCCAAAGAAGTCGCCGAACGCAAAGCGCTAACCGTTAACCCGGCGAAAACGTGCCAGCCGATCGGCGCCATGTATGCCGCGCTCGGCATCCACGGCTGCCTGCCGCACTCGCACGGTTCGCAGGGCTGCTGCTCGTATCACCGCAGCACCCTCACCCGTCACTACAAGGATCCGATCATGGCCGGCACCAGCTCCTTCACGGAAGGTTCCTCGGTGTTCGGCGGACAGTCCAACCTGCTGGCGGCCCTGACCAACATGTTCACCATCTACGAGCCCGACCTCGTGGCCATTCACACAACCTGTCTGTCGGAAACCATCGGGGATGATATGGCCCAGATCGTGAAGAAGGCGATGGACGACGGCAAAGTGCCGGAAGGCAAGAAGGTGATCTACTGCAACACGCCCTCCTACGTCGGCTCGCACATCACCGGCTTCTCCAACATGTGCTGCGGCATTGTCCGCGGACTCGTGGAACACACCGGCGAAGCCAAGGACCAGGTCAACATCCTGCCCGGCTGGGTTGAACCGTCCGACATGCGCGAAATGAAGGAAATCGCCTCCAAGATGGGCATCAAATTTGTGATGTTCCCCGACACCGACGGCGTGGTCGACACCCCGCAGACCGGCGAATATAAAATGTATCCGGACGGCGGCGCCAAGGTTGAAGACATCGCCACCGCCGGCGACAGCATCAAAACGCTGGCCCTCGGACCGTGGGCCTCGGAAGATGCCGCCAAGCTGCTCGACTCCAGCTTCAAGGTGCCGTACGACGTGCTCGACATTCCCGTCGGCCTCTCCGCCACCGACCGCTTCGTCGAGGCGCTCGCAAGCGCGGCCAAAGTGCCGGTGCCGGAAAGCTTCATCACCGAGCGCGGCAAACTGGTCGACCTGATTGCTGATATGTCCCAATACCTCTACGGCAAGAAAGTGGCGCTCTTCGGCGACCCCGACCAGCTCATGCCGCTGACCGAGTTCCTGCTCGATCTCGACATGATCCCGACGCATATCGTCTCCGGCACCCCCGGCAAAAAGTTCTCGAAACGCATCACGGAAATGTGCGCCGAAAAGGGCGTCGACGTGAACGTCAAGAACGGCGAACGCGCCGATATGCTTCTGCTCGAACAGTGGATCCGTAACGAGCCGGTCGACCTGCTCATCGGCAACACCTACGGCAAGCTGATTGCCCGCGACCAGGATATTCCGTTCGTGCGCTACGGCTTCCCGATCGTGGACCGCATCGGCCACAGCCACTTCCCGACCGTCGGCTACAAAGGCGGCATGCGGCTGCTTGAACTGATGCTGAATCAGCTCATGGAGCGGCAGGAACGTGATGCTCCGGCCACCGGCTTCGAACTGGTGATGTAAAAAATGAACGTAGAACATCGAACAGTGAACTTCGAACTTTGAAGTTCTCCCATCCTTCAACCGTTCAGGATTCAGTGTTCGATGTTCGAAGTTCAATTCCCCTTTGGGACCGGAGCGCGGGTAAGGACAATGCCTCAAGACAGAATCTCTCTCCTCCTCTGTTTGCACCCCGCGCTCCGGTTCCAATTTTTTTTTCTAACTAAAGGAGAGTAAGAAAATGACTGCCGTATTTGACGCTGACTACAAAGCCTTCATGGATGAAGGAAATAAATATCTCAAGACCGCCCGCGGCGGCATCAACCGTCCGGCGATCTTTACCGCCGAAATCCTCTACAACATTATCGGCCTCGCCATTGAAAAACATGTCATGGGCGCACTCATGGCCAAAGGCAAGCTGGCCGACAACCACACCTTTACCGATCTCATCGACGCGGCCAACCAAGTCGGCGGCATCGACGATTCCATCGCCGCGCAGCTGCGTAAATTTGAGTCCTATCAAAACATCTGCCCGGTCTTCGCCGGCTATCACCGCACCGAACCGCCGACCGAGGCCATTCCCGAAATGATCGAAACCGCCGAGGCCGTCCAGTCCTGGGCCGAACAGCTCATCGCCGCATGATTTTTAACCACCCGCTCGCTTAGCTCGCTGAAGGAGGGAAGTCCACGAAGAGATATATTCCCGCACTTCGTGCTCTTCCAAACTTCGTGGTGAACTAAAGGAACCAATATGACCACAGCAGAAAAACCGCTCGGAAAAATTACCGCCCTCCTGGCCGACCTCGGCCTGGAAGTCACCTACGCCTACGACGATCTCGTCTTCGTGCAGCACTGCACCTTCCTGCTGCAGTTTACCGACAAGCCCTCGACTCTGCTGGCCTACTGCAACGAGGAATGCACCCCGGCCGAAGCCGACGCTGTAATCGAACAGATGGTCGCAACCTTTTCAGAAGCAGGCTTCAGCATCATCCCCAAAGGCACCTACGCCCTCTCCCAGAACGAGGATGACACCATCGACCTCAAGTTTATGTGAACAAGTTCGTAGTTCCGCCTTTAGGCGGCCATTCCGCAGGGACCTCCTAAAGGCGGAACTACATACTTTTTTCCTTCGATCCGCCCAATCCGGCGGATCTTTTTTTGCCCCGACATTTTTCTGCCCCGCACATCGGCTCCGGAAATAATTGTCGAAAATCCACTTAACCCCCTCTCTGGCGGCGATTTGGAGCGGCATCGCAATCAAGCCTTGAAGCTAATGGAAATATATTTCCGTAATGCGTAATGCGTAATGCGCGCCGCAAAACGCACCCCAACTTTCCTTAACACCTAAAACATAAGCACTTAACACTCCAGCGCGCGCCGCACGGCGCGCGCTGGCACACCTGTTGCAATAGGGGTGGCAACAATTTGGAAAACACACAAATGGCAAACGAAACAATCAATCTACTGGAAAAGCGCAAACGTCAGGTGCATGTCGGCGGCGAGTTTGCGATGGAGGCCGAAAAGCAGAGTCTGGCCGGTTCCGTCAGCCAGCGCTCCTGCAGCTTCTGCGGATCGCGTGTGGTACTCTACCCGATCGCCGACGCGATCCACATCGTGCATGGCCCGATCGGCTGCGCCTCCTACACCTGGGACATCCGCGGCGCCCTCTCCTCCGGCCCGGAACTGCATCGGCTGAGCTTCTCGACCGACATGCAGGAAAAAGACGTCATCTACGGCGGCGAAGGCAAACTCTATAAAGCCATCGGCGAATTGATCGACAAATATGAACCGCGCGCCGCCTTTATCTACTCCACCTGCATCGTCGGCGTCATCGGCGACGACGTCGAAGCGGTCTGCAAAAAGGTGCAGGCGGAAAAAGGGATCCCCGTCATCCCGGTCGATTCCGAAGGTTTCAAGGGCTCGAAGAAGGAAGGCTATAAAGCCGCCTGCGAAGCGCTCTTCCGGATTGTCGGCGAAGACGACCTGAATGCGCCGAAGGTTCCGAAGTCGATCAACATTATGGGCGACTTTAACCTCGCCGGCGAAATCTGGATTATCAAGGACTACTACGAGCGCATGGGCGTCAACGTGGTCTGCACCGTTTCGGGCGACGGCCGCGTGGACGATATCCGCAAGGCGGGCCGCGCCCACCTCAATATTGTCCAGTGTTCCGGCGCGGTCATCAACCTCGCCCAGATGCTGAAGGTGAAACACGGAACGCCGATCCAGCGCGCCTCCTACTTCGGCATTGAGGACATGTCCAAGGCGCTCTACGACGTGGCCGACTTTTTCGATGACGACGAGATGCGGGAAGGAGCCCGCCGCGTCATCCAGGAAGAGGTGGCGAAACTGATGCCCCAGCTCGCCCCCTACCGAAAGGACCTCCAAGGGAAAAAGGCCGCAGTCTATACCGGCGGAGCCTTCAAGGTCTTTTCGCTCGTGCGCTCGCTGCGCACGCTGGGCATGGACGTGGTGGTGGCCGGATCGCAGACCGGCTCGGTGGAGGACTATAAGGTGCTTCGCGAGCTCTGCGATCCGGGCACCATCCTGGTCGACGACACCAACCCGCTCGAGCTCGCGCAGTTCATCAAGGAGAAGGATGTCGACCTCTTCATCGGCGGCGTCAAGGAGCGTCCCATCGCCTATAAGCTCGGCGTCGGCTTCTGCGACCACAACCACGAGCGCAAGGAAGCGCTCGCCGGCTTCGTCGGCATGCTCAACTTTGCCAAGGAAGTCCACTCATCGGTCATGAGCCCCGTCTGGCAGTTTGCCCCGAGGAGGGCCGACCGAACTTAACCCCGACACACAACGAGCATGAATAAGATGACTGCGACCAAACACGACAACTCGATCAATAAAATTTTAACGGCCATGGGCATTCACGACATCAAACGCGCGCTCCCTCCGAAAGACAAGCGTAGCAACCTTTGCGTCTTCACGGTTAAAAAGGATGTAAGAAAATGAGCTGCAAATGCGGAAACACCTGCGCCCCGGTCGACAGCCCGGCCAACAGCTGCACAGCAGCAGACCAAGCCCAATGCGGCTGCGGACCGGCCCCGACGGAAAAGCCGCTGACCGGTGAAAATTTTACGGCGACCCGCAACGCCTGCAAGCTTTGCGCGCCGCTCGGCGCCTGCCTGGCGTTCCGTGGAATTGAAGGCTGCCTCCCCTTCCTCCACGGATCGCAAGGCTGCGCCACCTACATCCGGCGCTACATGATCAGCCATTTCCGCGAGCCGATGGATATTGCCTCGTCGAGCTTCGGTGAAGAGAGCGTGGTCTTCGGCGGGCGGCAAAACCTGTTCGACGGGCTCAAGCATGTGATCGAGGGCTACCACCCGCAGGCCATCGGCATCGCCACCACCTGCCTGGCCGAAACCATCGGCGATGACGTGCACATGTATGTGAAGGAGTTCATCGCCAAAGAACGCAAGCAGATGAACCTGCCCTATATCCTGCATGCCTCGACGCCGAGCTATGCCGGCTCGCACGCCGACGGCTACCAGTGGGCGGTACGTGCGATCGTCGACCAGCTCGCGGTCGACGGGCCCAACGAAAAGTTTATCGGCCTGTTTCCCGGCATGGTGTCGCCCGCCGACCTGCGCCACCTGCGCGAAATCATGAACGACTTCGGCATGAACTTTACCATCATGCCCGACTATTCCGACCCGCTCGACGGCCCGGTGTGGGGCGACTATCACCGCATCCCATACGGCGGAACGCCGATCCGCAAGATCAGCAAGCTCGGGCGCGCCTCGGCGGTTGTTGAACTGGCCTCCACCATCTCCGACAAACAATCAGCCGCGTCGCTGCTCGACGAAAAATTTTCCACCGCCGTCTTCCGCGTCGGCCTGCCGATCGGTATCCGCCAGACCGACCGCTTTTTCAAGGTGCTCGAACAGATTACCGGCCGCCCGGCCCCCTCCAAGCACGAAGCCGAACGCGGGCGGCTGATCGACTGCTATGTCGACGGCCACAAATACACCTTCGGCAAAAAGGTGGTCATCTATGGCGAAGAGGACTTCGTCGTCGGCATGGCCTCCTTCTGCGCCGAAATCGGCCTCGTGCCGGTCCTCTGCGCCTCCGGCGGCAAGAGCGGCAAACTCCACGAATGCGTTCTCGAAGCCGCCCCGGAAATCGATCCGGACACCGCCATCCTCGAAGGCGTCGATTTCGCCGAAATCGAGGAAGCCGTTTTCTCACTGAAGCCCGACCTGCTTCTAGGCAACAGCAAGGGCTTTTCTCTCAGCCGCAAAGCCGGCATCCCGCTGATCCGGGCTGGATTTCCTATCCACGACCGGATCAGCGGGCCTCGCTCCCTCCACCTGGGCTACCGGGGCGCGCAGCGGCTCTTCGATACCATCGTCGACAAGCTCATGGAGCTGAAACAGAACAGCAACGATATCGGATACACCTACATATGATCAGTTTTAAGTTTTAGGTGATTAAGTTTTAAGAGCCCTGCTCCCCCCGGCCTAACACCTAAAACTTAACACTTAAAACCAATCGGAGATTACTCATGGCTCTCGACTTCAGTAAACACCCCTGCTTCAACCCGGACGTCAAAGGAAAGTTCGGCCGCGTGCACCTGCCGGTCGCCCCGAAGTGCAACATTCAGTGCGGCTACTGCAACCGCAAATATGACTGCGTCAACGAGTCCCGCCCCGGAGTCACCTCCAACGTCCTCTCGCCCGGCCAGGCGCTCTACTACGTCAACGACCTCGTCGAATCCGGCAAGCCGATTTCCGTCGTCGGCATCGCCGGCCCCGGCGATCCCTTTGCCAACCCCGAAGAGACGATGGAAACGCTACGGCTGATCCGCAAACGCCAGCCCGACATGCTGCTGTGCGTCTCGACCAACGGCCTCGGCGTCGGCCCCTATATTGCCGAGCTGGCCGAACTGAAAGTGAGCCACATCACCATCACCATGAATGCCATCGATCCCGAGATCGGTGCCAAGGTTTACAGCTGGGTGCGCGAGCACAAGAAGCCGCTGCGCGGACTCGCAGCCGCCGAGCTGCTGCTGCAGCGCCAGATCCAGGCGATGAAAGCCATCAAGGCGCACGGGCTGACGCTGAAGATCAACACCATCCTGATTCCGGGCGTGAACGACCACCACATTGACGCCGTCGCTTCGTTCGCCAAGGCCGAGGGTGCCGACCTGCACAACATTATCCCGCTCTGTCCGGTGGAAGGCACGATGTTCGAAGATGCTGAAGAGCCGACGCCGGCGCAGATCCACGAAGCGCGCGACATTGCCGGCAAATATATGCCGCAGATGACCCACTGCCAGCGCTGCCGCGCCGACGCCTGCGGACTGCTGGCCGAAGGCACCACACAGGATACGCTCAAAAAACTGCAGGAGGCCGCGAACGCGCCGATCAACCCGGACGAAAAACGCCCCTATGTCGCCGTCGCCACCCGCGAGGGTGTGCTGGTCAACGAGCATCTCGGCGAAGCTGAAGAGCTGAGCATCTTCGGGGAAAAGGACGGCATCTATCAGGTCATCGAAACCCGCAAAACACCCGATGCGGGCGGCGGCTCCGAGCGCTGGATGGAGCTGGCCCGGTCGCTGCTCGACTGCCGCGCCATCCTCGTTTCGGGCGTCGGCCCCAAGCCGACCACCTTTCTGCGCCAGGCCGGGCTGAAAGTGATCGTGATGGAAGGGCTGATCGAGGAAACGTTGCGCCGGATCTATAGCGGCGCGGAAGTCCGCTCGCCCATCCGCGCCACCAAGTGCGGCGAAAAATGCACCGGATCGGGCGCCGGCTGTGGGTAACGTGAAACGTGAAACGTGAAACGTGAAAAAGGTCACGCCTCAATCGTCATGCGTCACTCACTTAAAACCTAAAACTTAACACTTAAAACCAATAAACAACTAACCAGGGGAAATAACCATGCCAATCGCAAAACCGGAAATGCACTTCTTCATCTGCAACTCATACCGCGTAGCGGGCGAGGCCAAGGGCGTCTGCAACACCAAGGAAGGCGGCGAGCTGCTCGCCTATCTCGAAACAGAAATCCTCGACCGCGGGATGGATGCCCAGGTCTCCGGCTGCGGCTGCCTTAAGATCTGCGACAAAGGACCGGTGATGGTCATGTATCCGGAGGGCAAGTGGTTCGCGGAGGTGAACGAGGAAAAAATCGACGCCATCCTCGACGCCATCGAAGACGACGAAGACACCAGCGAATATGAAATCGACTAACGTCCAGCTGGCCCGGATGCAGCAAACGAAAAGCTTCGGGGGCTGCGATTATTGCCTTCCAGCCTACCGATGACGGTTCTATAATTAGTATTGCTTTCCGAGGAACGGGTGGCCTGACAGGAGGTAACCGATGAACGTTCGAAAGTTTGCTGTTGTACTGCTTGGCATCTCATTTGCCGTTCCGGGCTATTCCTGGGATGCGTCAGAAAACCACATCCGCCTTCAAGGCTCGATGAAAGGCCAGCTCACGGATTCGGTATATGTCCAGCTCAAGGAGCAGTTGCGCTATCGGGAGAGTGACGGATATTTCTTCTATCGCTATACGGAGTTCACGACGGGATGGAACGTCACCTCGAACTGGACCGCGACAGCCGATTACCGCTATTTTACCCGCCGCACTCCGGGAATGGAGTGGGAGAGCTGGCCGATGTATCATGTCAACCTCTACGGCCGCACACGCATCCCGCACCTTGAACTTAAGAGCATGTGGCGACTGACGCATGTGCCATATGAAGGCCGCAAAGATCTCACGGAGTTTAACCCCAAGTTCACGCTCCTGCCGGCAGAGGGCGTGACCGACTGGCAGCTGCGTCCGTTTGCCGCAGTGGAGATGATGTATGACTTTGAACAAACCTTGTTTTACCTGTACCGCCTTGAAGGCGGGCTGGCCTGCAAGCCGTGGGAAAAGCTCTCGGTGAAGTGTTTTGTGACACAGCAGCGCTTCCGAACGGAAGGCAGCAGCTGGACCGAAACTTATTTCACGGGTCTGGCGGCCGGGCTGAGTTTCTGAGCCGGGAAAGCGAAGGCACCGGACATTACCTCAACACATCGTTCCGTCGATCGCTTTATCTAAAAAGCGCGCCACCGCTTGCCACCTCAGAACTCCTGTAACCGACGGCCGATGGCACACCCTATGCGTATTAAGGATCCCGGAATATAAAAACACGGGGAACAGCCCCACACTCAGACAATCATGAAGATGCTGCCAACAATTTTGTTGCTTCTGCTTCTCGCCCTTCCGGCGCAGGCGGAGCTTTCGGTTTTTGCGGCCGCCAGCACCACCGATGTCATGAAGGAGCTGGCCGGCACCTTTGAAAAAACGAGCGGCGAAAAGGTGCGCTTTAACTTTGCCTCCTCCGGCGCGCTCGCCCGGCAGATTGATGCCGGGGCCTCGGCCGATCTCTTTGTTTCGGCCAACGCCAAATGGATGGACTGGCTGGCGGGCAAAGAACTCATCCGCAAGCAAACCCGCTTTAACCTCGCCGCCAACACGCTGGTGCTCGTCGCCCCCGCCGGCTCGAAACTTAAGTTCGATGGCAAAATCGACGGCAAGGTCGCTGTCGGCGACTTCAAAAGCGTTCCGGCCGGCATGTATGCCAAAGAGGCGCTGGAACACATGGGCTGGTTCAACGACTGGCAACCGCACTTTGTTCAGGCCTCCAGTGTCCGGACGGCACTGCTCTATGTGCAGCGGGGCGAAACAGCCGCCGGCATTGTATATGCCACCGATGCAAAAGCGGCCGGCTTGCCGGTGATCGGAACCTTTCCGGCGGCATCCCACAGCCCGATCATCTACCCGGCCGCCGCCGTTTCGAAAAACAGGGACGCCCGCGACTTCCTGGCATTCCTGAAAACCGATGCCGCCAAGGCCATCCTGAAAAACCATGGCTTCGCCAATCCAAAATGATGAAACACAAAGAAAAACCTGCGTGCACGTCGTGCCTTAGTGGTTCAAAACCCTATTACCTAGTGCCTCTTGCCTAATGCCTTCCCTATCACCAGCAGAACTCAGCGCAGTGTGGCTTTCCCTGAAAGTTGCGCTCGGCGTGGCCTTGGTGACAGCGGTTCCGGCGGTCATGGTCGGCTGGCTGCTGGCACGGCGCGACTTCCGCGGCAAGCTGCTGGTGGAGAGTCTGGTGCATGCGCCGCTCGTGATTCCGCCCGTCGTAACCGGCTATCTCCTGCTCGTCGTCTTCGGCCGCAACGGCTGCATCGGAAAATGGCTGGCCGAGACGTTTGATCTTCGGCTGGTGTTCACCTGGCAGGGGGCCGTGCTCGCCGCCTCCATCGTCGCCTTTCCGCTGGCGGTGCGCTCCGTGCGGCTCGCCGTTTCCATGGTGGACCGGCGGCTCGAAGAGGCCGCACAAACCCTAGGCTATCGACCGCTGCGCATTTTCATGAAAGTCACCCTGCCGCTGGCCTGGCCCGGCATTCTCGGCGGCATTCTGCTCGCCTTTTCGCGCAGCCTCGGCGAGTTCGGCGCAACGATTACTTTTGCCGGCAACGTCGAGGGCCTTACGCAGACCCTACCGCTGGCCATCTATTCCGCCCTGCAGGTGCCCGGCGAAGAAACCCTGGCGATGCGGCTGGTTCTCTTCTCGCTGATCCTCTGCTTTGCCAGCCTGCTGGTTTCCGAACTCCTGACCCGCCGCGCAGGAAACAAACTAAACAACCGCACATGATCGGAAAGAACCATATTATTCCTCGCAAAGGCGCAGAGTTCGCAGAGAATTCTTTTCCTTATAAAGCTCAGCACTCTCTGCGCCGCGGCGAGATACTTTTCAGATGAATCTAGATGTAGATATATATTTGAAGCAGGGCCGCTTCCTGCTCGATGCGCAGTTCAGGTGCTTTGAATCGGCACTCGGCATCTTCGGCCCGTCGGGCTGCGGAAAGAGTACGCTCTTCCGCGCCCTCGCCGGACTGGCCAAGCCGGACGGCGGCCATATCGTGCTCGACGGCGAGACGCTGTTCGATGCCAGCCGCCGCATTTTTGTGCCGCCGCACAAACGCAACATCGGCCTCGTTTTTCAGGATGCCCGGCTCTTCCCGCACTGGTCGGTGGAACAAAACCTCCGGGCCGGTGAATGCATCAACGAGCGGGTAAGCCAACGCCCCTTCGGTTTTGACGATATCGTTGACCTGTTGAATATCCGCCCCCTGACCGGCCGCTCTGTTGAGGATCTTTCCGGCGGCGAAAAGCAGCGGATCGCCATCGGCCGCACCCTGCTGTCCAATCCGCACCTGCTGTTGATGGACGAGCCGGTGAGTGGACTGGATGTCTCCTTAAAAATGCAGATTCTTCCCTTCCTCACACATATTCACCGGAAACTAAAAATTCCGACGGTGCTCATCAGCCACGATCTCGGTGAAATCCTTCAGCTGACCGACCGCCTGCTGCTGATGCGCGATGGCGCGGTGGCCGGCTACAACACGCTCGACAAGCTGGCGCAGCATCCCGCCACCCTGCAGGAACTGAAAGGCGCGAACCTGACCAACCTGATCCAGGTCAAAATCAAACAGCACGACAAAACGCGCGGCATTACCGAGCTCAAAATTCCCGGTTCCGGCGAGCCGATCATGGAAATGGAAATGCTCCCGAACATCGCTTCAGGCAGAGCCGTCAACATCGGCATTGCCGCCAACCAGATTGCATTGGCCACCAAACGGGTCGACGCCATCTCCATGCGAAACCAGCTGCCCGGCGAGGTCATGAAAATCGTCCACACCACCGATCGTTCCATCTGCCACGTCCATACCGCGGCCGGCACCCTCTTTGCCGAAATCACCCAGGGAACCGAACAGGAACTGAACCTGACCGAAGGTTCCCCGGTCTGGGCGCTCTTCAAAAGCATGGCCATTCAGCGACTCTGAGGAACTCACATTATGAAAAAGAAATACCTGATAGACACCACCCTGCGCGACGGTGAACAGATGCCCGGCATCGTTTTCACGCGCGATGAAAAAGTGAAAATCGCCGCCGCCCTCGCCGCCGCCGGCGTCGGCGAAATCGAAGCCGGAATTCCGGTCATGGGACCGACGGAACAGGCGGATATCGCCGCCATTCTGGCCCTCGGCCTGCCCTGCCGCATCACCGGCTGGTGCCGGGCGGCACTGAGCGATCTCGACGCCGCCGAAGCCGCCGGACTCGACGCGGTCCACCTCTCCTTTCCCGTTTCGGATCAACACTTCCAAGCCCTGAAAAAGTCGGAAGCGTGGGTTTTTCAGACCCTCGAAAAAGTGCTGCCCGAAGCATTGAAGCGATTCGCTTATGTCTCCGTCGGTGCGCAGGATTCCGCCCGGGCCGACCGCGAACGGTTGATGGCTTTTGCCCGCCGCGTTCATGAGCTCGGTGCGCACCGCCTGCGCATCGCCGATACCGTGGGCCTGTTGAACCCCTTCCAAACGCGGGCGCTTTTTGAGGAAATACATGCCGCAGTGCCAGATCTTGAGCTGGCCTTCCATGCCCACAACGATCTCGGCATGGCCACCGCCAACAGCCTGGCCGCCTTCAAGGGCGGCGCGGCGGCGGCCGACGTCACCCTCGCCGGGCTTGGCGAACGCGCCGGCAATGCCGCGCTCGAGCAGGTGGCCATGGCGGTGCCGGATGCTGCAATCCGGAAGGACCAACTGGCACCGCTCTGCGAGCTGGTTCTGGCGGCCGCCGGAGTCGACACCCCCGCCTGTGCCCCCATTATCGGTAAAAATATTTTCAGCCACGAATCCGGCATCCACGTGCACGCGGTCCTCAACCATCGCGCGGCCTACGAACCCTTTTCGGCCGCCGACATCGGCCGCACCGATTCAACCCGCATCGTGCTCGGCATCCATTCCGGCGAAGCCGCTCTGCGCCACGCCCTCCATCAGCTGGGAATTGATCCGCGCGCGGAACCGCTCGGCTGGCTGCTTCGGCGCGTCCACAACCATGCCCTCGAGCACAAACAACCCGTCAACTCCCGGAAGCTCAAAAGCCTCTACTATGAATAATTCCACCTTCACATAAGTCTCCATGTATTCCTCGCTGAGGCGCGGAGAACACAGAGAATGAAATAAATACTCTGCGATCTCTGCTACTCTGCGAGGGGAAGCCGAAAGAATGGGGTTACATTAAAAACGGCATGCCACGCCAGCAATCACAACTCTGGCACACCTGATGCACATTATGGACGCACATGTAGTCGACATGCGCGTTTAGGACATATTTGTAATCAAAGCCGTAGAGTGACACCTGACAAATGCCAAATTGTAAGTTTGATAACCCAAAAATCTGTGACGCCCGCCATATCAAGGAACTTGAAACGCTGGCCGAAATTGCCCGAACCCTCTCCTCGAAATCGCAGCAGGAAGAGATTCTGATCGAAATTATTGATGTGCTCGAAAAGAGCCGGCGCGTCCAGCGCGGCACCATCATGCTGCTGACGGCCGACGGCCGCGAACTGCGCGTCGAAGCGGCCAAAAATCTGAAACTGCAGCAGGCAACCGAGGCCGCCTACCGGCGGGGCGAAGGCATCACCGGCCAGGTGCTCGAAACCGGCGACCTGCGCATTGTCCCCCTCGTCTCCGACGAGCCGCGTTTCAAGGGCCGCCTGCACGATCGCGCCGACGAGGAGCTCAGCTTTATCTGCGTTCCCATCAAAGTGGAACAGGAAACCGTCGGAACGCTGTCGGTCGACTGCGAAGCCAAACCGGTTCCCGAGCTCAACGAGCTCGCCCGCTTTCTTTCCATCGTCGCCACCATGATTGCCAACGACGTCGTGGCCCGCCGCACGGCCCGCATGGAGCGCGAAGCGCTCGAAAGCGAAAACCTGCGCCTGCGCACCGCGATGATGGAAAAGTTCCAGCCCGAAAATATGATCGGCAACTCGCACCTCATGCACGAGGTCTACACCCGCATCCATCAGGTTGCCGCCACCGAAACCACCGTCCTGATCCGCGGCGAATCAGGCACCGGCAAAGAGCTGGTCGCGGCGGCCATTCACTACAGCAGCCCGCGCGCCCATAAACCGTTCGTGAAGATCAACTGCGCCGCGCTCAACGAAAACCTGCTGGAGAGCGAACTCTTTGGCCACGAAAAAGGCGCCTTTACCGGCGCGCTACAGACGCGCATCGGCCGCGTGCAGGAGGCCGAAGGCGGCACACTCTTCCTCGACGAGATCGGCGACTTTTCGCCCACCACCCAGGTCAAGCTGCTGCGCGTACTGCAGGAACGCACCTATGAACGCGTCGGCAGCAATGAACAGCGCCATGCCAACGTCCGCATCATTGCCGCCACCAATGCCGACCTCGAAACCGCCATCATGGAAAACCGCTTCCGGCAGGACCTCTTTTACCGCATCAATGTCTTTCCGATCCATCTGCCCGCGCTGCGCGCGCGCCGCGACGACATTCTCGGACTCACCAACTTTTTCATGCAGAAATATTCCAAGGAGATGAACGTCAAAATCCGGCGCATCAGCACGCCGGCCATCAACATGCTGATGGCCTACCACTGGCCGGGCAATGTCCGCGAACTGGAAAACACCATCGAATATGCCGTGCTCATGGGCAAGGCCGACGGCGTCATTCACGGTCACGACCTGCCGCCGACGCTGCAGGCGCCCGTCGCCATCGCCGCCACCGGCAGCAATCAGCATACCCTCAAGGCGCGCGTCGCCATGCTTGAACGCGACCTGATCGTCGATGCGCTCAAACGCCAAAAGGGCACCATCAGTGCCGCGGCGCGTGAGCTGGGCATTACCGAACGCATGGTGCGCTACAAGATCCAGAAGCTCGACATCGACTACGAAACCCTCTTCAAAAAACGGCGGAAGAAAAAGGCCGCCGCTAAAAAGCAATAGGCATCATGAAAATCCGACCGGCCACCGAACACGACATTCCCGCAATGGCGGAACTGCTCCACGAACTGTTTGCCATCGAAGCCGACTTTAAGCCCGACTTTGCCGTACAATGCCGGGGACTATTTCTGCTACTGGGGCGCGAAAATGCCCGCATCTTTGTTGCCGAAATTCAGGGTCAGGTTGTTGGCATGTGCACCGTCCAAATCCTGATCTCCACCGCCATGGGCTGCGCGGTGGGCACGGTTGAAGATGTCGTCGTCGACATCGAGCACCGAGGCAAAGGCATCGGTGGCGCCCTGCTTCAGGCATTGGAAGAGTGGGCCGGCGAAATGGGACTGGCTCGCCTCCAGCTACTGGCCGACCGCAACAACCATCCCGCTCTCGGCTTTTACCGCCGCCAGGGCTGGCAGCGCACCAACCTTATCGGCTGGATGAAGCATTTGTAACCCCCCAAACCGGCCCGGATTTTTCATCGGAACCGCGCCCGGAATCGGCTTTACTATTCATAGCCGAGGAGGGTTCGGAAAATGAAAGCAACACCTTGGAGCACCAACATCTGGGTATATGCTGCCCTCGCTCTCATCGCCCTTCCGCTCCGAACCCATGCGCACCGATATGATGTCTGGGAAAAAGATTATACCGTCCAGGCCCTGCTCGGCGGCGCGCGCTTCAAGAATCTTGAATTTGACGTCGAGGAATCCGACCAGACCGAAGCGACCGACTTTTCCACCATCCCGATGCTCGGCGGCGCATGGGGAACGCTTCCGATTGGCGACCGCTTTCAATATGGCCTCGAAGCCTCGTTCCTGATCGGCTTCCGGGCACGTGACCTGGAATATCTCGTGATCAGCTCGGGCCTGCGCGCCAAAGTTTCCATTTCGCTCTGGGTCTACGACCTCGCCGGCGGCCCCTACATAAACCTCTTCCTCGACAAAGCCAAGACGGTCCGGCTCTACGCCGCCGGCGGTCCCCTGCTCATGCATGTCGACTACGACGCCGACAAAGAACTGGAGGACGACACGACTGAAGAAGCCGGAAAGTCGGCCGGCGCCGTCGGACTCTATGCCCGCGGCGGCATTGAATTCCGCACGCAGGAATGCGGCACATTCGGACTCGGCGTCCGCGCCACCTATGCCGACATCGACTTTTCCGATGTCGGCGGAACCGCCGACCTCCAAGGCTTCGCCGCCTTCGTCACCTACACCGCCGGCTTCTGAGCAAACCAATCAGCCGGAATTAAAAGTTTAAATTTCTTTGCTTGCATGAACCGCCTTCTGCAAACTGTTTTGCTCACACTGAGAGCATAAGCTTCAGCATGGTAAGGGGTCACAGTTAACGCGGGAGAGCGAAAGATGAAAAAATCACTATTCATAATTGGAGTCATCTTGTGTGGCATCGGGCCTTTCATCGTATTGTCGGGAACGATTTACACCCTGCTTCTGCCCAACATCTATTCAAGCACTGCGGTGGTACAATTAACTTTTCCCGAGAACGAGAGCGAAAAGTATACGGAGAAAGCTCTTGTTGCTTTAACCAGGCAACAGGCGACTTTGGTTAAAAGCACCCCGATCCTTTATTCTGCAATTGAGGAGCTACAGCTTCAGACGCTCTGGGGAACCGATGGAGAAAAATTACCACGACAGGTTGCCCTGAAAATTTTAGGAAATAGCGTTAACGTTTTCAGCGACAGACGTGCGGTTGGTTTAATTCGAATAGCTGTCCAAAGAGACAATCCGAATGAAGCAGCCAAAATTGCCAATGCGATCAGTCAGGCATATCAGGATAACCACAAAGACGTTACCATTGTGGAGACGGCAGAGCCGAACATTCGTCCAGTTTCACCAAACCTGTTTATGAACGTGCTGTTATCATTGGGGCTGGCTGCAATTTCCATGGTAGTAGGCGCTATCTTAATAATCATTGGGGCGAAGAGTGGCGGTGAACCGGCCGGAGAATTGGCGAGCAGAGGAAAACGTTTGGGCGGAGCTCTGCTGGATACGCTTATTTCAGTAGTCGTTACGGTGCCAATCATGTTTGCATTTGGAATTTTCGGTCAAATGACGCAAGGCCAACGGATGAGCCTTGGGCAGGCAGCTATCTCCTTCTTCCTCGGCCTGGCAACATTTCTCATCATTCATGGATACCTACTTTCAAAACATGGTCAGACAGTCGGGAAGAAGCTTGTGGGCACCCGGATCGTCTCTAAAGAAAACGGGAACATTCTTCCCCTTGGAAAAGTTTTTGCACTTCGTGTCCTTCCTGTTTCGCTCATGGGTCAGATCCCCGTTATCGGAGGAGTATTCGGATTGGCAGATGCCCTGTTCATTTTCCGCAAGGACAAACGTTGCATCCATGACCTGATCGCCGGAACAATCGTGGTAAATGCCGAAACGCGTCCGAGCCAGACATCTGAGGTTATCAACTGACGTCCGACAGGTCGGACTTTTTACTCTGACATTTTTGCAAACCCCAGACTTTTCGACGGCGCCGGCTTTGCTATTCTCTGCCGTTCATGAAAAAGAACGAACAGATGCGGCATTCGGACCGCAAACGGGTTCAGATGGAGTTCCAGTGGCCGGACGCGCCGTTTAATATTGTTTTGGTCGCGCCATCGATTCCGCCGAACACCGGCAACGCGTCGCGGCTGTGCGCCGCCACCGGCTCGCGGCTGCATCTCGTGGAGCCGCTGGGCTTCGACATCGACGACCGCGCCGTCCGCCGCGCCGGCCTCGACTATTGGGACGCCGTCGACCTGAACGTCTATCCCGACTTCGACGCCTTTCTCGAACAGAACCCGAAGGGACGCAAATTTTTCTTCAGCACCGCCGGCAGCACCAACTTTCATGACGCGGAATTTGAGCCGGGCGACTATTTTATTTTCGGCAACGAAACCTTCGGCCTGCCGGATAGCATCCTTGAGCAGCAGGCGCCGGAACAGCTTCTGAATATTCCGATCCGGCTCGACAACGTCCGTTCGCTCAATCTTTCAAACTGCGCCGCCATCGTACTTTATGAGGCGCTACGGCAAACAAATAGATGAATTTTGAACGCGCATTAATTTTTGAGGTCTTAAATCGCATCAATTCTTAACAAGGAGTAGCCAGCATGGCGGGAATCGAACTTATCAACCAGAAGGTGCGCGAACAGAGCGCATTCATTTCCACCCTGAAATCCGAAATCGCGAAAGTTATCGTCGGTCAGGAATATTTGATCGACCGCCTGATCATCAGCATGCTGGCCAACGGCCACGTCCTGCTCGAAGGCGTCCCCGGCCTCGCCAAGACGCTGACGATCAACACGCTCGCGCAGGCGCTCGACACCTCCTTCCAGCGCATCCAGTTTACGCCCGACCTGCTTCCCGCCGACCTCATCGGCACGCTGATCTATAACCAGAAGGACGGCGACTTTATCATCAAGAAAGGCCCCGTCTTCGCCAACGTGATCCTCGCCGACGAAATCAACCGCGCGCCCGCCAAGGTACAGAGCGCCCTGCTCGAAGCCATGCAGGAAAAGCAGGTCACCATCGGCGACGAAACCTTCAAGCTGCCCGCACCGTTCCTCGTGATGGCCACCGAAAACCCGATCGAACAGGAAGGCACCTATCCGCTGCCCGAGGCGCAGGTCGACCGTTTTATGCTCAAATTGAAAGTCGGCTATCCGACGATCGAAGAGGAGCGCCGCATTCTCGACCGCATGGCGCACTCCAACACCGAGATTCCGATTAACGCCGTACTCCACCCCGATGAAATCCTCAAGGCGCGCGAAGTCGTCGACGAAATCTACATCGACGAAAAGATCAAGGACTACATCCTCAGCATTGTCTTCGCCACCCGCGAACCCGAAAAATATAACCTCGACATCGCCGACTATCTGCAATACGGCGCCTCGCCGCGCGCAACGATCAACCTCACTATGGGTGCGCGCGCCCACGCCTTCATGCAGGGCCGTGGCTACGTCACGCCGCAGGACGTCAAATCCATCGCGCCCGACGTACTGCGCCACCGCGTCATCGTCTCCTACGAAGCCGAGGCCGAAGAGCTCACCTCCGAAGACATCATCGAAAAAGTTCTCTCCGAAATTCCCGTCCCGTAGGAAATGCCCGCAATCGACCATAAAGAATTGCTGAAGAAGGTTCGTCGGATTCAGATTTCCACCAAGCACGCCGTCAACGACGTGTTTGCGGGGCAATACCATTCCACCTTTAAGGGGCGCGGAATGGAGTTCGACGAAGTGCGCGAATATGTGCCCGGCGACGACATCCGCTCGATCGACTGGAACGTGACCGCCCGCACCGGCGCGCCGCACATCAAGAAATTTGTCGAAGAGCGCGAGATGACCGTGATGCTCGTGGTCGACGTTTCGGCGTCGCATCTTTTCGGCAGCGGCACGCAGATGAAGCGCGACCTCGCGGCGGAAGTCGCCGCCGTCCTCGCCTTTTCCGCCATCCGCAACAACGACCGCATCGGGCTGATCCTCTTTGCCGAGGAGGTCGAAAAATATATTCCGCCGAAAAAGGGCACGCGCCACGTGCTGCGCCTCATCCGTGAAATGCTCTCGCACGAACCGCAGGGCAAAGGCACCAACGCCGTGCCGGCGCTCGACTATCTCAACCACGTCAGCACCCGCAAAAACGTCACTTTCCTCATCTCCGACTTTATGTTCAGCGACCACTACGAAAAGCTGCTGAAAATTTCGGCGCGCCGCCACGACCTCATCAGCGTCGTCATCGGCGACAAGCGCGAGATTGCCTGGCCCGACATCGGCGTCATTAACTGGCACGACGCCGAAACCGGCGAGCAGGTGCTCGTCGACACCTCCAGCCGCAAAGTGCGCGAAAAGCTCGGCCTTGAGCAGACCCGCCGCGCCGAAGCCATCGACGAACTGCACCGCAAAGCCGGCATCGACACCATCCGGCTCTTTGCCGGTGAACCCTACGACAAAGAATTTATCAAATTTTTCCGCCAGCGCGCACAACGCCGATAATGAAAGACTACAAACAGATATTCTCGCGCAAAGACGCAAAGACGCAAGGGAACACCATCCCTCTGAACTTCACGCCCTTGCTTCTTTGCGCGATATTCTTCCTGCTGGTTGGCTGCACGCCGGAGGCGGCGAAGGTCTATCCGCAGGAGCGCCTGACAGTTGAATACACCATTGACCGTGATTCCATTCTGATTGGCGAACCGGTTGAGCTGATTGTCACCGCCTATTATCCGACCAACGGAACCGTGCAGCTTCCGGAAATCGGGCGGGAAAAGGATGTGGTCTTACTGTCGCGCGTCTGGACCACGGTTCCGCGCGAAGATGGGCTGGCTCAATCCGAGTCGCGCTATTCCATCACCTCGTTCCGCCTCGGCGAACACACCATTTCCACCGGCACCATTTCCTGCGTGATCGGCGAGCAAACCTTCAGCACCAACTTTCCGGCCATCGTCCTGAAGGTTCAGCCCTCCCTTGAAGAGAATGCGGCATCCGAAATCGCGGACATCAAGCCCGTCCACAAGCTGCCCGGCCGCGTGCCTCCGTGGCTGTGGATTACTGCCGGAACGGCGCTCGTCGCCTTTCTGGTCGGGCTGATCACCACGCGGCTCTGGAAAAACCGCGAACAGCTCATCCCGACCGCGCCGCCGGTTCCGGCGCATAAGATTGCCTTCCGCGCGCTGGAAGTGCTGCGCAACAAGGGCTTGCTTGAAAAGGACGAGTGCAATCCGTTCTACACCGAACTCTCCATGATCCTGCGCACCTATCTCGACGGCCGCTTCAACCTCAACGCGCCCGACGAAACCACCGAAGAGATTGTCGAAGAGATGAGCCGCTCGGACGAACTCGACGGCGCACAGCGTAACATTCTCCAGGAATTCATGCGTCAGGCCGACATGGTTAAATTCGCCAAAGGCCGCCCCGACCGCGCCACTATGGAATCCGCCTTCGAAACCACGAAACAGTTTGTGGAAGAAACCAAACAGATGGACCAACAAGATGATTAACCACAAAATGCACAAAAGCCACAAACCCACTCAGGCTTCAGATTATCTATTTTGTGAACCTTGTGAATTTTGAGGTTAAATAAAGCATGAAATTTGCTTTTCCATATTTTCTGTTGCTGCTGTTGCTGATCCCGCTGCTGATTTGGCTGCGGAATGCTTTGGCGCGCAAACAGTCGATGCAGTTCAGCAGCGCGCAGGTGCTGAAAGACCTGCCGGTGAGCTGGCGCATTCGCATCCGCCCCATCCTGCCGATCCTCTATGCTCTCGGACTCACCTGCCTCGTGATCGCCCTCGCCCGCCCGCAAAAGGGGCTCGACGACAGCCGCGTGCGCACCGAAGCCGTCGACATCATCCTGCTGCTCGACCTTTCCGAATCAATGGACACCGAGGATTTCCAGAAGCTCAACCGGCGGATGAGCCGTCTCGACGCCTCGAAGAATGTGATTGAGCGCTTCCTTGAAAAACGGCCGGACGACCGCATCGGCGTGGTCGGCTTCGCCTCGTTGCCCTACGCCGTTGCACCGCTCACGCTCGACCACGGCTGGCTCGCCCTGCGAATGGAAGGGCTGCACACCGGCATGCTCGACGGACGCCGCACCGCGATCGGCGACGGCATCGCCTCGGCCATCAACCGCCTGCGCGATTCCGAAGCCAAAAGCAAGGTGGTTATCCTGCTGACCGACGGCGAGAATAACCACGGCACGCTCTCGCCCGAAAACGCGGCGCAGGCCGCCGCCGCGCTCGGCATTAAAATCTACACCATCGGCGCGGGCGGCGCACGCACCGGCTTTTTCATGCGGCGCAACGAGGTCGACGAAGATACGCTCACAAAAATTGCCGACATTACCTCCGCCAAATTTTACCGCGCGCGCGATCTCGAAACTCTCGCCGCCGTCTACGAAGAAATCGATCAGCTCGAAAAAACCGAGATCGAAGTCGAGCGCTTCACCCGCTTTGAGGAAAAGGCCAAAGGCTGGATCGTGGCGGGCATTATTCTGCTGGCCCTTGAACAGCTGTTGGGATTAACGAAATTGGGAAGGCTACCGTAACGTGATTCGTGACGACTGAAACGTGATTTATTCACGCCTCACGCCTCACTCATCAAAACCATGAAATGGCATAATCCAGATATATTGATGTGGCTACTGGCGCTGTTACCGCTCATGGCGTTGACCGGCATCTTGCTCAAGCGCCGCGCCAAACTGCTTTCGCGCATGGCGGAACAGGGGCTCTGGCCGACGATGCTTCCCGGCCATTCGCCGCAACGGCGGCGCGCCATCAACCTCGTTCGCATACTGGCGCTGGCGGCGGCCATCGTTGCGCTCGCCCGCCCGCAGTGGGGCTTCAGATGGGAAGAGGTAAAGCAGCGCGGACTGAGCATTATCGTCGCGCTCGACACCTCGAAAAGCATGCTCGCGCAGGACATTAAACCGAACCGCCTGCAACAGGCCAAGTGGGGCGTGCGCGATCTGGTGAAGGAGCTCCGCGGCGACCGCATCGGACTCGTCGCGTTTGCCGGCGACGCCTTTTTGCAGTGTCCGGCAACCATCGACTATGCGGCCTTCCTGATGATGCTCGACGACATTTATGCCGGCATTGTTCCCGTCGGCGGCACCGATCTGTTTATGGCGTTGGAAGAATCGGTCGAGAGCTTTGAAAAATCGGAAGAGAGCCAGGCCGATAAGGTAATCATTCTGATTTCCGACGGCGAAGGCCATACCGGCGACCCGCTCGCCCTGCTGCCGCGCCTGAAGGAAGAAAAAATCCGCGTTTTCGCCATCGGCGTCGGCACCCGCGAAGGCGAACTGATCCAGACCGCCGAAGGTTTTGTAAAGGATGAAAAGGGCAACGTGGTGAAGAGCTCGCTGAACGAAGGCATGCTCGAACGCCTCGCTTTGGAAACCGGCGGGTTTTATGTCCGCTCCGCACCGGGCGACTTTGGCCTCGAGCGCGTCTACCGCCAGGGCATCGCCGAGCTGCAGCGCGAAGAGCGCGAGACACGCAGGTCGAAAAGCTGGACGGAGCGCTTTCAGTGGTTTGTGGGCGCATCGCTACTGCTGCTTCTGATCGAAGCCGCCATTCGCCCGATCAGGACTAACCGCGAAAGAACGCAAGGATCGCAAAAACCAGAAAAACGGAAATCTATGCGTTCTCTGCGTTCTTTTGCGGTTACACTCCTCCTGTTGCTTCCGGCTCTTTCTTTTGCGGAGGACACGCCAAGATCTTCGATGCGGAAGGGATTGAAAGCCTATAAAGCGGGCGACTATACCAACGCGGTGGTGCACCTCGAAAAAACCGCACTCGAATTTCCGGCCATCGGCAACTTTAACCTCGGCAATGCACACTACGGCACCGGCGATTTTGAAGCGGCGGCCAAAGCGTTTGAAGAGGCGCTGCGCACGACCGACCTGGAGCTGCAGGCAAAAGCCTATTTTAACCGCGGCAATGCCCTGCTCGCCCGCACCACGACCCTCGCCGGCCATGAGCAGATCGGCCTCGCCATCGAGCTGGCCTTCCAGGCGATGGATATGTATGAGAAGGCGATGCTGATTGATCCGGCCGATCTGGAGACCAAACAAAACTTTGAGCGGGCGGCGCAGCTGCGGATGAAACTGGAATATAATCTCGGCCGATGGCACTTTGACCAAGCCGAGGCGCTACTGCTGGAATATAAGGCCAAGGACGCCAAACAAAACTATCTGGCCGCCCAAAAGCAGTTTAAGCACATTCTCGAAAACGTGGCCCCCGGCCACAACGAGTCGGAGCAATATTTGACCAAAGTCACCGAGCGGCTCAACATGCTGCAGCGGGCCGTCGAAGCCGCCGAGCACGATCTGAAGACCGCACTCAAACAGATTGAGGACTACCAATACATGCTCGCGGCGCAGCGGTTGACAACCGAAACCGATGAACGAAAATATGCCTTCGACCTGAAACCGGACCTGAAGAAGCAATATGAGGAGACGATTCAGAAAAACCAGGACGTGCTGAAAATTATCCAGGAACTCTCCAACCTGAATATTGTAGAATGAAAACGCTCACTCCCATCCTGATCCTTCTTTGCGCGGCGGCAACCTGGGCCGATACGGCCGAGTTTGATGCAACCTATTTTCATCCGGCGGCGAGTCTTTACATTCACGGCGATGCAGCCGCCGCCAGCAATCTGGTCGCCCGGGGGCTTTCGATCAACCCGGATGACGGAAAGCTTCAACGGCTGGAAGAACTGCTGAAGCAGCAACAGCAGGATCAGCAGGATCAGCAGCAACAGGACGATCAGCAGAATCAGGATCAAGAGCAAAACCAGGAGCAGCAAAACGATCAACAACAGAACGATCAAGACAATCAGCAAGACCCGGAGCAGCAACAGGATCAACAGGATCAGGAACAGCAGCAACCAGCCGAACCGCAACAGGCGGAACAGATGACTCCGGAAGAGGCGCAACAGCTGCTTGACGCCATGAAGCAGGAAGAGGAAAACAAACGCCTGCAGCTGCACCCGGTCATGGGCGCGCCGGTCAAAGTGGACAAGGATTGGTAGGAGACGGAAACTTGAAATGTGAAATTCGAAATCTGAAATTTCTGCTTTCTGCCGTTGGAGCATTCCTACTGACGACATCTGCTTTTGCCGCCGATGTTCAGATGACGATCCAGCCGGAACTGATCAGCCTGCTCGACCGGGCGGTGCTGAAGGTTGAATTTATCGACACCAAGGGTAAAGCCGTCGATATCCCGCAGGTCGAAGGGCTGAACATTACATACCAGGGCCAAAGCTCGGAAACGCGCATCGTCAATCTCAAGAGTACCTCGAAGATTATTCACAACTATCTGGTCACTCCGACCAAAGTGGGCGACTACACCATCGGTCCTGTCAAAGTAAAATATAAGGGCGGGGAAAAAGACCTGAACACGAAGCTGCGCGTCATCAAACCGAAGGATGATCCGGAGGCGCAGGAAATTTCAACGATGCTCTTCTCGCGTATCAGCGCCGACCGGGAAGCGCCCTACGTCCACGAGCCGTTTGGACTGGAAGTGAAGGTCTACATTCGCGCCGATATCCAGATCGACGGCAACTTTGGCCTGCGCGGCGGCATGCCCGAGAGCGGACTCGACGGCGAGCTGCAGTGGAACATTTCGCGCCCCGTTCGCGAAGAGCGCGGCGGCCACATCTTCAAAGTCTACCGGCTACGCACCACGACCCAAACCCTCACGGCCGGTATCTTTGAATTCCAGCCCCAGGTACAGGTCAACGTGGTGGTCCCGCGCCAGCGCCGGCGTTCCTACGGCTTTGACGATCCGTTCTTCGGCGACTTTTTCGGGCGGCAGGAAACACGCCCGATGGTGCTCGACTGCAACCGCCTCGACCTCGAAGTTAAACCGGTTCCCGGGAACGGCCGCCCCGAAAGCTTTACCGGCGGCGTCGGCAGCTTCGACTTTAACGTTGAAGCGGGACCGCAGGCGGTAAAGGTCGGCGAACCCGTCACCGTCAAAATGCGCATCGCCGGTCTGGGAAATCTCACGAAAATCACGCCGCCGCTGTTGGAAACCAACCATGACTTCAAGCTGTATGATGCCCGGGCCATTCCGAGCGACGCCTCCAATGAAGTGCAGTTTGAGCAGGTGATCATCCCGACCTCCGACTCCGCCACAAACATCCCCGCCATCACCTTCTCCTACTTCAACACCAAAACCGCCGACTTCCGCAGCATCACACGCGGCCCCTTCCCGATCCAGGTCGAAGCCGCGCCGCAGCAGGCCGCACAGATCATCGCCTCGGTTCCCACCGCGGTCGTCGGAGAAACCGAGATTCTCGGACGCGATATCATCTACCTCAAACCCGCGCCGAAAAAATGGAAGCGCGCCGGAGAGCGGACGTGGTATACCGCGACAACTTCCCGCATCCTGCTGCCGCTGCCGGCCCTGCTGCTGGCCATGACCGCCGGCCTCGTCGCGCGCCGCAACCGGCTCGCCGGCGACATCGCCCTCGCCCGCCGCCAAAAAGCACCGCGGGCGGCACGCCGCAACATGCAGCTGGCCGAACAGGCTTTGCGCAACAACGATGACGCCACCTTTTATGAAGCCCTGTGGAACGCCCTGGCCGACTATTTTGGCCACCGCCTCAATCTCCCGCCCGGTGATATAAATCTACAAACCGTGCTGACCCGGATGCCCGAGGAAGCTGATGCGCTGGAAACGCTTTTCAACACCATCGAACAGCGCCGCTATGGCCTCGGCGCCGGAACGCCCGAAGAGATGAAGGAGCTGCTCACCCAGCTCAACACCACCCTGCGCAAATGCGAAAGGATGAAAATATGAGACTCTCCCTGCTCATCCTGGCAACGCTTTTAACCTGCTCCCTGCAAACAAAGGCGTCGCAGACCAACAAATCGAAAATCGAAAATCAAACATCAGAATTTTTTCTGAAGGCGCAAACCGCCTATGACGAAGGGCGCTATGTCGACGCCGTTACGATTTATAAACAGCTGGAAGCGGACGGCATTGAAAATATTGAACTGCACTACAATCTCGCCAACGCCGCCTTCAAAAGCGGTGACCTGCCCACAGCAATTTGGCACTACCGCAAAGCATTTTATTCCACGCCGCGCGATCCCGACATCCGCGCCAACCTGCACTTTGCCCTCAACGCCGCCGGCGCCACCGAACCCGCCGGCCGCTTTATCCAGCGCTTCCTCTCAACACTATCCCGCAACGAATGGATCGCGGTTGCGGTCGGCGGATACCTCCTGCTGGCAACACTGCTTATCCTCGCCCAGCTCGTCCCGCCGACCCGCCGCGCCCTCAGCAAAGCCGCTCTTTTGCCCGGCGCGCTCATTCTGCTATCGGGCGGAGGCGGGCTGCACTGGAGCGGGCTCGCAGCCAACCCCGAGTGGGTCGTGACCCAAACTGGCGCAACCGCACTTTTCGGGCCGGTTGAAGGAAGTACCGCCCACTACAAAGTGCCGCGCGGCGCGCTTGTGCGCCAGACTGCCACCGATCCCAAAGGTTGGATTGAGGTGAAATATGACGGCAAAACCGGCTGGCTGAAACAGGAATATATTCGTCAGATTTCTCCTTGATAAATAGAGCTGGTTCATAGTTAATTTCTTGTTCATATGAAAAAGAAAACTCCATTCCAACCGAAGGCGCTTTTGTGGTGGGTCTCGATCATTTCGCTGGCCATCTCCATTGCCCTTTTTGTCTTCCTGAAGGAACAGGCGCAATATGATGTCGCGCTCAGCCAGAAACGCTATATTTTCCCGCTCATTGGCATCATCATTGCCGGCGTCTGCGCAATTGCGGGAACAGCCGGACGCTGGTTTTATCCCAAATAAGCCTTCGCAGGAGCAGTAACATGAAGGCAGACATTGAATGGGTCGACAAACCCGAAGCGGGCGTAAAACGCAAGGTGCGCATCACCTTTATGGGCCGCGACAAAATGAAATGGCAAACCAAGCGTTCCGACGAGGATTTCTGGGATTATGACACGCCCCCTTCCGCCGAGGATTGGGACGCCATCGAAGAAAAGGTCGACAGCCTCTACCACCGCCGGCGCCTGCCCTACAAGCGCGTCGAGCTGGTCAAAAAGCTTCGGGCCAAAGCGGAGCTCTAAGCATGGACATTCCAATTACCGGTGAATATATCGAGCTGTGCAGCCTGCTCAAGGTCGCCAATCTGGTTATGTCCGGCGGCGAAGGAAAGATTGTGGTTGCCGAAGGGCTCGTCTCCGTCGACGGCCAGCTCGAAACCCGCAAACGCTGCAAGATCCGTCCCGGCCAGACCGTCGAATTTGAAGGCAACGAGATAAAAGTTATTTCCGTCTGATATTTCAGGATCCCGTGGCGGCAAATCCCACCGAATTTATACGAGGGAAGAAATCGCGGGGCAGTCCTATTTCCGCCGGAGCAACGCAGCGAAGGCGCCGTCGGTGCCGGACTCGGGCGGAAACGCCTTGCCGGTTTTCACCACCCGAAACTCCGGATGCTCGCGCACCCAGCGCGCCACCAGATCTTCGTTTTCCTCGGCCTCAAGACTGCACGTGCTGTAGACGATGCGTCCCTTTTCTTTCAGCAGCTCCGAGCAGGCCGTCAGAATTTCCCACTGTAGCTTAGTGATCGTTCCGATGCGCTCTTCATCAATGCGCCAGCGGGCATCGGCGCGGCGCTTCAGCACGCCGGTATTCAGGCAGGGCACATCCAACAGGATGGCGTCGAAGCGGCGAGCGCCAAGCGCCTTTTGCGGCTTCCGCGCATCGCCCTTCAAAATTTCGATCCAGTCGAGACCGAGACGCGTGCGGTTTTCCTTCAGCACATCAATGCGGTCGGCGTGTAGATCCATCGCCACCAGCTCGCCCTGCCCTTTCATGCGGCCGGCCATCATCGCCGTCTTGCCGCCGGGCGCGGCACAGGCATCGAGCACGGCTTCGCCGGGGCGCGGCGCCAGCAGATCGACCGAAACGGACGTCGCCGGATCCTGCACGGTAAACCAGCCTTCGTCGTAGCCGGGCACGTTCCGCACGGCAACGCCGCGCGGCAGGACCAGAAAGATTTCGCGTTCGCTGTAGGGATGCATCAGCGGCTCAATATCGACCGCGCGCAGGCGGTCAACAAAATCGCCGGCGTCAACGGCCGACTGCTCAACGCGCAGGATCGTGGCCGGCGGCTCATTGTTCCATTCGGCCAGTTCAATGGCGTCGGCCTCGCCATATTGGCGCGCCCAGCGATCCATCAAAAATTTGGGGTGCGAGAGGCGAATGAAGGGCGGCTGCTTTTCGAGCAGCTCAACCACCTGCTGCTTTTCGCGCTGCGCGCGGCGCAGCACCGCATTGATCATCTTGGCATTGCCGACGCCGCCCGGACGGGCTTTGGCGGCATTAACGGTTTCGCTGATGGCAGCATACTGCTCGACGTTGTCCATAAAGAGCAGCTGATAGAGGCCGATCTGAAGCACGGCCCGGAAAAACGGTTGCGGCGGATTTCGGAGCCACTGCCGCTCCAGCCACTCAAAAATATTCTGGTTCCGCACCACGCCGTTAACCATTTCCAGCACAAAGGCATGGTCATCGCGCACATTCGCCAGCTGACGATCGGGAAAACTTTGATCAACCAGCCACCGGGTAATAATTTCTGCGGCAATGAGCCGGCTGTTTTTTTTCTTCGCCATAAGTCTAGTTAACCAATCCGGGATATTCCTCTAACTGTAGCTCAACCTCGAGCTGCTTTTCCTTTTCCGTCTGCAGGAGAAACGTCAGCTGACCGCCGACGGCGTGGTTATAGATAATGCGGTCAACGTCATGCTTGCTGCTCACCTTAATCCCGTCGATCGCCAGTACGAGATCGCCCGGTTTGATCCCGGCTCTGGCGGCCGGCGTGTCGTCCCAGACATGCGTAACCGCCACGCCGACGCCGCCGAAAAATTCCTTGCGATAGTCCGGCTTGATGGTGCCGAAAAATGCGCCGACCCACGGCCACTCATGCCGGCCGGTTTCAATGATCGAATCGGCAATCTGCTTGGCCAGGTTGGCCGGAATGGCAAAGGCGATGCCGACGCCCTTTTTCTCGGCATCGGTCCGGATGGCGGCGCTGATGCCGACGAGCCGGCCGTCAACATCCACCAGCGCACCGCCGCTGTTGCCTTCGTTGATCGCGGCGTCGGTCTGGATAAAATCTTCGTAGGGCAAAATCTGCACACGCCGCCCTTTCTGGCTGACGTGCCCGACGGTCACCGAGCTCTGCAGGCTGAACGGCGAACCGATGGCGATGACCACTTCGCCGACGCGCAGGGCGTCCGAGTTGCCATATTCCGCAACCGGACAGCCGGTTTCATCGCACGGCTTGATTTTTAGAACCGCCAGATCGGTCGCCGTGTCGTGCCCGATATATTTTGCGGCCAGCTTCGTGCCGTCGTTGAGCACCACCTCAATCAACTCCAGATCGGCGCCTTCGATCACATGCCAGCTGGTGATGATATAACCGCGCCGGTCAATCAGCACGCCCGAACCTTCGCCGGCGAGCTGTTCCGGCACGCGCTGATAAAAAAAGCCGAATGCATCGAGCGGCACCTTGCGGTATTGCGTTTTTTCGGTGCGGATCACCACGACCGACGGCAGCACCTTTTCCACCGCGTCGGCGATGGCATCGCTAAATTGCCGCGCCGGATTGCTGCCGCTGATTGAAAACTGCCGTTCCGTCGAACGCGGAAGCACCGGCTCAACCCGTTCCCGGCGCAAGGCGGAAAAGAGGGCGCTCAGCACCATCAGCCCGCAGAAAGAAATCAGTATCCACTTGCGGTTCATTCGTCGTCCACCTCGAACGGGACTTCCTTCAGCTCGCCGTCCTTTTTCACGAGCTTTTCAATCTTCTGTTCAACCTCGTTGAGTTTTTTGGAGCAGGTTTCCACCAACTTCGAGCCCTCCTCAAAATGTTTGATCATCTCTTCTAGGCTCAGCTCGCCGCTCTCCATCTGGTCGACCAGTTCCTCCAGCCGTTCCAGCGACTGCTCAAAATCCGCGCTTTTCTTTTCTGCCATCGTTTGTCTCCTGTCCAAAATGCTTACTCTATTTCCGTGACGCTTGAAACCACTTTTCCGTCCGCCAGCTGGGTCACGAGCGTTTCGCCCGCTTCCACTTCAGCGGCGCGGCGCACGACGGTTCCGTCGGGTTTGCGTGTCAGGCTGTAGCCCCGTCCGAGCACCGCCAGCGGATTGAGCATCCGCAGCTGGCTCTCCAGCCGCGCTAGCGTCTGCCGATCGCGCTCGGCCTTGCGCTCCATCCGGTGCCGCAGCGCCATCCCCAGCTCATCAACACGCTGGTGCGCCTGCTGCACGCCCGACTGCAGCGCATGCGCCATCTTGGTTTCTGACTGAACCACTCGCTGCCGCCGCGCCGCCGCACTGTATTTAAGCAATTCCGGAAGCCTTGCCTTCAGCCCGGAAACGGATAACCGATAACGGCTAACCAGCGCCTCCGGCTCTTTAAACACATAGCTATGTGCCGCGCGGTTCAGCCGCAGGCGGAAATCCTGCGCCATCGATTTCAGGCTTTGGTTCAGCCGCCGCTGATAGAGCGAAATTTCGTCTTCCAGATCGCCCTTTTCGCGCACCGCCAGCTCGGCGGCGGCCGACGGCGTCGGCGCGCGCACATCTGCCACAAAGTCGGCGATGGTAAAATCAATCTCGTGGCCGACGCCCGAAATGACCGGAATGTCGGAGCGGGCAATCGCGCGCGCAACCACCTCTTCATTAAAATTCCACAGATCCTCGATCGATCCGCCGCCGCGCCCGACAATCATCACATCAATGTCATCGCGCGTATTGAGATAGTCGATTGCTTTGGCAATTCCCTGTTCCGCGCCGGCACCCTGTACTTTGGCGGGAATCAGCAGAATGCCGACATTCGGAAAGCGGCGCGTCAGCACGTTAATGATGTCGCGGATCGCCGCGCCGGTCGGCGAGGTCACCACGCCGATTTTGCGCGGCAGCAGCGGCAGCGTTTTTTTGCGCGACTCGTCAAAGAGCCCTTCATCCTTCAGCTTTGCCTTCAGCTGTTCAAACTGCGCCTGCAGGTCGCCTTTGCCGGCCTCCTCCATCTCGGAAGCAATCAGCTGATAGCGGCCGTTGGCCTCATAAAGGCTCGGGCGCGCGAGCAGCTGGACTTTCAAGCCATCCTTCGGGCGGAAGGTTACGCCGGCATTGTCGCGCGCAAACATGGCGCACGAGACCGCCGCGGCCTCATCCTTCAGCGTAAAATACCAGTGGCCGCTCGAATGGATCGTGACGCGCGAAAGCTCGCCCTCCACCCACAGCTCGCCAATGGCACCCTCCAGCACCATCCGCGCCTTGCGGTTGACGTCCGCGACCGAATAGATTTTTCGTGCACTTCCCATCAAAAATCAGATGGTGATCCGGATCCGCTCAATGCTGTTGGCTTTGCCGGTTTTCATGTCGACATCGACGAGGGCGCCTTCGAGCACCGGATCGCCCTTGGCGACGTCAAACTTTTGCGGGACGCCGGTGAGAAATTTTTTGACGACCGGTTCGACTTCGCGGCCCAACACGGAGTCGCGCGGACCGGTCATGCCGAGATCGGTAATGTAGGCCGTACCGTTCGGGAAAACCCGCTCGTCGGAGGTCTGGCAGTGGGTGTGCGTGCCGAAGACGGCGGAGACGCGACCATCGAGAAAGCGGCCCATCGCCATGCGCTCGGACGATGCCTCGCCGTGAAAATCGACAAAGACCACCTTGTCGCTGCTGAGCATTCCGTTCAGCAGGCGGTCGGCCATCTGGAACGGGCAGTCATAACTCGGTTGCATAAAGACGCGGCCGATCAATTGGAGCACCACCAGCGGACCTTCGGGTGTTTCGACGCGCACCCAGCCCTTGCCCGGTGCGCCTTTACCAAAGTTGGCCGGACGGATAATGCGTTCTTCCATATCGATGCCGGCCACCATATCCTTGCTGTCCCAGGCGTGATCACCGAGCGTGACGATATCCGCGCCGGCGCTGATCAGCGCATTGGCAATCTCCGGCGTCGGCCCGCGGCCCGACGCGGCGTTCTCGCCGTTGGCGATCACAAAGTCGACCGCGCCCTCGCCCTTCAGACGGTTCACGATCTGTACAAAGGCGTTGCGGCCCGGCTTCCCGACAATATCTCCAACCAATAAAACTTTCATGCGTCCTCGTTTCCAATCAATCGGAGCGGAGTTTACAGGAAACCCCCACCGTGTCGAGGCATCGGTTTGCACCGAAACAAAAGTTAAAAAGTGCGTGAGAAAACGGAGAGCATTCCTCTAAACTGAACTCCCATGAACGCATTGCGGACATTGTGCATTGAGCGGGCGACGGCCAAAACGCAGGACTGTCTGGTGGTCGGCGCGGGCATCAATGGCGCCGTAACCGCCGCCGCACTCGCGGGAAAAGGGGCGCGCGTCACCATCATCGACAAGGCCGACTTTGCCTCGTTCACGACACAGGAAAGTTCCAACCTCGCGTGGGGCGGCATCAAATATCTCGAGACCTATGAGTTTGGGCTGGTGTGGAACCTGTGCAAATGCCGCAACCAGCTGATGAAGGCCTACCCGACCCAGGTGCGCGAAACACGTTTTTACACCTCCGTCGCCGAAAGCTTCCGCAAACCGCTGGTGCTGATTTATCTCGGCGCCCTGCTCTACTGGTTGATGGGCCGCTGCCAGACCCGCCCGCCGCGCCTGCTCGGCCGCAATACCATCGCGACTGAGGCGCCGATGATCAATACCGACGCGCTGGCCGGCGGATTGGAATATTCCGACGCCCGCTTTGTGGAAAATGATGCCCGCTTTGCCTTCGGTTTTATCCGCAAAATGCTCCAGAAAAAATGCAGCGCCATCAACTATATGGAGCTCACCGCCGCCGAATGGAAAAACGGACTGTGGCACTGCACCCTGCGCGACCATGAATCCGACGAGACCGTTCCGATCAAAACCAAAACCCTCGTCAATGCCGCCGGCCCGTTTGCCGATCGAATCAACACCATGCTCGGCATCGATAGCCCCTTCAAACACGTCTTCTCCAAAGGCGTGCATATCATCGTTCCGCGCGTCACCAGAAGCGAACAGGTGCTGACCTTCTTCGCCTCCGACGGCCGCCTCTTTTTTATGGTTCCGATGGGCCGCCGCACCTGCATCGGCACCACCGACACACACGTCGACAATGAAACCGCGGAACCGACCGACGAAGACGTCGCCTTTCTGCTCAACAATGCAAATGCGCTGCTCAATCTCGAAAAGCCGCTCACCGTCAGCGATGTGATTTCCCGCCGCTGCGGCGTCCGGCCGCTCGTGGTGGAAAAAGAAGCTGACATCGGCGAGGTTGAATGGACCGCGCTCTCGCGCAAACACGAAGTCGACCTTCATCCCGAAAAGAAAATGTGCACCATCTATGGCGGGAAGCTGGGCGACTGCCTGAACGTCGGCGAAAAGGTGGCCGGCATCGTCAGCTCATTCGGCATTCCGCTCTATCAACCACTGAAGCCATGGTATGGCGAACCCTCAAAGCAGAAGCGCGCCCGCTTCCAGTCCGAATGCAAAAAATGCGGAGTGGATGAAAAACAGATTTCCAAACTGTGGCGCCGCTACAGCAAGGACGCCTTTGGTGTGCTGGAAAAAATCCGGACCGATCCAACCATGACCCAAACCGTCCTTCAGGACTTTATCCGCGCCGAGCTGCATCACATGGCTGAAAAGGAGATGGTTCTGCATCTGGACGATTTTCTACGGCGGCGCTCCATGCTGGCGCTCGTTGAGCACCGCGCCTCGCTACGCTGCGACCCCGGCCTGCCCGAAGCCGCCAAAATTCTCTTCGGCAAAAACGCCGCTACCGAAATTGACCGCTGTTTTGCGTAGCGTGCAAACGCCCAAGCCAAGCCTTGACTGAATAATACTACAGTCTGATGGCAATGCCGCAAGCCGCACTATAATTACAGCTGGGTAATGTTTATGCTTCCCCCGGCTGTGCACATCCGGTAAATAAGAATTTTGCATAGCCGATGCCTCATTTAAGTTTTCGCGAAAACACCAAACCGGCTGGGGGGATCCATGCTGACGGTCTTTCAGGAAAGATATAAAACAACCAGTCGTGAGGCGGCAAGGGAGAGTCAAACCAAGCATGGCCATCAAGGAGGAGAACCTGCATGAACAAGTTTTCATTACTCTCACCTTTGAACAAACAAGATGCCAACAGCCAGGTGAAACTAGCCATCGGGTTGATGTCGGCGATCCCAGCCCTCGCCTTTTTCTATATGGGGGCAATGCTGTACAGCAAAGAAAGTCCGTCTGCCCTGACGGTGCTGCCTGTTTTTTGCTGCACCATTGCCATCTCGGTTTCAGGTTATTTCGTTCTGCGAAAATATTCACAAAGCATCGTCAAACTGCGGCGGTTAATTACAGAAGTCGCAGAGGGCACACTGCCCGAACAGGTAATGCTCGACGAGGTAGGAAGCAGCGACGATCTGAAATACATCGAATTCGGCATCAATGCCATTCTATGCGAAATGGCAAACCGCCTGCGACTGATTGAAGAGAAGTACAAGGTCGAAGCCAAATTGCGCAAGGCACTTGAAAAGCAACAGCAATCTCTGATGCAGGCAGAACGGCACCGGGTGATGATCCAAAGCCTCGGAGCCGCCTGCCATCATCTGGGACAACCGGCAACGATCTTGCGGATGCGTTTGTTCATGCTGAAAGAACGGGCGCAGTCGCTGGAGGAAATCACCGAGATCGAAGAAAGCATCAAGGAAGTGGATGTCATCTGCGAAGTGCTAAGACGGCTTCGGGAGGCCAATGAGTTTCGTACCGAGTCCTATCTCAGTGAGGGCGATCCCATGGATCAGCAGATTCTCGCAATCTAAACCGGCCGGCCAGCAACAGAATGCACGCAGACAGCTGCTCGTTCGTGAGGGCGGAACTAATGATCAACCATCGCTTGGCATAGACGTCCGGCACCTGCCTCCAAGAATAGAGCACCAGCTTATTTCATCATTCCGCCAATCCCTGGGGTACGGTCGATAAACGAAGGCAAATGCTGGAGAGTATTTTACCGTGCAGGGGGCTCAGCTCGGGGCAACCACGGTTCGGGTTTCGTCCAGAATGCCGACCCGCACCCATTTCTGCCACCTCAGCTCTTTACGGGTGGCCAGGCGATGAATACTGCGAACCAGCGCCTGCAGTTCCACCATGTCCACGGCATAGAAGAGCAACCATGCGACCGGCATCAGCAGTATCAGGTTGCTGTGGAATCGACGGCGGGGATCCATCAGCAACTGCATGCCCAGCACCGCCGAGAGCAGCCCGATGACAACGACCAGCGACATATAGTCGTGGGTGCCAATGGTGCAGACCATGAAAACGGGAAACAGGAGCGGCGTAGCAAGACACAGCAGCTCGGCGTAGACCGCCAGCGGCAGCAGCAACCAGCTCAGGTAGGGATTGGTTCCGGGCCGCAGGCTGAAGAAAAGGCTGCGGTGCCGGGCAAAGGTCAGGAGCCGGCCATACTTCCAGCGCAGACGCTGATTGCAGAGGCCTTTAAGCTCCGACGGGCCTTCGGTATAAACCACCGCATCGGCGGCATAGCGCGTTTTATAGCCGTGCTTCAGGATGCGGGTCGACATTTCGATATCTTCGGTGATGATCGAATGATCAAAACCACCCAGCTCGTTGAGCACTTCACGACGATAAGCGGCCGCCGCGCCGCCAATGATGTAGACCGAGTTAAACAGCGAGTCGGCCCGCTTGAAAAAGAAACCGTACAGATATTCCAGCTGCTGCATCCACTCGATCGGCTTCCGGCGGTTGGCAACCACCACATTGCCCGCGACGCCGGCCACCTTCGAATCGGCAAAGCATTTCACGAGGTTGTCGAGGGCGTCGGGCGCCATGACACTGTCCGCATCGACCGTGACGACAATATCGCCGCGGGCATGAAGAAGCCCGTTATTCATGGCGGCCGCCTTGCCGCCGTTGGCGAGGCAAAGATAGGTGATGGATGCCGGGGCGGCGGCCGGCTCTTCAAAATCGGCAACAAAGCGCTTCACGATCTCATGCGTGCCGTCGGTGGAACCGTCATTAATGACAACGATCTGCAAATCCGGATAGTTCGTATCCAGAACCGACTGAATAGTTTTAACAATCCCCACCTCTTCGTTCCAGGCGGGAATCAGCACCGAAACCGAAAGCGGCGCATCCGAAGCTTTCCGCTCGCGGAAACAGCGCGCCATGCTATACAGCGGCGCACACCCGAGCTGAAGTATATACTTCATCAGCAACGGAGCCAGCAACACCAGCATGGCTCTGCGGAGCGCAGTATATTCCTCCGTAGTTTCGCATACACGGGTGGTCGCCATATGGACCACCCACCCGGTTGCCGCATAGAGAACGGCAAGAAAGAGAATAAATGACAGTCTGTCTTTGGATACCAGCTTCATAAAACACCTAACCAGAGCTATTAGCATTAACTATGCCACCAATTAGGATTCTTCATCTAAACCCACAACTGCCGGTCGAGCGTGCGGTATTGGATGGCCTCGGCGATATGCGGCGTCCGGATGGTTTCAGCTCCCGCAAGGTCGGCGATGGTGCGGGCGACTTTGAGAATCCGGTCATAGGCGCGGGCACTAAAATTCAGGTCCGCCATGGCGGTGCGTAAAACCTGTTCTGCGTCAGATTCCATACGGCAGGTCTGGTGCAGGGTTTTGCTACGCATGTTGGCGTTGCAATGGACGGAGGCTTCGTTGCGATAGCGCTCCTGCTGAACCTTACGCGCGCCAACGACGCGCTTGCGGATGGCGGCCGACGGTTCGCCCTTTTCCAGCTTCGTCAGCTGTTCGTATCCGATGGCGGGCACCTCGACATGGATGTCGATGCGGTCGAGCAGCGGCCCGGAAATCTTGGAGCGGTAGCGCGCAATCTGCGGCGGCGAACAGCGGCATTCGCGCTTGGGATCGGTCTGATAGCCGCACGGGCACGGGTTCATGGCCGCGACGAGCATGAAGCGGCAGGGATAGGTGACGCTCGCGGCGGCGCGCGCAATGGTAACCTCGCCGTCTTCGAGCGGCTGGCGCATCACCTCGAGCACACTGCGCTGAAACTCGGGCAGTTCATCGAGAAAGAGGACGCCGTTATGGCCGAGGCTGACCGCGCCGGGCATCGGATTGGTTCCGCCGCCAAGCAGGCCCGCGTCGGAAATGGTGTGGTGCGGCGAATGAAATGGTCGGCGCGCCACCAGCGCCTGATGCGATTTGAGCGAGCCGGAAATACTGTGAATCTTGGTGGTCTCCAGCGCTTCATCGAGCGACATCGGCGGCAGAATGGAGGGAATGCGCTTGGCAATCATGCTCTTGCCGGTTCCGGGCGGCCCGAGCATCAGCAGATTATGCCCGCCGGCGACTGCCACCTCGAGCGCGCGTTTGGTCGACTCCTGCCCTTTGACATCAGCAAAGTCATCTTCATAAAGACTATTGGCCTCGAAGACGGATTCAATGTCGAGGTGGTAGGGATCGAGCTTGATATCCTGATTGAGAAAATCGGCGGCCTCGCGCAGATTGCGCACCGGGAAAACCTTGATGCCGTCAACAACCGCGGCCTCCTCGACATTTTCGGCGGGGACCATGATGGCCTTGCAGCCGGCGTTGCGCGCCATGAGGGTAATCGGCAGGACGCCGCGGACTTTGCGTACCGCTCCGCTGAGCGCCAGCTCGCCGACAATGCAGATGCGCGGAAGCAGGTCGGCGGCAAGATCGTCAAGCGCGGCAATAATTCCGAGCGCGATGGGCAGGTCAAAACTCGGCCCCTCCTTTTTCATGTCGGCCGGCGCCAGGTTGATGGTGGTGCGTCCCATCGGCGGCCGGAACCCGGAGTTGATGAGCGCCGTCCAGACACGGTCGGAGCTCTCTTTTACAGCGGCGTCGGGCAGGCCGACAATGACAACCTTGGGTTCGCCGTGTCCGGCATTCACTTCGATCTCGACCGGAAACGCTTCGATCCCGACCACGGCACCAGAATTAACTTGCGAAAGCATTTAACCCCCTTGCTCATCCCCCGCGTATGTGCAAAAAGATTAAGCCCTTTTAAACAACCCTTGCCCAGAAAAAAATATTCGTGCCATGCCGGCGCTGAATTTGGTGCTCATTTTTCCAGACATTAAGCGCAGTCTGCCCTACTCTTGCAATGAACCAATTAATAGTGAACAACGGATTTATGAGCGCACAGGAAGACACCAACGACGTTGAGATTGAAATCGTACCCGAGCAGGAGGTTCCCGATCTGCTGCCGGTCATGCCGCTGAAAAACTTTGTCCTTTTCCCGCAGATGGTGGCGCCGCTGGTGATCACAACCGAGGAATCCAAAAAGCTGGTCGCCGACCTCTCAACGCGCACGCCGCATTTTGTCACGGCGCTGCAGCGCAAAGAAGAGATCGACGAAACCAATCTGACCCAGGACGACATCTACCGCGTCGGCTGCGTCGCCCGTATGATCAAAACGCTCAACTTTCCCGACGGCACGACCCATGTGCTTGTGGAGGGCCTTTCGCGCTGCGAGCTGACGGAGCTGATCTGCGAAGAGGGATATCCCACCGCCCGCTATCGGATGATCGAGGAAGTTCAAAGCGATTCGCTCGAAGCCGAAGCCATGGAACGCAACGCCTCCGAACAGTTCCAGCAAATTGTCGCCATGTCGCCGGCCATGCCGGACGAGCTGACGATTGCCATCTTTAACATGAACACCCCGGCGCAGCTGGCCGACCTGATCGCCACCAACCTGCCGATTCCGGTGCAGGTCCGCCAAAACCTGCTGGCCGACAACCACCCTGCGCACCGGCTGGAAATCCTGATGGAATTCCTCAACCGCGAATACCAGATCCTTAAACTCGGCAGCAAGATCGAGAACAAGGTTCACGAAACCTTCACCAAAACCCAGCGCGAAATTTTCCTGCGCGAACAGCTCAAAACCATCCAGAGCGAGCTGGGCGAAGAGGATCCGCAGGCCACCGAAATCCTCGAGCTCGAGAAAAAGCTCGAAAAAACCGGCCTCCCGGACGAGGCCAAAGAAGCGGCCGAAAAGGAACTTCAGCGCCTGCGCGCCGTACCGCCCGCCTCGCCGGAACACGGCGTGATCCGCACCTATCTCGATGTGATGGCCGAACTGCCGTGGAACAAATCCACCGAGGATCATCTCGACATTCTCGCCGCGGAAAAAATCCTGAACAAGGACCACTACGGCCTTGAAAAGGTGAAGGAGCGCATCCTCGAATATCTCTCCGTCCTCAAGCTCAAGGCGGATATGAAGGGCCCGATCCTCTGCCTCGCCGGACCGCCCGGCGTCGGCAAAACCTCGCTCGGCAAATCGGTCGCCCGCGCGCTGGGCCGCGAATTTGTGCGCATGTCGCTCGGCGGCATGCACGACGAAGCCGAGATTCGCGGCCACCGCCGCACCTATATCGGCGCCATGCCCGGCCGCATCATCGAAAGTCTGCGGCGCTGCGGCAGCAACAATCCCGTCATCATGCTCGACGAGATCGACAAAGTCGGCAAGGACTTCCGCGGCGACCCCGCCTCGGCCCTGCTCGAAGTGCTCGACCCCGAACAGAACTCCACCTTCCAGGATCACTATCTCGACGTGCAGTTTGATCTTTCCAAGGTGCTCTTCATCACCACCGCCAACATGCTCGACACCATTCCCGGCCCGCTGCTCGACCGCATGGAGGTGATCCGGATCTCCGGCTACACGCTGCAGGAAAAGGTGCACATTGCCCGCCGCTACCTCGTGCCGAAGGCGATCAAGGAACATGGTCTGAAACGCACGCAGGTTAAATTTACGCAGGAAACGCTCGAAGGCATCATCTCCGGCTACACCGTCGAGGCCGGCGTCCGCAACCTCGAACGGCAGATTGCCAACGTCTGCCGCAAGGTGGCGCGCGGCTTCGCCGAAGGCAAGACCCGCCCGGTGGAAGTGACGGAACGCAAGCTCAAGGGCTTCCTCGGCCCAGTGAAAATCGAGAAGGATGTCGCCGAGCGCAAAGCGCTGCCCGGCGTCGTGACCGGTCTGGCGTGGACGCCCTACGGCGGCGATATTCTCTTCATCGAAGCCACGCGCATGTCCGGCAAGGGCGGCCTCATTCTGACCGGCTCGCTCGGGGCAGTAATGAAGGAATCTGCGCGCGCGGCGCTCAGCTATCTGCGCGCCAACGCCAAAACCTTCAAGCTGAATGAAGCGCTGCTCGAAAAGTCCGACATCCACATTCATGTGCCCGCCGGCGCCACGCCCAAGGACGGCCCGTCGGCCGGCGTTGCGATCTCGCTGGCGATTCTTTCGATGCTGCGGAACCAGCCCGTCCGGCCCGATCTCGCCATGACCGGCGAAATCTCGCTGCGCGGCCGCGTCCTGCCGGTCGGCGGTGTGAAGGAAAAGGTGCTCGCCGCCGCGCGCGCCGGCATCAAGCACATCATGCTGCCGGACAAAAACAAAATCGACCTCGCGGACATTCCGGACGATGTGAAAAAGAAGCTGACCTTTAAAACCGTCAGCACCATCGGTCAGGCGCTGCGCTATGCGCTGAAACTTTCCGAGGAAAACTAACTTTTACCACAGAGGTCACAGAAAACAAAACCTCTGTGGCCCTCCGTGATCTCCAGCAAAGCGGGTGATAAGAAATGAAAAAACTGTTGTTGCTTATTTTTATGCTCTGCTGTGTTTCCTGCAGCTATTCCGAACTATCGAGCGGCGATGAGATTCTTGCGATGGTACGCACCAAGCTGCCAGCCGATCCGCTCAAGTTGACCGGCTCGCTGAAGGTGCGCACCCAGAAGGGTTTCACCAAAGCAAACCTTCCCGTGGAGATGGAACTGAACTGGGGCGCTGCCGAGCCGTCGGCGACCTATCGCATCGGTGAGGAATCGCTGGGTATTACCTGGAACGACGACCGGCCAAGCTATCAGTTTTCCAACAGCGAAAATTCACCGACGAATCACATTCTCGGCACCGGCATGAGTTGGGCCGATCTCAGCTTTTCCGTCCTTTGGTGGCCCGACGCCAAACTGGTGAAGGAAGACAAAAAGATTAACCGCGAATGTTATGTGGTTGATGTTCCGGTTCCCGATTCGAAAAACACCATGCGGCTCTGGATCGAAAAAAAGATGGGCATGCTGCTCGAGGCACAGACCCTCGATGCGGCCAAGAAGGAACTCCGCCGCATGAAGATTAAAAGCATCAAGAAGATCGACGGCATGTGGGTCGCCAAGGATCTTGAAATCGCCGACAAGCAGAGCGGCAACAAAACCACGCTGCAGATCACCGACCTGCAGTGGACGGCTAAAACCGTAACTGAGCCGACTGAGTAGGCGCGGCACAGAACCCTCTGCTTAAACCTCAAACGCCCTTGCTCTCGCTGACTCTTCCTTTCGGGAGAAACAGCGTTATGCAGGATGTCAGCCCGAGGAAAACAGCAGAACCGGCCAGGGCCCAGAGGACGCCGCCCCACTGAAAGAGGAGTCCGGAGAACAGGGTGCCGATCAGGCGCCCCATGGCATTGGCCATGTAGTAGAAGCCCACATTGACCGCCGCTTTCTCGCCGTCGGCATAATCGAGCACCAGAAAAGAGTGAACGCTTGAGTTGAGCGCAAAGACGGCGCCGAAAAGCAGCAGTCCGCCGACAATGACGATGTGCGGCGCAACGTCCCGCGCAAAAAGGATTGCGATCAGGCTCATGACAGCAGTGAGCAAC
>CAZABK010000008.1:0-68645 GCA_964483355.1 uncultured Verrucomicrobiota bacterium | reverse complement strand
CTATCTTATCCACTGTTTCAATTTATCCATTCTGCTTTTTTTGCAACTGCTCATAAACTTGAATAAATGTTTGATCATTGAACTTGGTGCATCCTCTTGATGTTTGAGCTGTCACATACCAATACTGCGCCCATCTATAGGAGTTTGACTTATTGATTTGATCGGTTTCCTTGGCGGCTTTTCGGGTAGCATCCAACGCACTCATATCTTTTTCCGAATATGATATTCTGTATGGTTTCCTATCCAGAGAGACCGAACCCAATTCGCTCTTTTTGCCTTCCCTGCCTTTGAAATATGCAGGGACACCTCCCGCCTCATCTAAATCAAGGCTCTGCTTTAAGAAGCTATAATCAAAGTTCGTCCATGATTTGGCAGTATATTTTTCCGGAAGAGCAAAGCCCGAATCATCAACATCTTTGATTGCCTTTTCCAGCAATTCAAATTCTGTCATTCGGTTTTGCAATACAGCATTCGCGTAATTACAAGCTTCATCACTGAATGAGTCTATTTTCTCTTGGTCTATCCTTGCTCCTTCCTCTTGCTGATAACGTTCGCGAAGTTTAAAAAGATCGCTTCCGTCAGAGACTCTCTTAAAACAACTCCATCCATTATATGTCACATGTTCTCCAAGCAGTGCCTTTACGGCAGCTGATGGCGTGGAGTATACGTCCTCATCAACAGCAAAGCCTTCGCTTGATGCTTTGAAAACAATTTTATCTCCGCTTTTAGACCCGACAATGAGCTCAAACTCATCCCCATCTCTAAGATGGCCTGCTATATGGAGATCACGCAGCGTGACTCGTGAATTGCCCTTTGCCCCTAATTCTCCTTCGGGATCTTTGACCTGCTCAGCAGCCAAAATGAGCTCTTTTAGGGTTTCGTCATAGTCTCTTAGAATATTCCTCGCGCATTCTCGATCGCGTGGAATTAGGCAATATCCTGCGTCGGACAGAGCTTCCATATATTCAGCAAGCAAAATTCCTCCGCGCGATGTTAACTTTGAATTTCGGAGGCAGGGAATAAGAACCATGTCTGTGAAATGTTGGTAGGACATACTTAGAAATTGATCGTCCTTCGCAGGGGTCGAGCCACTTGGGGTTAGATAGAGCAGACCCTTGGCTAAACTATTTACTCTGGATGGGTCATTGTCTTTCGGAGATGAAGATATTGGGAAAACAGGATTTTCTGCCCACTCAGCATAACGCTCGGTCTGATCATGGCTCTCAGAAGACTTAACCTTATTTTCTATTATTAGGAGTAGTTTGTGTTTGGTTTGCCTTTTCCGCATATTCTCGGGATCATTGCCAATGGCTTTGATGCCGAGGACTTCCTATCCAATACGCTCAGCCGCTTTGCGGGCGACAACGAGCCATTCACGGTAAAGCTGATTTTTGATAAAGAAGTCGCTGACTCCGTGCTCGAACGCGAATGGCACCCCAACCAAAAAGTCAAAGTTCAGAAGAGCGGGAAGGTTGAACTGGAGTTTACGGCCAAAGGCGATCTGGAAGTCAAACGCTGGATCATGGCATGGGGCCGATACTGCACCGTTAAATCCCCTCAATGGGTCAAGCAGATGATCAACGAAGAGGTCGATGCGATGGCGCAAGCCAGAGCATAGACTTGAACTCACATCCGCGTAACGAAGCTGGAAGCTTCGTCTACAAAAAAACGCCCCTCCGTTTCCGAAGAGGCGCAAGACATTCCTGTCTGCCCAGTTCGCAGGGCAGGCTGGAAAGCCCGCCCCACCAATTAGAGCGACTTCATGCCGTTCATGGCGGCACGGAGCTCTTCGCCGATGATTTCCACTTCGTGGTAGCGGATCTCGGCGTTGACTTCGACGAGCGTCTTGTTGTCGACCGCGTTGTCCTTCAGCTCGAGACCTTTACCGATCACGTCGGTGTCGACCTTGGCCATGAAGTCCTTCAGCAGCGGAACACAGGCGTGTGCGAAGAGGTAGCAGCCGTATTCGGCGGTGTCGGAAATGATGCGGTTCATTTCGAACAGCTTCTTACGCGCAATCGTGTTGGCGATGAGCGGCGTTTCGTGCAGCGACTCGTAGTAGGCGGATTCCGGCTTGATGCCGACTTCAACCATTGCTTCGAACGCGAGCTCAACTCCGGCTTTAACCATCGCCACCATCAGGATGGCGTTGTCGTAGTATTCCTGCTCGGAAATTTCCATGTCGCCGGCCGGCGTCTTTTCAAACGCGGTTTCGCCGGTTTCCTTACGCCAGGTCAGCAGGTTGACGTCGTCGTTGGCCCAGTCTTCCATCATGATGCGGGAGAATTCGCCGGTGATGATGTCGTCCATGTGCTTTTCGAAGAGCGGACGCATGATGACTTTCAGCTCTTCGGCCAGGTCGAAGGCTTTCAGCTTCGCCGGGTTGGAGAGACGGTCCATCATGTTGGTGATGCCGCCCTGCTTCAGGCCTTCGGTGATGGTTTCCCAACCATACTGAATCAGCTTGGACGCATAGCCCGCGTCGATGCCGTTTTCGGTCATTTTGTTGAAGCAGAGGATAGCGCCGGCCTGGAGCATACCGCAGAGGATGGTCTGCTCGCCCATGAGGTCGGACTTCACTTCCGCCACGAAGGAGGATTCCAGAACACCGGCGCGGTCGCCGCCCTGCGCGCAGCACAGAGCCTTGGCGATTTCCATGCCGTCGCCGTTCGGATCGTTTTCGCGGTGGCAGGCGATCAGCGTCGGAACACCGAAGCCGCGCTTGTATTCTTCGCGCACTTCCGAACCCGGGGATTTGGGGGCAACCATGATGACGGTGAGGTCTTTGCGGATCTGAATGCCTTCTTCAACAATGTTGAAGCCATGCGCATACGAGAAGGTGGCGCCTTCCTTCATCAGCGGAACAACGGTTTCGACCACGTTGGTGTGCTGCTTGTCGGGAGCGAGGTTCATGACGATGTCGGCGGTCGGAAGCATTTCTTCGTAGGTGCCGACGTTGAAGCCGTTTTCAGTCGCGTTGAGGTAGGACTGACGCTTTTCTTCGATGGCCGCCGCACGTAGCGTGTAGGAAACGTCGAGTCCGCTGTCGCGCATGTTGAGGCCCTGGTTGAGGCCCTGGGCGCCGCAGCCGACGATGACGATTTTCCTGCCCTTGGCATATTCACAGCCGTTGGCGAATTCGGATGCATCCATGAAGCGGCAGGTGCCGAGCTCTTCAAGCTTCAGCTTCATGCTGAGCGTGTTGAAATAATTTTCAGCCATTTGTTTTCTCCTGTTTGTCGTTAAATTGAACAGGCGGAACTTACGCCAACTCGGTTGTTGCGTAAATTGAATTATTTGGCACACTGCATTGCGAAACAAGAAACACAAGGAGCGTAATCCGTAACGACTAATGCGTAACCGTTCTGCGCATTACGAATTACGCATTACGACTTACCATTGGATATTCAGGCACTGGAAACTTTCATTAAAACCGCGGAGCTGCTGCACTTCGGCAAAGCGAGCCGGGCGTGCAACCTGAGCCCGTCGGCGCTGACGCGCACCATCCAACGACTGGAGGAAGAGGTCGGCCAGCCACTTTTCCTGCGCGACAACCGCAGCGTGGCGCTCACCGATGCCGGCCGCCAGCTGCTGGCCTATGCCCGCACCGCGACGCAGGAGTGGACCCATTTTCAGGACTCGCTTTCGCCGCACAAGGCGGTTTCCGGCACGCTGTCGCTCTATGCCTCGATCACGGCGGTCTACAGCCTGCTGCCCGAACTGCTCGAAGCTTACCGCACGGCCTATCCCGACGTTCACCTCGAACTGCGCACCGGCGCCGCCGAGCGCGCAGTTGAACAGGTGCTCAGCGGCGAGATCGATCTCGCCGTCGCCGCCCTGCCCGACCAAAAACTTGCGCGGCTCGAATTTATGCCGCTGGCCGAAACGCCGCTCGTTTTTATTGCGCCCCAAAACATGGAGCTGCCCAAACCCTTTGATCCAGCGCGGGTCCCGCTCGTGGTGCCGCGCTCCGGAACCGCCCGCCACCGGCTCGACGCCTGGCTGCGGCAGCATAAGGTGACGCCCAACATTTCCACCGAGGTGTCGGGTAATGAAGCGCTGATTGCCATGGTTCGCCTCGGCGCCGGCGTCGGCATTGTTCCGGAACTGGCGCTCGAACGCAGTCCGCTGCGCAACGAGGTGGTCAGGATTTCCCGCGCCCCCAAGCTTGATCCCTACGTGGTCGGCCTCTGCTCCGCCAAACGCAACCTTAAGCGCCCGGTCGTCAGCGCGATGTGGGAGCTGGCGAAAAAATTGTAGGCGGATCGGCGATCCCGGCTACAAACCTTAAAAAAAAAAGCGCCCGCCCGTCTCGCGACGGTCGGGCACAGTGTGTCCCGGGGATGCTCGGGACACGAGGAGGAGAGAGAGGGGTTACCCTGAATCCCGCGTCGTTACGGCGGGGAATTCAGGAAATCCGAATTCCGAAGCACCCAAATTCGAAACCATTCCGAATCTCAAAACGGCCGATGCCGTGGTTTTCAACTTTTTTTTTTCGAACATTGGAAATTTGCGTCTTGGGGTTTTTCGGTCTTCGTACTTTTTATTAACCGATGGCTTCCTGGCCCTTTTCCCCGGTGCGGATCCGGATGCATTCGGGCAGGTCGACCACGAAAATCTTTCCGTCGCCGATGTTGCCGGTACGCGCGCCCTTGATGATGGCGTCGGTGGTGGCTTCAACAAATTCATCGTTCACGGCAATCTCCATGCGCACCTTCTTGAGCAGGTTCACCTCGATGTCCGCGCCGCGGTAGGTTTCGTGATAGCCCTTCTGCTGGCCGCAGCCCATCGCGTTGGTGATGGACATTTTGTAGACTTCAGCGTCGTAGAGCGACTGCTTGACGTCGTTGAGGGCTTCGGGCTGGATGTATGCAATAATCAGTTTCATGATAAACTCCTTCGTCGTTTTTCAGTTTTAAGTTTTTGGTGTTAGGTTTTAAGCAAGCTCCCGGATAGAGGACTTAACACTTAAAACCCAACCCTTAGCACTCCTTAGACATTCGTGAAGAACTGGAATCCGTGGTAGGCCTCCATACCGTGCTCGCCGAGGTCGAGCCCCTTGAGCTCCTCTTCCTTGCTGACGCGGATGCCGACGGTCTTCTTCAACACGAGGAAGATGATGAAGGCGGCCGGGAAGCAGACAACGGCGTAGGACAGGATACCGATCAACTGCGGGAGCAGGGTATGATCCGGGCTGAGCGCCACGAACAGCGTTCCGAGAATACCGCAGACCAGATGGACCGTGGTCGCACCAACCGGATCGTCGATCTTGAGGCGGTCAAAGACCATGACGGAGATCACGGCAACTGCACCGCAGATGAAACCAACCACGATGGCCCACGGAACGGAGATCACGTCGGCGCCGGCGGTGATGCCCACGAGACCGGCCAGGCAGCCGTTGAGTACCATGGTGAGGTCGGGCTCTTTCTGGATGGTCCAGGAAGCGGCCATCGATCCCATGATGCCGGCAGCAGCAGCGAGCGAGGTGGTGACGAGCACGTAGGACACGAGACCGGGATCAGCCGACAGCACGGAACCGCCGTTGAAGCCGAACCAGCCGAGCCACAGCAGGAATACGCCGATGGTGAGCAGCGGCATGTTGTGCCCCATGATGGCCTTGACCTTGCCGTTGACATATTTGCCGATGCGCGGTCCGAGCAGGATGATGCCCGCGAGCGCGCCCCAGCCGCCGACGGAGTGGACGAGGGTCGAGCCGGCAAAATCATAGAAGCCGAGTTCGTCGAGCCAACCGCCGCCCCATTTCCAGGAACCGACGAACGGATAGACAAGCGCAACATAGATGGTGGAGAAGATCAGGAACGGCCCGAGTTTAACGCGGCCGGCTACTGCACCGGAAACAATGGTAGCCGCAGTCGCGGCAAACATGCCCTGGAACAGGAAATCGGTCCAGTAGGTGTAACCCGGGTTGTAGGCAGCCGTCAGCCCGGCGGCATCGGTTCCGACGCCCAGCGCGATTTTCGGCAGAATGCCGTCAACCAGCCATTCGCCCGGATACATGAGGTTGAAGCCGATCAACGTATAGGTCAGCAGACCGATCGCCGGGATGGCGGTATTTTTGAACAGAATGTTGACTGAGTTTTTCGCACGGGTCAGGCCGGTTTCAACCATGGCAAAGCCCAGGTGCATGATAAACACGAGGAAGGTGGCAACCATCATCCAGGTGTTGTTTACGGTAAACATGGCATCGGCGGCCGTCATTTCCGGCGCGGCCTCTTCAGCCAGGGAAGCCATCGGCAGAGCGAAGGCACAGATTGCGAGCACAAGCATCGCGGCTTTCATTGTCTTTTTCATTTTGCATCCTCCTAAGGTTACACAATCGAACGAACCACCCACGGTGGCGGAACGGGCACCCTTTTGCAGGAGGTATGCCACCAAGCGCAAGGCACTGCAAATCACTGCAAACAAAGGAGTAACAAAAAAGACAAAAAGCAATCCACGCCGCCACGCAATGACATTTATGTAGCTATTGCGGCGATGGGCACAATTTTGGAGCATCGGCCACAGCCGACTTCAACCCTGTCCGCATGGACGCCTGAAAACCGGCCTAAGCTTCGGTTTCAGGCGCAAGATTGCGGTCAACCAGAAAGGCATCAACCTCACTGATCCGGCCAAATTTGAGCATGGCATTTGCGGTTTCCTGCGCCTCTTCAAGTGTGATGGCATTAACCAGCCGCTGCACCGTGGGCGCATTGACGATATCGATGCTGAAATTTTTCAGCCCGATGCCGAGCAGGAACGGGAGCATGCGCGGATCGGTCGAAAGGTCGCCGCAGATTGAAACGTCCTTCCCGTGGGTCCGTCCGGCAGAGACAATGCGGTTAATCGCCCGGAGAATGGCCGGATGATGCGCCAGATAAAGCTTGGAAACCTGTTCGTTGGTCCGGTCAACGGCGAGCATGTACTGAATCAGGTCGTTGGAACCGATGGAAAGGAAATCGGCCTCCTGCGCGAGCTCATCAACCACCTCGACGGCTGACGGCAGTTCCATCATCACGCCCAGCTGGGTTTCGCGGCTGAAGGGAATGCCCTCCCCGTCCAGTTCGTCCATGCATTCATAAACAATGTCGCGCGCGGCCACAAAATCATCGACCGACGAAATGAGCGGGAACATGATGCGCGTGCGGCTTTCGGCACCGGCGCGCAGGAAGGCGCGCAGCTGCTGGCAGAAAATATCCTTGTTCTGCAGCGAGAAGCGGATGGCGCGCATGCCGAGGAACGGGTTGGCCTCGTTGACGTTTGAGTAGTAGGAGAGCATCTTGTCGCCGCCGATATCCAGCGTGCGGAACGTAACCGTCCGTCCATCCATCTGGTCGACGAGCTTTTTATAGATGATAAACTGCTCCTCTTCGGTCGGGAAATCGTTGCGGACAATGAACGGAAACTCGGAGCGGTAGAGGCCGACGCCCTCGGCCTTAAACTGGCGCGCCGGATGCAGATCGCTCAGCAGGTTGATGTTGGCGTAGATGTGCACCGCTTCGCCGCACTTCGTCAGCGTCTGCTCTTTCATGTCCGACGCGTTATGCAGCGCCTGCCAGGCATCGTCGAGGTCGCGGTATTTGGCATACACCTCTTCGCCCGGCTGCAGATAGATGATGCCCTGCTCGGCATCCATCAGCAGCTCTTCGCCATCAGGAATGCCGTCGGCCAGCTCGCGGCTGATGGCCACCATCGGAATGCCCAACGAACGGCAGATGATCGCGTTGTGCGAGGTGACGCCGCTGCTGACAATGAAACCCTCTACGTTTTCGGCCGAAAGCTTGAGGATATCGGAAGGCAGCAGCTCGTGGGCAATGAGAATCTGTCCGCGATAGTCGCACTCGTCCGCCTCTTCGTTGAGCAGGTTGCGCGTCAGGCGGTTGCCCAGATCCTTAACATCGAGCACCTTTTCACGGATGAGCGGCATCTTGCTCTTCGAGAACACCTCGACATATTCGTTCACGACCGTCGCAATGGCTTTGACGGCCGGCATGCCCTCGTCAATGAGCTTGCCGATACGCCCGGCAAACTGCTCGTCTTCAAGAATCAGCAGATGGGCGCTGAAAATCAGGACCGCCACATCGGCCAGCTCCTCGCTGGTCTGCCGCTGCAGCTTATCGATCTGGCGCACGGTTTTTTTCATCGCCGCCTTGAAATCCTCCAGCGTATACGGCTCGGAGGCGGGGTCGGGAAGCATGCAGCTTTCGCTCTGCCCGGAATTGAGCGTAAGCGCCCGGCCGCGCGCCGTTCCGGGACTGGCCGAGCGGCCGCGCAGGATGCTTTCCATTACGGTCTTTTTCACCGCCGGCGCCGGCGGTGCCTCGGCCTCCTCGCGCGCCTCGGAGAGCAGCTGCACGTTTTCGATCATCGTCGCCAGCTGCGCAGCGATGGCCCGCAGGGCCTTGACATCATTCGGGACAAAATAGTTGGCCTCGCGCGCCTGCACCACCAGGGCCCCGATGCGGCGCAGCCCGCGCAAAATCGGCACCGTCAGAAACGCCTCATAATCCTCTTCGTGGATGCCCGGAAAAAATTTATTGGCCGCGCTCTGCGATGCCGAGCCGACGCAAATTGGCCGCAATTCGCGCATCGCGCGGCCCGTGATGCCCTCGCCCAGCTTGAGCTTCACTGCACCGACCGCACTGGCATCCAGCCCCTCCGTAGCCCGCAGCGTCAGCTCCTTATCCTCTTCATCATAGATATAGATCGAGCAGACGTCGGCCTGCATATGCTTCGCCACCGAAGTCACCACATTCTGCAGCAGCTCCTTGCGGTCACGGTTATCCTCGGCGAGCGAAATCAGCTCGGCAACATCACAAACCAAATCTACGTCACGTTTTTTCATAGGCTCAAAATCAATTAATAAGAGACAGCATAACCACCATTCCGCCGAGAGTCAAAGGGGAGAGATAATCCAATTTCCGAATAGACCTTATATGCGGGGCTGGCCTACTATTTGTGCTTAATTAGATACGGAAAACAGATGAACACACCTCCTGCTGAAAAGCTGCTCGAAATCTACCGCCACATGGTCGCCTCCCGTTACACCGACCAGCTCCAGTCTGCCGCTGCGCAGCGCGGCGAAGTCTTCTTCTACATCCCCTCCTCGGGTCACGAAGCCGCCGCTATGCTCGCGCCGCACCTGATCGACAACGACTGGCTGCACCTGCACTACCGCGACCGCGCCCTCGCCTATGCCCGCGGCGTCTCGCACGAAACCGTCTTTTACGGACTCTTCAGCAAGGAAGAGTCCAACTCCGCCGGCCGGCGCATGCCCGCCTTCCCGTGCGATCCGTCGCTCAACATCATGAGCACCCCGACCCTCGTCGGCGCCAACGTACTCCAGGCTGTCGGCGCCGCCTCGGCCATCAAAGAAGATGACGGAAATCCGTTCGTGCTCGTCTCCGTCGGCGACGGCGCCACTCAGCAGGGCGACTTCTACGAAGCCGTCGCGGAAGCGGTTCGCTCCAACCTGCCCGTGCTCTTCCTCGTCGAGGACAACCGCTTTGCGCTCTCCACCGTCACCAAGGGCAACACCTTCTACTCCCTGCCCGACGGCGAAAGCGACACCTTCTACGGCCTGCCGATCCGCCGCATCGACGGCTCCAACGCGGTCGAAACCTATGCCGCGTTCGAGGAGATCGCCGGCGAACTGCGCTCCACCCGCGGGCCGCAGCTCGCCGTCTTTAACGTCGAGCGCCTCGAAAGCCACACCAACGCCGACGACCAAACCGTGTACCGCTCCGAAGCCGAACTGGCGCACGCCAAACAGAATGCCGACCCCTGCGCCAATCTGCGCGACTGGCTGCTGGCCAACGGCGTCGCCGAAGAAGCCGTCCAGACCATTGAAGACGAAGTCAAGGAACAGGTCGATGCGGCCTTTCATACCGCGCGCAACGGCACCACGCCCAAAGCCGACCTGACCGCCAAAAGACCGCTACCCGAACCGCGCGAGGAATATCGCGGTACCGCCGACAACCGCGACCTCAGCATGCTCGAAGCCATGCGCGAAACACTCAAGGCGCGCCTCGGCAACGATTCCAAAACCACGCTGATGGGCCAGGATATTGAAGATCCGAAAGGCGACGTTTTCGGCCTCACTCGCGGCCTGTCGCAAGCGTTCCCGAAACAGGTCAATAATGCGCCGCTCGCCGAAAACACCATTCTCGGCGTCTCGACCGGCCAGGCGCTGGCGGGCGGAAAGCCGATTGCCTTCATGCAGTTTGCCGACTTTTTGCCGGTGGCCTACAGCCACATTCTTTCCGAAATCGGCGCGATGCACTGGCGCACCAACGGCCAGTGGGAAACACCGGTGCTGATTATGTCGATCGCCGGCGCCTATCGCCCCGGCCTCGGCCCCTACCACGCCCAGACGATGGAATCGATCTGCGCGCACGTTCCGGGCGTCGACGTCTTTATGCCGTCGACCGCGGCCGATGCCGCCGGCCTGCTTAACGCCATTTCCGAATCGGGCCGGCCGTCGGTCTTCTTCTTCCCGAAGAGCCTGATCAATGACCGCTCCAACACGACTTCCGGCGACGTCGAAAAGCAGTATGTGCCGATCGGCAAAGCGCGCGTGGCGCGCGCCGGACAGGATATTACGCTCGTCAGCTGGGGCGGCGCAATGCCGGTGGTCGAACGCACCGCCGAAGCGCTCGCCGAAGTCGGCCTCAACGCCGAAGTGATCGACCTGCGCACCATTTTCCCGTGGGACGAGGAAACCGTCCTCGCCTCCGCTAGGAAAACCGGCAAGCTCGTTGTGGTCCACGAAGACAACCAGACCGCCGGCATGGGCGGCGAAATTGTCGCGGCCATTTCGGAAAAAGCCGGCGAGGTGCAGGTCGCGCGCGTCACCCGCCCCGACACCTACATTCCGTACGACTTTTCCTGCCAGATCGAGGTGCTGCCCTCTTTCAAGCGCACGCTCGAAAAATGCTGCGAACTGCTCGACGTCGACATCCACTGGGACAAACCCGTCGAGGAGGAAGCCGGAACCGTTATCGTCAAGGCCATCGGCTCCAGCCCGTCCGACGAAACCATTAATGTCGCCAGCCTGGAAATCCAAGCCGGCGACTCGATTGCCGAGGGCGATCTGATTGCCTCCGTTGAAGCCGATAAAGCGTCGATGGATATTACTGCGCCGGTTTCCGGCACGGTCGCCGAGGTGATGTGCGCAGAAGGCGACACGTTGAGCGTCGGCACGCCGATGGTTAAAATCGCGTCCGACGAAGCCGCGCAGCTCAAGCCGATCACCAAGGAAGATCCCGGCACGCCGGTCATGGAGCGACGCCGTGTCACGGAAGCGGTTACGGTTGCCGGAAAAACATTCGAGCAAAAACCGATATACATTTCCAATATCACCACCGTCCTCGGCTCGCGCCATCTCAGCAACGATGAGCTGCTGCAGGGCCACGGCGAATGGGATTCCGAAGCGATCCGCAAACGGACCGGCATCGAAAACCGCTACTGGATCGACGGCGACGAAAGCGTGCTGACGCTGGCCGTCAAGGCCACTAAAGATTTGCTCGAAAAAGAGCAGCTGCAGATTTCCGATATCGGCGCCATCATCTGCTCCACTGGCACGCCACTGGCGATGACGCCGTCGCTGGCCTGCAAGGTGCTGCACGCGCTCAGCCCCGAAAAGGGCGAAGTGCTGATGCAGGCGCACGATGTCAACGCGGCCTGCTCTGGCTATATGTATGCCATGCAGTCCGCCTATGACTTCCTCACCAACGCGCCGGACAAAAAGGTGATCGTGATCACCGCCGAAACCCTGTCGCCGATGGTTAACCACGACGATCAGAAAACGATGGCGCTCTTTGGCGACGCCGCGACCGCCTCGCTGGTGAGCTGCGAGCAGCGCCCCGGCAATATCGGCGCCAAGCTGAACCGCCCGTTCCTCTCCGCCACCGGCGTTGATGACAAGGTGCTCTATGTTCCAAACATGGGCAGCGGCGAATATATCGAAATGGAAGGTCTCACCGTCTTTAAGCTGGCGGTGCGCAAAATGATCGACATGCTCGACAACGCCTGCTCCGAACGCGGCATCACCGTGGAAGAGTTGCAGAAAATCGTGCCGCATCAGGCCAACGAGCGCATCATCGAAGCGATCCGCAAGACGATTAAATGCCCGCCGGAAAAAATGTTTAACCACATCCGCAAATACGGCAACACCTCGTCGAACACCATTCCGATCGCGCTGGCCGAGCTCATGCCCAAAACCGCGCCCGACGCCCTCATCGGCCTCACCGCCTTCGGCGGCGGCTTCACCTTCGGCGCGGCAGTCATCGAGAAGGTGTAATATTCAGGAGCGCATGATCAGGGCTATAGCTTTGCCGGCCAGGCCCTGTTTTTCTTGAAGGCTTTCAGCATCTCCCCATACCTGTAGGTTTTCGTTATTTTGATCGCATCCTGCATCGTTGAAGTTACCTTCATAAAAGTGCCGTTCCGGGCATATGCACAGGCCAAGAGGGTCAGAAGCTTATGATCGGGATTGCTGTTTTTCTCAACCATCGCTTCGGCATAGGCTACAGCCGTTTCGCCATCGTAGAGAGCGGGGTGGTCTCCACATGCATAAATTTCAACCAGCTTCCTAGTGGCGCTCTCAATCTCCATAGAGAGAGCCTGTTCCAGCCAGAACACAGCGAGCTCAATTTCTCCTAGATTAAGATATGTCTGCCCCGCCTCAAGTGCAGCTTTGGCCTGAGGATTTTCACGGTACCTAAGTTCAAAATATGCACCACAGCGCCGATTCCAATTCCTGGCAATTTTTTGGGACCAGGCCCCTTCTGCCTCCGGAACCCCTTTCAGGTCGGCCAGATATGCGAGGAACTGAGATAATTCCTTATCCGCCGGTTGATGATACTCTCTATATTGACCCACAATCCCATCGTCTGCCACGTCATGTGCATACTCAGATTTAAAGCCGGTTTTGTATTTTTCTGAAGATTTCCAGCAAACATCTCCGCTGGATTTAAGGTAACGACGAGCTCTGTGTTGAACAGGCCTCTTGATCCCCTTCGCGTTCAAGTACGATGCAGGAATATTTTCATAACATTGAATGACTTCATCCAGATCGCTATCTTCTTTTGCATCACGCAACAGGATATCGCCCTTTAAGGCATTCAGCTCTGCGTCCCCGTTTGCAATGGCAAGGTCACATAACGCAATAGCTTTTTCAGGATCATACAAGGGGTGCTGACTGTCGCTGCATTTCCAGGCCATTTGGCGAATGGCCCAACCAGCATTCTGCTCAATGGCCTTCTCGATCCAATCATCTGTTGTACATGCAGGAATTGGAAGGCCGGCACGCACTCTGCCAACTCGCTGCTGCCTGATGTCCTCCGGCATCCTTTTGAGACGGAGTGATTTTTCCAGGTAAACTGAAGCAGTTTCAAAGTCGAAATTACGCGCATGCGCCGCAGCAAGCAGGTCAAGATAGTTTACATCCAGCGGCTTCTTGACCAAAGCCGAGGCAAACTTAACCGCCTTCTCGCCATCATGAAATTGGGGATCGGGGCAGGACGCGTAGATTCGGGCAAGGCCTTCGCAAGCCTTCTGCGAGCGATACCTCGCCGCTTTGTCATAATAGCTGAGCGCATTGGCATAATTGACAGAAGTCCCGATACCATTTTCAAAACAGTGTCCCGCACCAACCATGGCGGAAACTTGGCCCGCCTCGGCCGCCTGCACAAACAGCTCACAAGCCTGCGCCGGGTCAGATTTAAAAAGCTTCGCCCCCTGCCGATAAAGTCCATCCGCATCGGCATATACCCAACACGCCGACAGGAAAACTGCTCCCAATACCATCCCCTTCATAAAAACCTCCCGATGAAACCGTCTTTATATTCCTTTTAAACAAAAAGATCAATTGGCAACCACCTGCCCAACGCCCAATTTCATACTAGTATTTATTGCCATTCTTTATGCTCTTTTATGCTAGAGCAATGTTATTTTCAGATCATATCCTTTTCTTCGAGCGGCGAGGGTGTTGCTCACCACTAACCACAAGGAGGCTAGGAATGAAGAAAAGAACTCTGCTGAAAACATTGATGGCGACCGCGCTTGTTTGCGCATCCGTGACGTTTGCCGGAGAAGGCGTGGCGGTGAAGGGCAACACCAAGAGCAAGATTTACCATAAGCCTGCCTGCACGCACTACACCGCTCAAACCTGCACGGCGGAGTTTAAGTCGGAAGCGGAGGCCAAGGCCGCCGGCTATAAGCCCTGCAAAAAATGCTGTAAGGAAGAAAAACCGGCCGAACCGAAATAAGTCTGCAACAAACGCGACTGCAAACTCCGGATGGAATCATTCGGAGTTTTTTTGTGCCCGGAATTTGATGGCGGCGGAGTTGATGCAGTAGCGCAGGCCGGTCGGCGGTGGGCCGTCGGGAAAAACATGACCGAGGTGGGCGTCGCATTTGGAGCAGACCACTTCGGTGCGGATCATGCCGTGCGAAGTGTCGCGGTGCTCGGTGATGACCGTCTCGTTGATCGGCCTGAAATAGCTCGGCCAGCCGCAGCCGGAGTCAAACTTGGTATCGGAAAGAAACAGGTCGGTTCCGCAGCAGACGCAGGAATAGATGCCGAGCTCCTTATGATCCCAGTATTTTCCAGTGTAGGGGCGCTCGGTTCCCTTGCGGCGCGTCACCTGATATTGCTCCGGCGTCAGCTGCGCCTTCCATTCCGCATCGGTCTTGACCACTTTATTCGTCGGCATGTCCGCACTCTCCTTTTTGGCACACGCGACCAGGGCGAGTGCAGCAATCGCTAACAATGAAACCGCCGTTTTCATAATGTCCTCCGCTCAGAAGACCCAACATGGCCGGCCGGCGTTCAAAATGAAAGCTTTTCATTGATTCCGCCGAGGCCGACGACTACTTTCCAAAGCTACGGAGAGGCAACATGGCAGACGATTGGATCGACATTAAAAAAGACCCGAAGCACGTGGCGCGCGAACGCGCCAAAGCCAAGGAACTGCGCAAGAGCGACTGGTGGAAACAACAGCTCGCCAAGGGCGTTTGCCACTATTGCGGCAAGACGTTTCCGCCGGAAGAGCTTACCATGGACCACATCCTCCCCGTTGTGCGCGGTGGCAAGAGCGTGAAGAGCAACTGCGTTGCCTGCTGCAAGGAGTGCAACAACGAAAAGAAATACCTCACGCCCGCCGAGATCATCATGCGGGAGCTTGAAAAAGAGCAGAACGACGACAATCCGAGCTAGTCGGAAACAACGGCATTCACCAGCTCGGCCCCGTTTTCATAGGCTGTAATGTTTTCGAGCGTCGTCTTGGCAATGGCAGAGACCGCCTCTTCCGTAAAGTAAGCCTGGTGACCGGTGATCACCACATTCGGGAAGGTGGTGAGCCGCGCAAAAATATCGTCCGTACGGATTTCGAACGTCTTGTCTTCGAAGAAGAGTTCCTCCTCCTCTTCGTAAACATCGATGCCGAGATAGCCGATCTTTTCCGATTTCAGTCCCTCAACCGCCGCACGTGAATCGATAAGCGCTCCACGGCTGGTGTTGATGATCATGACGCCCTTCTTCATCTTGGCGATGGCATCCATATCGATCAGGTGGTAGGTATCGGCAAAAAGCGGGCAGTGCAGCGAAATGATGTCGGACTGGGCAAAAAGCTCATCGCGCCCGACATACTTGACGCCGAGTTCTTTTTCGCAGACCGGATTCCTGAACTTGTCGTAAGTGATAATGTTACAGCCGAAGCCGTGGAGAATGCGGGCCACGCATTCCCCGATCTTGCCGGTACCGACCAGCCCGACCGTCTGGTTGCGCATGTCAAAACCCAGCAATCCGTCCAACGAAAAATTGCCCTCCCTGACCCGCGAGTTGGCCCAGTAAATCTTACGGTTGAGCGCAAGCATCAGGCCGACGGTATGTTCGGCCACTGCATAGGGCGAATAGGCCGGAACCCGGACAACAGAAATGCCCAGCTCTTTGGCACTGTTGATATCTACATTATTGAACCCCGCACAGCGTAGCGCGACCAGGCGTGTGCCCTGCGCCGCCAACGCAATCAGCACCGACGCGTCCAGTTGATCATTCACAAATACACAGGCGCACTCATACCCCTCGCCCAGCTTCAGCGTCTGACGGGTCAGCCGCGTTTCAAAATAGGTAATTTCGTGGCCGAATTCCTTATTGTATTCATCAAAAAACCGGCGGTCGTAAGGTTTCGTGCTGAAAAAGGCAATTTTCATTAGGGCCTCGCTTACGCTCAGGGTTAGAACAGATCAAGCTGATCTGGTTGCGCCGCAAACTGCGGAAATCGCACTTCGCCCTTGCCGCACAGTTTCGCCAGATCGGTCTCCGAGCAAGGCTCGCCGCGCATTTGGAGCGTCTCATAAATCTTGGCAAACAGCAGTCCGCAATAGGAGCTGTCCTCCTCGGCCCGGTGGAAGGTTCCGCTCGGAAAATTAAAATGGCGAACCAGCGTTCCCAACTTATAGTTGATCAGCCCCGGAAAAACCTGGCGCGCCAGCGGCAGCGTATCGAGCACCAACCCCTTCGGTGCGGCCGCGCGATGCAGGTTGACATCTTCGAGCAGGAACTTGTAGTCAAACGGCGCATTATGAGCCACCAACGGAAGATCGCCGCAAAAATCGGCAAACTCCCCCAGCACTTCGGCAATCCGCGGCTTCCCGCGTACCATATCATCAGTAATGCCGTTCACGGCCGAGGCATCCGCAGGAATCGGCATCCCGGGATCGACCAAGGTGCCGAAACCCTTTACCGCTTTGCGTCCATCAAACAGCACCGCACCGACTTCCACAATCATGTCGGCCTGCGGTTTGGTTCCGGTAGTCTCGAGATCAAATGCAACAAATTTCATTATGTAGTACCAATATAGGATTATATGCCGCCTGCCAAACCAAACAGGCAATAAAAAACCCGCCCGATAAAGGGCGGGTTCTTCAACATTCGTTGGATGCTATTAGTTAGCAGCCTGACGGAATGCTTCGCGCTGAGCGCGGGTCATACCACGATCGTCAACCTGAGTGGCCGTGACGTAGATGACGAGGTTTTTCTTCGCAGTACGCGTACCTTCGGTACGGAAGAGGCGTCCAAGATACGGGATGTCGCCGAGGAACGGAACCTGGTCGCGGAAGGTTTCGGTACGTTCGTCAACGAGACCGCCCATAACTACTGTGCTGCCGTCAGCAACGGTGACCTGAGTCTGAACCGTGCGGGTTTCAAAGTAGGGCATCAATGCCACCAGGTCGCTGCCGTCGCCCAGGATCTCGGAGGAGTTGTTGCTGCCGGATTCATAGGCATTCGAACCAACCTTGTAGGAATCCCATCCTTTGAACTCTGTGATTTCAGGCTGCAGGTCCAGGTCGATGGTGTTGTTTTCAGAGTCAACCACCGGGGTAACCTTCAGCACAACACCGAGGTCAACATCTTCCCAATCCTGCGGCTTTACAACCGGAGAAGTACGCTGTCCGGTTTCCACGTCATAGTCCTGCGGATAACGGTGAACTTCAACCACGCGGATAACGGCTTCGTTGCCGCTTTTGGTGGTGACCTTCGGAGCAGACAGAACGTCGGCGGTGCCTTCCTGTTCCATGGCATTGATCTGCAGATCCAGATCATCGCCAACATCAAACAGCATGGAGGCCGGAGTGCCGCCCATGGAGGAGAGGATACCGGAAGTGAGCGTTGTGAATGCATCCGAGCTGCTGCGCTGGCCACCGCCGAAGAGGCTCTGGGAATTCCCTTCAACCGCGAAACCGGTTTCGGCATCGGTGTAAATTGTAGTGCCATCACCCAGCGTAATTGCGGAGTCAGAATCGTATCCAGATACACTCTGGTAGAAGCTGCCTTGGGCAAGGCCCAACTCGCCGTTAATTTTTCCGGACTCATAGTCAATAGTCCAGTCAAAGCCGAGTTCTTCCAGAGCGCCTTCGGCAAACTCAACAAACTTGGCTTCAATTTCAACCTGCTGGGAGCGTTTTGCGATCGCTTCGTCTTCAAGGTCCGCGAGGATTTCTTCAACAGCAGCAATGTTCTTCGGCGTGTTCTTCACGAACAGCTTGTGGAAGTTGGGCTGATAGACTGCGGAGGAGCCTTCCGGCCACTCAACGATGGAGAAGAAGCCGGAAACATCGGCCGGGCCGGTAGCGGAGCTGGAGGAAGAATCACCGAACAGGTCATCTGCGCCACCGCCGTCGCCGGACATGGATTCCATTTCCATACCAACTTCAGGAATCACGTCGAAGGATTTGAGAACCATATCGGCCTCAGCAACATAGTTGACCGGAGAGATGGCAACAGCCTTGGTCTTCACGTCAAACTTCAGGGAAGCCATTTCCACAATGTACTGGAGAGCTTCGTAGAGGTTCATGTCGCGAATGGAGATGGTGATGTTGTTCTGGTCAGCAGCCATGGAGTCTTCCATGCCGAGCAGCATGATGTTGATGCCCTTGCCCTCTGCATCCAGACGACGGCAGGTTTCGGTGAGGAAGAGAACAACGTCTTTAATGTTGGCATCGCGGAAGTCGAGGCTGGGGATTACGATGCCTTTCAGGCGGGCTTCCATGGCTTCGATGGCGAGCTCATCTGCGCTTTTAACCGCGTCTTCATCAGCGACAACTGCGCCAACTGCGATCTTCGGCTCTACATTCCATGCCGCATTGATATCGGACATCGCCTTGGCGCGAGTGGAGCTCTGCTTACGAACTTCGCGAGCGGAAATGCGCTGCGCAGTGCGCTGCAGATAGGACATTGCAGTGCGATCATACGGATTTTCGTTCAGCGCAGCCTCAAAAAGAATTTCAGCATCGCTGTATTTGCCGGCCTTATAGAGCTCAATGCCCTTGTCGACCAGGCTTTTTTCAACAGCCACTGCCGGAGCAGCAACAACTTCAGCGACAGGTGCGGCAGCAACTTCAACAGCCGGTGCGGCAGCTTCGACCACAGCAACCTCTTCGGTAACAACCGGAGCAACTGCTTCAGAGCTCTGCGCAGCGTCGAGCTGTGCAAATACATCATCCAGGTTTTCCTGGGCTTGAACAAACGGTGCTCCGACCAACAGCACGGCCAAGAACGATGAAATATAGGTTTTAATCATTTTCCTTCCCCTCTACTTCCTTAACTAAAATGCCTATTTAAACTCCGCGAGTTCACCAGGGTCCACGGCAAGCATTTACCAACAACAATCACCCTTTACAAATCCTCGAACAAACCACTCGGTTCATCCTCGGCCAAACTATTTTCCAGTACACCTTCACTCTTTAACGTCGAACCCAACCTTACGTGACAACCATTCAGAGGCGTACAGGCATTACTACACATAGATAATAACGGCCCCATAGTACCCAAAGAAATCCAGCGATCAAGTATATTAATTGACAGAAACTGAGATTATAAGCCGCCGGATTCCGGTCTAGATCAGGCTCAGCAAATTCCCGGCAGCGACTCCCGGTGAAGGTTCGCGCAACAGGCTTTCGCCCACCAGGAGCGCATGCGCACCGGCCTGCTTAAGCGCCAGCACATCCTCCGGCGTTTTGATCCCACTCTCACTGACCAGTGTACACCCCGCCGGCGCCATGGCCGCCAGCTCAAACGTCGTCTCAAGCGTTGTGACAAATGTTTTCAGATTGCGGTTATTGATACCGATGCAGTCTGAGCCCGCATCAATCGCGCGCTGCATCTCTTCGCGGTCATGCACTTCCACCAACGGCTGAAGCCCTACCGCGCGAATCTCTTTTATGAAAGAACCGAGCTCTTCATCAGAAAGCGCACCAACAATCAGCAGCACCGCCGAGGCGCCCATGATCTTTGCATGAACGATCTGCCACGGGTCGACCACAAACTCCTTGTAGAGCATCGGCAACCCAACCGCACCGCGGACTTCGGCAAAGTCCTCCGCGCCGCCGCCAAAATATTTGTGATCCATCAGACACGAAATCGCACTCGCGCCATTGGCCTCATATTCCTTTGCAATGCCGGCTGGATCAAACGGCTCGCGAATAATGCCGGCCGACGGCGACTTACGCTTTACCTCCGCGATCAGACCCATCGGCGTGGCGCGCAACGCATCAACAAAGCCCGGCCGCGCCATCACCGTTTCAATCTGTGCCTGGAGGCCGGCCAGCGAAACCTCTTTTTTCCGCGCCGCAAGCTCCACGCGTTTGTCCGCGCAAATTTGTTCGAGAATATTCATTAGCGATTCTTCTTCAGGTAAGCTTCGATAAAGGGATCCAGATTGCCGTCGAGCACACCCTGAACATTACCGACCTGTTCGTCGGTGCGATGATCCTTCACCATCGTATAGGGCTGCATGACATACGAGCGGATCTGCGAGCCCCAGGCAATTTCGCCCTTGTCGCCATAAAGCTGGTCGACCGCCTGGCGCTTTTTATCCTGCTCAATTTCATACAGGCGCGCCTTAAGCATCTTCATGGCGGCGGCCTTGTTTTTGTGTTGGGAACGTTCGGCCTGACACTGCACCACCGTGCCGGTCGGCAAGTGAACAATGCGTACCGCGGAGTCAGTCGTGTTGACGTGCTGGCCGCCGGCGCCCTGCGCACGGTAGGTATCGATGCGCAGATCCGACTCCACAATCTCGATATCGATGTCGTCGTCAATTTCCGGTGTCACGTCCGCGGCCACAAACGAGGTGTGGCGGCGCGACTGCGAATCGAACGGGCTGATGCGCACCAGCCGGTGCACGCCGCGCTCGGATTTGAACAGGCCGTAGGCATACGGCCCGGAGATCAGCAGCGACACGCTCTTGATGCCCGCCTCCTCCCCGGCCTGATAGTCGAGAATCTGAACCTTGAACTCCTTGCGGTCGGCATAGCGCGTGAACATGCGGTAGAGCATATCGGCCCAGTCGCAGCTCTCCGTGCCGCCCGCGCCGGCGTGCAGCGTGAGGTATGCGCCGTTGGCATCAAACTCGCCGCCGAGTAGCGATTGCATTTCGAGCGACTGAAACGTGCTCTCCACCGTTTCGAGTTCCGCCGCCGCTTCAGATACGGCTTCCTCTTCGCCGGCCTCGGCGAGTTCGAGCATCACTTCCGCATCATCCAGTCCCGCCACAATGGCATCGAACGGATCGAGCACCATCTTGAGCGACTTCGTCTGCGCAATATTGGCCTGCGCCTTGGTTTGATCGTTCCAGAAATCCGGCTCCGCCGCCACCGCTTCGAGCTTTTCGAGTTCGCCGCGCTTGGCGTCGATTTCGAGATAGCCCTCCATTTCGGTCAGCTGCTCGCGGAATCCGGCAATCTTGCTTTTCAGTTCGTCCTGCATAATTCACTCATCGGTTAGAATGGAGCAATATAGCCCAAGGCCTTCCGATGCCAAACCCCGCATTACAAAAAAAGCGCGGCTCAGGACTTTTGTTTGCGGGCGTTGGCGCGCAACATAAAGAGGACGGTGGCACCGATCAGCAGAGATGCCTTGGCAAAGGCGTTACCGCTGCGGGTATAGAAGGTTTGCGCCTGCCCTTCCAAACGGGGACGCAGCTCGCCGACGGTGAAACCGCCGGTGCGCACGGCGAGGCTGCGCTGAACCCCGCCATAGGCATCGATAATGCCGGTGACGCCGGTGTTGCAGCAGCGCGCCATCGGAACGCGGTTTTCCACACAGCGGAAAACGGCGTGCGCCAAATGCTGCTCGGACTGCGCGGACGGATCGAACCACGCATCGTTGGTCTGATTGACCAGCCAGCGCGCGCCGGCGCGCACGGCGTTGATGGAGAGCGACGCAACCGTGTCCTCAAAACAGATCAAAACGGAAAACGGCGGCTTGCCGTGCAGCGGCAGAAGAGTGCTTCCCCTGCCACGACCAAAGTCGACGTCGATCGGCGTAAACTTGCGCATCAGCCTGGGCAACGGAACATATTCGCCGAAGGGCACGAGGTGCTGCTTGTCATATTTGCCGAGTTCGGCGCCGTCGCGCCCAAAGAGGATCGAGCTGTTATAGTAGGTACGCTCGGATGCCGTGCCGGAAAAATCCATCGTGCCCGCCAGCAGCGGAATGCCATCGGCCGTCGCGCGGCAAACCAGATCATAGCTAGCCTGGCTGGCGCGGACAAAATCGGGCACGGCGGTTTCGGGCCAGATGACCAGATCGATGCCGAGAAGCCGCGTGGCCGCCGTGGTGAGTTCTTCAAGATTGTCGCGAATTTCCTGATCCTTCGCTGCATCCCATTTGGCCGCCTGCGGAATATTGGGCTGCACGAGAGCCACACTGACGGACTCGCCGGGTGCGGGAATATCGAACAGCACGTTCATGCCAAACGTAATCGACAGCGCGAGCGGCGCGAGCCCGAACATGAGCTCAAAGTGCGGCCGGTATTTTTTCAAGCGCGTGCCGTGGGTGTATTGCCGGAAGGTGACGAAGACCGCGGCGTTCATCCAGACAATGACGGCCGAGACGAGCTGAACCCCGCCCCACTCTGCAATCTGAATGATGGCGGTGTTTTCGTATTGCGAAACGCCCAGTGGGTTCCACGGGAATCCGGTAAAGAGAAAGCCGCGCAGATATTCCGAACCCGCCCACACCATCGTGAGCGCAAACATGAACCGCAGGTTTTTCAGCAGATCATTTCCCGCCCACTGCCGGGAGCCGAGCGCAACCGTCAGCGTGAATGGAATAAAGTAGAGAGCGCAATAGAGTGCCAGCACGGCAAAGCCGAGCAGTGCGCTGAGCTTCAGCCCAACGCCCTCGACCATCCCGGTCAGGTTGCCCAGCCACGAAAGCGACATCATGAAAAAGACAAAGCCGGCGAGCAGCCCCAGCCAGCAGGCCCTCTTCACCGAAGCCGACTGCACGGCAAACATGAGCGGAACCAACGCCACAAACATGATCGTGGCTTCGCCGAACCCCGGAAATCCGAGTGCCAGCAGCACGCCGGACAGAATACTTCCAATCACCGGCAGCACCGGCGATTCCAAAACGGGATGGATCAATTTCGGAGCTCCGCTCATCCTACTCTCCAAGCTTCATCAGCGACGGCACGGTCTGCCAGCCGCGCGGTCTCTTTTCCTGCACAAACAGGTCGGCAATATAGTCCAGCAAATCATCTTCGGCCGTCAGCGTCTGCTTGCGGCGCGAGCCCGCTTCAACATTCAATGAGGACAAACCTTTGAGTCCGAGCACGCCCTCGCCCGCCGTCGCATCCCAGAAGCCGAACATTTTTTCAATGATCGCGCGAATGGAGCGGTAGAGCATCATTTCATGCCGCTCGGCCTCCGAAAGAACCAACCGGCTAAAGTCGAGCGTCCACATGCGGTCCAGCTGCGCGCCAGCCCAGTCAGCCGGACGAATAATCCCCAGCGAAAAATAGGGAAGCAGTTGCGGGAAGTGATGCAGCTCGGAAAGAATCTCCATCCACCGGGAAATATGCCGGCGATGCGGCTGCATCGAACCCAGCACGCGCTCAGCCACGGCGCGATCGTTCACCGCACAAAAGGCGCGGGCAATCAGCAAAACCAGGTCGGAACGCTGCAGCCCGTGTGGATGAAACTGCCGGCAATAGAGCGCAACGCTCGCCACCACGTTATCCGCTAGCGGCCCGGACGGAACCTCCAGCGACTGCAGAATTTCCTGAAGGTGTGTCGTCCAGGCATCCGGCGGACTCATTGTCTGAAAGGCTGTGCTTCTCATTCCCGACCAATGAGGCGCTCGACCTCGTTCATAAACTGGCCGGCATCACGGAAGCGGCGATAAACAGAGGCGTAGCGGATGTAAGCAACTTCATCGACTTTTTCCAAGGCAGCCATCACCTTCTTGCCCAGCATGATGCTCGGGATTTCCTTTTCAAACTCCGACTCGGCTTCGCTGACAATGGTATCGGCCACGCGCTCAATCTGCTCAACACTAATATGGCGCTTGCGGCAGGCAATGTTCAGGCTCTTGACCAGCTTTTCGCGGCTCAGTTCTTCGCGCCGGCCGTCGCGCTTGGTCACCTGCAGCTGGGCGCGCTGAATTTCCTCATAAGTAGTAAAACGATGCCCGCACCCCACGCACACACGCCGGCGCCGGATGGCATCGCCGTTGCGCACTTCGCGGCTATCAATCACTCGGTTTTCCCGGCCTTCACATTTCGGACATCTCATGCACGTTCCCCTTCTGTAGGTTGCGCAGAAGATAGCCGGAAAGCGCGAGGGCGAACAATAAAAAACGCCCCGCACTTGCGGAGCGTTTTCGACTTCAATCGAAGTACATTCTATTTCTTTTTAGCGACCTTTTTCTTGGTGGCTTTTTTCTTTGCCGGAGCCTTTTTAGCAACCGCTTTTTTCTTCGCCGGAGCCTTTTTCACGGCCTTCTTCTTGGCCGGCGCTTTTTTCGCAGCAGCCTTCTTCTTGGCCGGGGCTTTCTTTACGGCTTTCTTTTTGGCCGGCGCTTTTTTCGCAGCAGCCTTCTTTTTCGCAGGCGCTTTCTTGGCGGCAGCTTTTTTCTTTGCCGGAGCCTTCTTTACGGCTTTCTTTTTGGCCGGTGCTTTTTTCGCAGCAGCCTTCTTTTTCGCAGGCGCTTTCTTGGCGGCAGCTTTTTTCTTTGCCGGAGCCTTCTTTACGGCTTTCTTTTTGGCCGGTGCTTTTTTCGCAGCAGCCTTCTTCTTCGCAGGTGCTTTCTTGGCGGCAGCTTTTTTCTTTGCCGGCGCTTTTTTCGCAGCAGCCTTCTTCTTGGCAGGCGCTTTCTTGGCGGCGGCTTTTTTCTTCGCCGGAGCCTTTTTCACGGCCTTCTTTTTGACCGGTGCTTTTTTAGCGGCGGCTTTCTTCTTTGCCGGTGCCTTCTTTGCCGGTGCCTTCTTTGCTGCTTTCTTCTTAGCTGCCATTGTAGCCTCCTAGTTGTTTACTCCTGACAACAATTCAATGTCTGCATCCCCACCTCTTAGCCGGGCTTGCACTAACACAAAAGCACGGTCTGCAACCGCCCTTTGAAAACGTTATAAGCACAATGCAATTATTATGCAACCCGTTTGGCTTGTAAAAGCACCTATTATCAATGCACTTACACCAACACCTTTTTGCTGACCTAAAGGAAAAAATCATTTCATGCAGACAAAAAAAAACCGCCCGGCATGCGGACGGTTTTTTGAGCTCTCAAAGAAAGCCGAACTAGAGTTCCTGCGTGATCTTCTCGACGATGTAGGCTTCGATCGTATCGCCGGCTTCGAAGTTCGTGAAGTTTTCCGGACGGATACCGCACTCCTGTCCCTGGCGGACTTCGGCGGCATCGTTCTGGAAACGCTTGAGCGAACCGATGAGCCCTTCGAAGAGAATGTCGCGACCACGCTTGATGCGGATGCTCGACTTTGCCGTAACGCGGCCGCTCATCACCATACAGCCGGCAATCTTGCTCTTCTTGCTCAGCTCGAAGACCTCTTTAATTTCGGCTTCGCCGATCACCTGCTCACGCAGCTCCGGCTCCAGCAGACCCTTCATAGCGCTCTCAACATCTTCAATCAGTTCGTAGATGATGCTGTAGAGACGGATTTCAACACCTTCGCGTTTTGCCGCGGCGTTCGTGCCGTTTTCATTGCCAGTGTGGAAACCGAGAATGATCGCGTCCGAAGCACTGGCCAGCATGACGTCGTTAACGGTGATGTTGCCGACATCGTTGGAGATAATGTTGATCTCAACTTTGTCGCTCTTGATTCCGCTGAGCGAGTGGGCAATCGCCTCGACCGAACCCTGCACATCGGCCTTGATGATAACCTTGAGTTCCTTTTTCTCACCGACGTCGGCCGCGCCGAACAGATCGTCAAGCGACATCTTTTTCGGAGCAACGCCGCCCTGCAGCTGCTGGGCGCGCTCTTCGGCCTGCATCTCTTCGGAGATGGCTTTGGCCTCCTTGTCGTTAGCCATGGTCTGGAACTCGTCGCCGGCACCCGGCACATTCGTCAGACCCAGAATCTTCACCGCGGTCGACGGTCCGGCAGCACGAATCTTTTTGCCCTGGTCGGAAATGAGCGCCTTGATGCGGCCCCAGTATTTGCCGCAGATCACGCTGTCGCCCACCTTCAAAGTGCCGCTCTTAACGAGCACGCTGGCGGTCGGTCCCATGCCGGGTTCCATCTGCGCTTCCACGACAAAGCCGCCGGCCGGCTTGTTCGGATTGGCCTTGAGCTCGAGCATTTCAGATTCAAGCAGAATGCGTTCGAGCAGCGCATCGATTCCTTCGCCGGTATGGGCGCTGACCGGAATACAGCCAATGTCGCCGCCCCAGTCTTCGACCATCACATCGTTTTCCTGAAGCTGCTGCTTCAGGCGGTCGGGATTGGCGGCACGCAAATCCATCTTGTTCATCGCGATGATGATGCAGACGCCGGCCGCCTTGGCATGCTTCAGCGCTTCGAGCGTCTGCGGCATAACGCCGTCGTCGGCCGCAACCACCAGCACGGCAATATCCGTCAGGTTGGCGCCGCGGGCGCGCATCGCGGTGAAGGCCGCGTGGCCCGGCGTGTCGAGGAAGGTAATCTTGTGATCGTTCAGCTCAACCGTGTAGGCGCCGATGTGCTGCGTGATGCCGCCGGACTCGCCGGCCGTGACGCGGGTGTCGCGCACCTTGTCGAGCAACGAGGTTTTACCGTGGTCTACGTGACCCATAAAGGTAACCACCGGCGGGCGCGGAAGCAGGGCGTCCGGCGTATCCGGAACCACCTCCTTCTTCTTGGCGGCAACTTTTTTGGCGGCCTTCGGCTGCGGCGGCGGGGCTTTTTTCTTTTCTTCCTTGCGGACGGTAAAGCCATGCTTTTCGCCGATTTCCTTGGCAACCTTCAGGTCAATCTCGGCATTGATGGAGGCGAAGACATTCATCTTCATCAGCTCGGCGATCACCATGTTGGGCTTCATACCCATCATTTCGGCAAAATCTTTTACGACCACTTTCGGCTTCTTCAGCTCGATCAGGTTGGAGTCGGCCTTCGGGGCTTCTTCAACCGGCGCCGCTTCCGCAACCGGCTCTTCGGCGGGTGCTTCTTCAGCTGCCGCAACGGGCGCTTCTTCTGCGGCGGCGGGAGCTGCCGGCTCCTCTTCGACCGCGGCGTTGTCTTCACGCGCCTCTTCGATCGAAGCATAACCCAACTCGTCGCAAACCTGTGCAATCTGGGATGCCGTCAGTTCGGCTTCGGGACCGTCGACGGCAATGTCGATGTCCTGCAGAATTTCAATCAGCTCCTCCGTGGAGACGCCTACATCTTTTGCTGTATCTTGAACGTTCATCATTCCGTAATCTCACCATGTTCTTTAATGTAGGCCGCTTCGGCCGCATACCAGATGGCTTTCGCCTGTTCTGCGGAAATATCTTCAATAGAGGCCAGGTCGCTCATTTCCGCGGCCAGGATGCCTTCCAGCGTCAGGAAGCCGGAGAAGACCAGCTTGTCGGCAAACTCGTCGCCGATGCCTTCGATGGCCGCGAGCTTGGTTACGGCCACCGCAACGCGCTCTTCAAAGTCCATGCTCTCTTCATCCTTCTGGATGTCGACGCGCCAGCCGGTCAGCTTGGAGGTCAGGCGGGCGTTCTGGCCGCGCTTACCGATTGCCAGCGAAAGCTGGTCGGGATCCACCGTAACCGTAACCGTCTGCGTTTCCTCATCGGCATCAACATGTTTCAGCCGCGCCGGCGCAAGGGCGTTGGCAATCAGTGTGTGGATGTCTTCGCTCCAGCGGACAATATCAATCTTTTCGCCGGAGAGTTCGCGGACAATATTTTTTACGCGCATGCCGCGCATGCCGACGCAGGCACCGACCGGATCGACACGCTCGTCGTGCGAAACCACCGCCACTTTGCTGCGGTAGCCGGCTTCGCGGGCAATGCCCTTGATGTCCATCGTGCCATCGGTAATTTCCGAAACTTCGAGTTCGAACAGGCGGCGGACAAAATCGGGATGGCTGCGCGAAAGGACAATTTCCGGGCCGCGCTCGCGGTCGCGCACATTCAGGACGAGGGCGCGGATGCGCTCGCCGACTTCATATTCCTCAACCGGAACACGTTCCTTGGAAGGCAGAACGGCTTCGCCGTGCTCCAGCTCAACCACGACGTCGGAGCGGTCGAAACGAGTGACGGTGCCGGTGATGATCTCACCGATGCGATCCTTGTATTCGTCGAAAATGAGTTCCTTCTCGGCATTACGGATCTTCTGCATGATCACCTGCTTGGCGGTCTGCGCAGCGATACGGCCCATGGGCGGAGGCGTGGTTTGAATCTCGGATCCGTCCGAGAGTCTGCGGTAGGCTTTACGCTCGAAGGTGCGGCGGTCAATTTCGATCCGCAGGTCTGGATCTTCGCCGCCAACTTTCTCGGCAACGCCTTGCAGGGCCGACTCGATCGCGCGGATAATGACCTCGCGCTCAACGCCCTTTTCGCTTTCCATATATTCCACAACGGCTTTCAGTTCCGCAGCATTCATTTGCCACCTCCTTGCTCAACCCTTAAAAATCAAATAACAGCCCTTAGAGAACAAAAGAGCGGGCAACGCCCACTCTTCTCCAGAGCCAAACTATCAACAAGTCGAGCAAATTACGCTTCCCGCCCTGCCCCGTCAAGGGCCAATCCGGAAAATAAGAATTGCGCGTCGCTTAGGTTTCCGCCCGCTTTTTTCCGAGCAGCGCGAGCACCGTCAGCAGGATCAGCGCGCCGTTACGCACCGCCACCAGCCAGTCCATCGGCTGCGCCAGCGGCGAAATATCGAAACAGCCGCAGCCGAATGGGGTGCCGCGCAGCAAGGCCGTTGCGACACCGGCCGTAACGATGAGCAGCGTCGCCAGCACAATCCACAGCGCCGCCACGCGAAAGCGCGGAACCAGCAGCAGGCAGACTCCACAGAGTGTTTCGAGCCATGCCAGATAGAGCGCCGCCGCATTCACCAGCACATCCGGCAGGATGCGGTAGCGATAAACCGCCAGCGCAAACTCGTCCGGATACAGCAGCTTTTCAAACCCCGCCAGCAGCACCAGCCCAAGAATCGCCGACGCCAGCCAATAGGAGCAGCGGTAGATTTTCTGATCGCGCGTCATCGCTCTACCGCTCCGCCATACTTCTGCCACAGTTCAAAACCATCAACATAGAGCACCAGATTACTCGCGCCCATCGCCTGCAGCTCCGCGGCCAGCAGCAGCGCATCGTCGCACTCACGGTTTTGGCAATAGATAATCAGCTCGCGGCCGGAATCCAGCAGCGTGGCCCATTCGGTAAAAAGTGTGTCGACAAATTGCCGCGGAGCAGAAACCGCGCCCGGAATATGCCCGGCCGCAAACGCTTCAGCCGAACGCGCATCAATAAAAACGCTCCTTCCGACCGCATGTTTTTGAAGCGCAACCGAAAGCGGAATCATCCTGAGTCCGTTTTTTCGAGCCTTGGACTCAACGTGGTTTGACCAATCCTGCACCCACGCAATCTTCCGCGGATGAATCGAATTCACCACTGCAGCCACCACCCCGCTCAACAGCAGAATGGCTCCGATCTGTTTGGCCCTGATGTTCATTCGGGTTTAACCACAAAGGGCACAAAAGCTCAGAAAGTATCCTGCTGTTTGTGCCCTTTGTTTCTTTGGTGCTTTTTGAGGTTAAGACTCTTCGTCCGGAAGCTGTTCCGGTGCGGGTTCCGCAGCCGCCGCTTCGTCTTCGGCACTTTCCGGAGTTTCCGGCACTGCCTCCTCCGGATCGAGGAGCGCGGCGGAAACGAGGCGGTCGCCATCCTTGAGGTTAACGAGGCGGACGCCCTGGGTGTTACGGCCGATCACGCGCAGATCGTCGGCGCCGATACAGATCATCTGTCCGCCTTCGGAAATGAGCATCAGGCGATGTTCATCGGTAACCGCATGGGCGCTGACGACCTTGCCGTTACGCTCGGTGGTCTGGATGCTGATGATGCCTTTGCCGCCGCGGCTCTGCGTGCGGTATTCATCGAAGCTGGTGCGCTTGCCGTAGCCGTTTTCGGTGATGGCCATCATGGTTGCATCGTTGTCGACGATTTCGATGGTCACCACTTCGTCGTCGCCGGTGAGCGTAACACCCTTCACGCCGCGGGCCACGCGGCCCATGGCGCGCGCGTCGGTTTCGTTGAAGCGGATCGCTTTGCCGTTTTTCATGCTGAGGATCACTTCGTCGCAGCCGTTGGTCAGCTTGACGCCGATGAGCTGGTCGTCTTCGTCGATGTTAATCGCGTTAATACCGGCGACGCGCACATTCTTATAGGCCGAAAGGACGGTCTTCTTCACGACGCCATTCCTGGTGGCCATCATCAGGTTGCGCGAACCGTCGTCGAGCTCGCGCACGCAGATGATGGCGGCGAGTTTTTCGTCCTGCCCCATCTGGAGGACGTTGGCGAGCGAACGGCCGCGGCTCTGGCGGGTGCCTTCAGGCACATAGTAGCCCTTGAGCCAATACATGCGCCCAGCTTCAGTGAAGCAGAGCAGATAGTCGTGGGTTGAGGCGGTGAAGACATGCTCCACAAAATCCTCGTCCTTGGTGTTCATGCCGATTACGCCCTTGCCGCCGCGGCGCTGCTGGCGGTAGGTATCGGTCGGAACGCGCTTGATGTAGCCGGTGCTCGAAAGGGTGATGACGCACGGCTCGTCGGCAATCAGATCCTCGATGTCGATTTCGCCTTCGTCGATCGAAAGGTCGGTGCGGCGGTTTTCGCCATACTTGGCGCGAATCTGCTCAAGGTCTTCCTTGATGACGCCGTAAATCTTGGCCGGATGCGCCAGCAGATCTTCGAGATATTCGATCAGCTTTTTGAGCTCGGCATATTCGGCTTCGATCTTGTCGCGCTCCAGGCCGGTCAGCTGATAGAGGCGCATATCGAGAATCGCCTTGGCCTGGATTTCGGTGAAACCAAACTTGGCCATCAGGCGCTCCTGCGCCTCGTCGCGGTTTTTCGAATCGCGAATGATGCGGACCACCTCGTCCATGTTGTCCATGGCGAGCAGGTAGCCTTCGAGGATGTGTGCACGAGCGTTCGCTTTATCGAGCTCAAACTGCGTGCGGCGGGTAACGACGTCGAAGCGGTGATCGATGAAGCACTGGAGGGTTTCCTTCAGGTTCATGACGCGCGGCTTGCCTTTGTCGATGGCGAGCATGATCGCGCCGAAGGTCGATTCGAGCTGAGTCTGTTTGTAAATGTTGTTGAGCAGCACGTTCGGCACGGCATTGCGCTTGAGTTCGACCACGAGGCGGATGCCCTCTTTGCCGGACTCGTCGCGGATGTCGGAAATGCCTTCGAGCTTTTTGTCGCGCACCAGCGAAACCATCTTCTGGATCAGCAGCGTCTTGTTGAGCGCATACGGAATTTCGGTGATGATGATACGCGCCTTGCCGTTGTCATCCTCTTCGATGTCGGCCTTGCCGCGCACTTTAATCTTACCGCGGCCGGTGGTGTAAAAATCGCGCACGGCGTTGAGGCCGTAAACGGTGCCGCCGGTCGGGAAGTCGGGCCCTTTGATCAACTCATGCAGCTCGTCGACCGTGGCTTCCGGATTATCGATCAGCAGAATCGTGCCGTCGATCACTTCGCCGAGGTTGTGCGGCGGAATGTTGGTGGCCATACCGACGGCGATGCCGGTCGAGCCGTTCACCAGCAGGTTCGGCACACGCGCCGGCAACACATCGGGCTCCAGGCGGGATTCATCATACGTCGGCCGCATATCGACCGTGTTCTTGTCAATATCAGCGAGCATTTCCTCGGCCAGCGGACGGAGGCGGCACTCGGTGTATCGATAGGCCGCCGCGCGGTCGCCGTCGATTGAACCAAAGTTGCCCTGCCCGTCAATCAGCATGCCGCGCATCGACCATTCCTGCGCCATGCGCACCATGGTGTCATACACCGCCGAGTCGCCGTGCGGATGGTATTTACCGATCACGTCACCGACCACACGCGCGCACTTTACATACGCTTTGTTGTGCGTCCAGCCGCCTTCGCGCATGGCGTAGAGAATGCGGCGGTTGCCCGGCTTCAGGCCGTCGCGCGCGTCCGGCAGCGCGCGGCCGACAATCACCGACATCGAATAGTCGATGTAGGCGCGCTGCATCTCGTCTTCAATATTGATCAGGTCAATGCGTTCGTTCGTAATGTCCATGTCTTCCCTTTCGAAAGAGGTTGGCCACAAAAGCCTTTATTTCTCACGCTCGCTTCGCTTCGCTCACTAAAGGCGCCAAGTCGCAGAGAAACTTTGCGGGCTTTGCGTGAAAAAATCATAGATGTGTCTTCTTGGGTTTACGGCTAAAAATTAAATATCCAGATTGGTGACGTTGAGGGCGTTTTCCTGAATAAATTCGCGGCGGGGTTCAACCTCGTCGCCCATCAGGATGGTGAACATTTCATCGGCCTTAACGGCATCCTCGAGCACCACCTTGGTCATGCGGCGGTTTTCCGGATCGAGCGTGGTTTCCCACAGCTGCTCCGGGTTCATTTCACCCAAACCTTTGTAGCGCTGGATGCTCATGCCCTTGCGGCCGAGGTTGCGGACGGCACCGAGCAGCTCCATCAGCGAGTTGGCCCCGATCTTATTGCCCTTGTCATCAATATTAAACAGCGGCGCGTCGGCGCCGATCAGTTGATCGAGCGTAAAGCCGGCCTGTTCCAGCGTTTCCACCACGGCCTTGAGCTCCTTGGAAAAATGAAGCTCCTTATAGCGCACGGACGGCGCTGCCGCCTCTTCGCCTTCGGGCGCTTCAACTTCCTGCTGGGCTTCGGCAAAGATGGCCTGCAGCCCCTGGTCGTCCTGCGCGAAGCGGATGTCGAGCTCCTCGCCGGCGCCGTTCATGTAGGCGCAGTAGAGCGGGAAGTTGCCGGTCGCTTCGTTGCGGTGCGTCAGATAATCCTCCAGCACAATGCCGCGACGGCGCAGTTTGTCGCCCAGCTCTTCGACCTTCACCAGGTTTTCGAGCAGTTCGCGCAACCCCTTGGTGTCGAGCAGCTCCGCGCCCTCGGCCTTTTCGAGCTTCAGGCCGTCGGCGCCGAGATCGAGCAGGATCTGCGTGAGGTGCGCGTCGGACTCGACATATTCCTCGCGCTTGCGGCGCGTCACCTTATAGAGCGGCGGCTGGGCAATGTAGACATAGCCGTGTTCGATCAGCTGCGGCATCTGACGATAGAAGAAGGTCAGCAGCAACGTGCGGATATGCGCGCCGTCGACGTCGGCGTCGGTCATGATAATGATTTTGTGGTAGCGCGCCTTTTCGATGTTGAAATCGTCGACGCCGATGCCGGTCCCGATGGCGGTGATCATGGTGCGGATTTCATCGTTGGCGAGGACCTTGTCGAGGCGCGCCTTTTCGACGTTGATCACCTTACCCTTCACCGGAAGGATCGCCTGGAATTCGCGATCGCGCCCCTGCTTGGCGGAACCGCCCGCGGAGTCGCCCTCCACAATATAGAGTTCGGTGCGGGCCGGCTCGCGGCTGGAACAGTCGGCGAGCTTGCCGGGCAGACCGCCGCTTTCGAGTGCGCCTTTGCGCCGCGCGAGATCGCGCGCCTTGCGCGCCGCGAGGCGGGCACGAGCGGCCACAACGGCCTTGTCGATGATGGTGCGGGCAACGCCGGGCGTCTCTTCAAAATAGGTGCCGAGCTCTTCGTTAACAATCTGCTGGACAATACCTTCCACCTCGCCGTTGCCGAGCTTGGTCTTGGTCTGTCCTTCAAACTGCGGGTCGGGAATCTTGACGCTGATGACGGCGGTGATGCCCTCGCGGATATCGTCGCCGCCAACCGTCTGCTTATCGTCTTTGATGAGCTTGTTGGACTTGGCGTAGGCGTTGACCGTACGCGTCAGCGCAGAGCGGAAACCGGAAAGGTGCGTGCCGCCCTCGATCGTGTTGATGTTGTTGGCGAAGGTAAAGATGGTTTCGTTGAACGCGTCGGAATACTGCATCGCGATTTCGACAACCACATCGTCCTTTTCGCGCTCGAAATAGATGACGTCGGGGTGCATCGGCGATTTATTGCGGTTCAGGTGCTGAACAAACTCCATGATGCCGCCATCATACTTGAACTCCTCTTCGCGGCCGGTGGACTCTTCCTTGAGCGTGATTTTTACGCCGCGGTTGAGGAAGGCCAACTCGCGCAGGCGCGCGGCGAGGATATCCCACTGGAAGCCGCCCTCGTGCGTGAAAATATCGAGGTCGGGCTTGAAGGTGACCATGGTGCCGGTTTCGGCCGTCGCCCCGATCGTGTTCAGGCCGGTGACCTCGACCCCGCGTTCGAAGCGTTGATGATGGATTTTGCCATCGCGCTTAACTTCGACTTCAAGCCATTCGGCCAGCGCGTTCACACACGAAACACCGACGCCGTGGAGACCGCCGGACACTTTATAGGTTTCGGAGTCAAACTTGCCGCCGGCGTGCAGGACGGTCAGCACGACCGTGACCGCCGGCTTGCCTTCGGTCGGATGGATGTCGACCGGAATACCGCGGCCGTCGTCGATCACGCTCAGGGAGCCGTCTTCGTTGATGCAGACCTCAACGTTGGTGCAGTAACCCGCGAGCGCTTCGTCGATCGAGTTGTCGACGACTTCATAAACACAGTGGTGATAGCCGCGCGCGCCGGTGTCACCGATATACATGGCGGGGCGTTTGCGAACGGCGGCGATGCCTTCAAGAACGGTAATATGGTCGGCGCCGTAACCGGCGGCATCGGGATTGTCCGCGGCCGGATTTTTAACGATTTCTTCGGGTTTCAGATCGTTTTCTGCTTCAGACATGATTGTCCTTTTCCTTTCGGTGGAATTAATCCGAAAAAGATAGCAGAAAGCGGCAAATCATAGCAACGGCATTAGGTGCTAAAATGTGCCGGGCGATGCGGCCTCTGCGCCATCGGGTTCAGGGCGGGCACAAACGACGCCGCAGTCGAGTTCATGCACGGACCAGGGCCGGACGCTGCCGCGGCAGGCGCCGGTTTCGTCGAGGTCGCGCAGCACAAAGATAAAATCGCGGATCAGCAGGCCATATTTTGATTTCAGCCCCAGAATCTGTGCCCGTAGCTCATCGCTGTAGTGGTGCGTAAAAATCAGCTCATTGATGCCCTGCTCCTGAACCACCTTTTCGAGCTCACTGAAATTGCCCAGCACCGGATAGCCGAAAACGGCTTTGTGGCGCAGCACCGGATTGTCATCAATCAGCCCCACCACCTTGCGCGGCGCGTTCTGCTGCTCCTCGAATGAGGCCTGACGCAGATAGAGAATGGCATTTTCGCCGCCGCCGAGAATCAGGGCTTTCAGGTCATGGTCGGAATCCGCAGCGCCCCGCAGCCAGGCCCCCAGGTCGCGAACAACCCGCATTGAGGCGCGAATACCAACGATGCCGAGCGCGGCAACAACCGAGTGCAGTGCCAGGGCAATCATGATTTCAGCGGGGCGGAAGCCGGAGGTCCAGAACAAGGCGACGCCGGCGAGCGCTTCGCCGGCCAGCAGCTGCAGCGCCAGCACCAGCAGCTGCGAATCGCGCGCGCGCGTCCAGACCGTTTTGTAGATGCCGTAAAAATAGACCGTGGCAAAGGGAATCATAACGCAGACCGCCAGCTGCATCACGGGCAGCAGTCGCCCCAGCGCAATATGAAACACAAACCAGGTGCTCAGCAGCAGCCAGCTGATATCCCATCCGATGGCCAGCAGCAGCCCCACCATGTTGCGCGGTCGATGAATCCCCTGCAAAACCACCTGAGTGGTGGTCCATAATTCAATTTGTGCCATCTGCCGCACAATCACATGCAGCGCAACAATCATCCCGATCATCAGGAGCGCGCCGCGGTGATCGGCCAGCGCCGTGGCGGTCAGTGCAACCATGCAGATGAGCAATGCAGCAATATAGAGCATGACCGCGGCCTTGCGCTGCGTCATACCGCTGCGCATCAGTTTATGGTGAATGTGATCGAGATCGGGACCGAAAATTTTGGTCGCCAGCTCATCGTGGCGAATCAGCGCCACCAGCTTGCGGGCCAGCCGCCGCCACACCGTCAGAATAACGTCAAACACCGGCACCCCCACCGCCAGCAGCGGAACCAGCAGCGCCACCATCATGGACTGCTTAACATTCGCCTTCAGCGACACCGCCGCCAGCATGAAGCCGATAAACATGCTGCCGCAGTCGCCCAGAAAAATGGAGGCGGGATGAAAGTTATAGCGCAAAAAACCGAGGCATGCGCCGGCCAGCGCAATCAACACCAGCGCATCGCTCACCTGATGCAGCGACAGCAGCATCCCGGCGAGGCCGGCGCTGGCAATCAAACCGAGGCCGGCACAGGCGCCGTCCATGCCGTCAATCAGGTTAAAGGCATTCACGAGCAGCGCAAACCAAAACAGCGTGGCGCCCAGGTTAACGGCCAGCGGCAGCGGAATGCCCAAAAACGCCTCAAACGTAAAGCCGCCGGAAAACATCAGCAGGCCGACGGCCAGCTGGGCGAGTAGCTTGATCCCGGCGGAAATATCATAGTGGTCGTCGGCAAGCCCCACCAAAAACAGCATCAGCGATCCGGTGCCGATGAAGCCCCACTCCCGCAACTGGGTCGCGCCGGCCAGATTTTGCCAAGGACCGAGAAAAACAAGAGCCAGCGCCAGATGCACCGTAAAAAACAGCGCAATGCCGCCGCAGCGCGGCGTTGGCGCCTGATGAATCCGCCGCGCCGACGGCTCATCCACCAGCCCGAGGCGCGGCGCCAGCTTTTTGACCAACGGAACCAGCAGCCAGGCCATAATCAGGCTGACCGCAAATACCGCAATATATTTGACGATAAAAGCCATAGCCTTGCTCTCAACTAACGGGAGTCTAGAGCAGCGCCCCCGAAAAGGAAAGCCGCGAGGCCGCAGAATCAACTATTCGCCTCTGTTTTCTGGCCAATCCCGACCGTTTTTGTTCTACTTATCGACCTAATGACGGAAAACGAACAACGCTACAGCGGAATCCACATCAACCTGTTTCTCAGCGACCGGCCCTGTCTCGTCGTCGGCGGCGGCAGGGTGGCCAATCGTAAAATCCGGCTGCTGCTCGACGCCGGCGCACAGATTGCGGTCGTCAGCCCCGATGTCTGCGACGAAGTGGGCGAGCTGATTGAAAGAGGACTCATCACCCACACAGACCGCCGCTTCGAACCACACGATATTGTAGGCGCAACACTGGTCTATGCCGCCACCTCCAGCCGCGGCGTTAACCACAATGTACTCGAATTCTGCCGCGAAAAGGGCATTCTCTGCTGCTGCGTCGACGGCAACTGGTCGCAGGGCGACTTTACCACCCCAGCCATCACCCGCCATAACCAGCTCACGGTTTCCGTCTCCTCCGGCGGCACCGACTGCCGCCAGTCCAAGATGGTCAAAAACAGCATTGCGCGCCATCTCAGGATGATGGAGAGCGCGCACCTCGTGATCGTCGGCACCGACCACAACCACCTGACCGTCGAAGAGCGCGAACCCTTTCACCTGACCGGCCACCGCTACGAACGCGCCGGCTTCATGATCATGCAGCTCTGGGGCATCCATGAATTCATGATCCTCAACACCTGCAACCGCGTTGAGGTCATCGCCGTCGTCTCCGAAGAGACCGCCCGAAACGGCATCCTGCGCCACATTCTCGGCTTTACCCAGCTCAAGGAAGACAAGTTTTATCTCAAAACCGGTGAAGAAGCCTTCGAACATCTCTGCCTGGCCTCTTCCGGCATGCTTTCGCAAACGCCCGGCGAAAACCACATTACCGCGCAGATGAAAGAGGCGCTCGAAAGCTCGAAGCAGCGCGGCTGGGCCGGCAACATGACACAGGAGTGGATCTCGGCCGCGCTCCATGTCTCCAAGCACATCAAAAACGAGGTTGCCCCGCTGCTGCGCAGCTATGAAATTGAAGACCTCGCCCTACGCTATCTCGAAGCCCACGGCAAGGACCTCGCCAGCTCCACCACCATGGTGCTTGGCGCCGGCATGATCGGCAAAGGCCTCGTCAAAGACAGCCTGCCCAGGACCGGAAAAATTATCTGGTGCTACCACGTCAACCGCCCCGAGCTTCCCGCCAACGCCGACGGCAGGATTGAGCTCTGTACCTTCAACGACACGAAAAACCGCATCACCGACGCCGACATCATCGTCAGCGCCACCGACGCGCCCGGCCACATCCTGAACATGGGGCACGCGCCGTTCTTCAACCAGGTGCGCCCCGTAACCATCATTGACCTGGGAATGCCGCGAAACATTGACCCACAACTCGACACCCTTTCCGACGATATCGCGGTCGTCGATCTCGACGGCCTGAAATACTGGTATCGCCGCGAACTCGCCGACATGAACGACATCCTCTCCCGCTGCCGAACCCTCGTTCGCGACCATCAGGATCTCTATGAAAAAATCGCCCACAGTTTTAAAGGCGGGAACGCGGCCGAGTAACCTCGCGCTCACCCAAAACCGCGGCGCGCTCGACCGGATCGAAAACCTGCTCGATGGCATCCGCTTCGACCTCGTCCACATCCTCTCCGTCGGCGATGGCGACCGCACCACCGACCTGCGCGCAAGTCCCGCCGACTTTTTCACGCGCGAACTCGACGAAGCGCTGCTGCGCGGCGAAATCGACCTCGCCGTCCACAGCGCCAAAGACCTGCCCGATCCGCTGCCCGCCGGCATCGACTCCTTCTGGCTGCCGTGGCGCGAAGAGCCGCGCGACGTGCTCGTGCTGGCGCCCGGCCGTAAAATTGCCGATCTGCCCGACAACCCCGTCATCGGTGTCAGCTCCGAGCGCCGCGAGGAATATTGCCGCAAACGCTTTCCCAACGGCATCCAGCAAACCATCCGCGGCAATATTGAAGAGCGCATCGAACAGGTCGACCGCGGCGACTTTGATATGGTCGTGATGGCCGCCGCCGCGCTGATCCGCCTCAATATCGAAGAGCGCATCACCGACTGGATTAAGCTCGACCAACTTCAGGTGCCCGCCGGACAGGGCTATCTTGCCATCACCTACCGCGCCGGCGATGAGCGGATTGAAGCCATCCGCAACCGCATTGCCGGACTTGGCGGAAGACGCATCCTGCTCACCTGCTCCGAAGCCCTGCAGAACAAGGCCGCAAACTGCGTGCGCAATCATGGCGGCATTCCGGTTTCCTTTCCGCTCATTCAACTGCAGGTCAGAAAAAGCGTTCAACTAAATTGCGCGAAATATGACAGGCTCGTCGTCACCTCGCCCTCCGCCGTGCGCGCTTTTATGGAATTGGCCGGCGAACAGCCGCTGCCGAAAATTATGGTCTGCGGACGCGGCACCGCCGACGCCTTTGAAAAGTATGGAATCACGGTGGATACCCAACCCGAAAGCGGCTTCAGCGCCGCCTCGCTCAAGATGCTGGCCAAGGAAACGCTCAAGCCCGGCGAAACGGTTTTGCGCGTCCGCTCCGATAAAGCGGGGACCGACCTTGCCGATGCGCTACGCCAAACCGGCACCGAGGTTGAAGACGTTGTTATCTATGACAATGTGCGCATCGAACACGCGGAACTGCCCGAGTTTGACGCCACCTTTTTTGCCAGCGCCTCCGGCGTCGAATCCTTTATCGAACAGTGGCGCGCCGAAGCGCTCGACGGAAAAACCGTCGTTGTCATCGGAATGCCCACGAAACAGGCGATGGAAAAACAGGGCCGCACACCCGACGTCGTCGCCCCCGAAGCCACCGTCGCCGGCGCCATGGAATCGCTTGCAGAATTTTATACAGGAGAAAAATGATGTTCCCCGAAATCCGCCTAAGACGCCTGCGCCAGAGCGCAGCCATCCGTAAAATGCTCGACGCTCCCCTGCCCGGCCCCGAAAAATTTATGTGGCCGACCTTTGTGATTGATGGCGAAGGCAAGCGTGAACCGATCGAATCGATGCCCGGACAGGCGCGGCTGAGCATCGACCAGCTGCTGCTCGATCTGGAGCCGGTGACCGACTCGGGCGTGAAGAGTGTCCTGCTGTTCGGCCTCGCCGAAGCATCGCAAAAGGATGCCGAAGGCTCGGAAGCCTGGAACGAAAACGGAACCGTGCAGCGCGCTATCCGTGCCGTGAAAGATAAATTTCCGGAGCTCGTTGTGGCGACCGACGCCTGCGTCTGCGCCTATACCGCGCACGGCCACTGCGGACCGCTCTCCGGCGGCGATGTCGATAACGATATCGCGCTGGCCAACCTCGCAAAAATCTGTGTTTCGCAGGCGGCGGCCGGCGCGGATATTGTGGCGCCCAGCGCCATGATGGACGGCCAGGTGCTCGCCATTCGCGGAGGGCTCGAAGAGGCCGGCTTTTCCGACACCATTCTGATGAGCTATTCCACCAAATTTGCCTCGTCGATGTATGGCCCGTTTCGCGATGCGGAAAAATCCGCCCCCGGCCAGGGCGACCGCAAGGGCTATCAGGCGTCGTACGGCGACCTGCTTACCGCCCTGCGCGAATCCGAGCTCGACGAGGCCGAAGGCGCCGACATGCTGATGATCAAGCCGTCACTCTTCTACCTCGACGTGTTGGCCGAAATGCGCGCGGCGACCGACCTGCCGATCGCGGCCTACAACGTCAGCGGCGAATATGCGATGCTGCACGCCACCGCCGAGCGCGGCTGGGGCGACCTCAAGGGGATGGTGCGCGAATCGACCGCGGCGCTGGTGCGCGCCGGCTCGGACATTCTGATCTCCTACTGGGCCAACCAGTATAACGAGCTGTTCCGCGATTAGACCGCTTTCGAAATCAGGGCCGCTCCGGGCTTTTATGGTTCGCGCACGATTTCTCTATTTTTGCAGGAACCAATCTCGGCGATCCGAACAGCTCCAGTGTTCGGCGCTTCATATTGGCGTGCTCCTCGCATAGGGGAACAATATACCAGCCGTCGTCATTCGAATCGGCCATCTGCACCAGGGCACCGACCTTCGCAATATTTATGCAGTCGGCCTCCTTGCACAGACCGGCGCTCTTGGATCGGGAAAACTTTATCCAGTGCCGCAGCCAGCTGCATCCCTCGCAGGCATCGTGCTCTATTCCGCCAATATTCTTTACCTTCATCGCACCTTGCTCTCTGAAAACCCACACATCTGATTCAACAAAAAACAGTGTATCGGGTATTTCAGAAGAGTGAAGCCCGGGCCTTGTGGAGAGTTTCCCCACAAGGTCGGAGTCTTGCGTACTCTATGGAACCGGCGGGCCGTTGGTGGAGCCTCCGCCGCCGGAGCTGGAGGGCAGATTGGTGTTTACGAGCACCTGATTGGTTCCGCTCCACCAGCAGGGAACGACGTCGACGCGATAGCTGTTGTTCCAGCTCAGATCCAGGTTGGTTTCGACCCAAACCATTTCGGTCTGGTTGCTGCCGGCCTCCCATGGTCCGCCCACCTGAACCCAGCTGGCGGGGCACAGGTTGGTGGTTCCGCTGACGCAATAGGTGCGGTCCGGAGCTGTGGACCACGTCAGCGCGAGGCCGTTTGTCGCAGAAGCCACCGCCGTCGCAAGCCGGCTGGCCGCATTGGTCGGATTGGTGCCGGCCACATATTCCGCGCGATTATCCATGCCGTCGCCGTCGGCATCCGCATTGGTCACAACACAGCTGCCCGCCCCGAAATATTGCGTCTCCCACGCATCGGCAATCCGGTTGGTATTGGCATCCACCGGCTGGAGCAAGAGCGTCCCAAAATCAAACGCATCTCCGGCGACGGCATTGGTGATGACATTGTTGGAGCTGAACAGCTCATAGCCGGCTTTATTGATCTCCAGGTCATATGCTTCTGGCGCATATAAATAGGTATTGGAAGGAAAACGCCCTGCCGCACCGCTGACCCAGCAGGAGGCATAGCTTGCCATCCACGGATAGTTAGTAAGGACCGTATCTTTGCTCGGCCCGCTGTTGATAACAAACTCGATGGCGGCCCCTTCGATCCGCTCCATCGTCCAGGCATCGCGCACCGTGGCGGCGGCCGTGACGACCGGATCAAATAAAAAGTCGACAGAAACAACGTTTGTACTCTCCGAAATCATGACATGGCGCGGATTGCCATAGTCGGAATCAGGATCGTTGACGGCGTCGGGATCGGTCGGGCTTTGCCGCAGCCGATACCCGCTGGCGGCGGTGGCCACCTCGACCGTTTGCGTGCCGGCCTCAAAATATCCGGAAAAGGTAACCCAATCGTTGGTTCCGAACGATTGGATTTCCGTTCCGTTGAGCGTGGCGCTGGTTTGCGGCGGTGCGGCTGTCGCCGAACTGCTGTCCCATGCAAAAACCTTCATTTCACCGTAAAACTCGGCGCGTCCCTGCTGCGGCACCAGCCCCAGCCCGGCAGATAAAACGAGCCCGACGGCCCGTGTTGCGGATCTCATATAGCTCTCCTTTGGTTAGGTGAGCTGCTTGAGTCGCAACGTGGTCGGGATTCTTCCCCGGACCTCAACTTTTTGTGGGGGATTCCCCTACTGCCGGATGGGTAAAACGTCCCGCGGCAAGCCGCAGGGTATTCTCAGCAATCTCGATATAAAACTACCGGGAGCTCGATGTGAAACCGTCATGGCAGCAGGGATCCGTGTGCGGCGGATTTGTCACCACAGCAAACACAGCGGAAAATGCACTGCTCTTCTGCAGGCATTGATGAATGCCTTCTCTGCAGCATCGGTGGTGAATAACCACTGAACTTAGAAATGCCAGATGGCGGAGACGAAGAGCTGGTGCTTGGTGACGTCGGATTGGACGGCCTGCTCGGGGAGGAGCGCGCCCATGACGTTGTTGCCCTGTTCAAAGATGTAGGCCACATCAAGGATCGCGCGCGTCGGCGCACGCCCCAGCGAAAGGCCGGAACCAAGGCTGAATCCCCAATATTCATCAGGCGATCCGGCGGCGGGACGCTGCTCCCAAAAAAGGCCGGCGCGCAGCGGAATTTCGGTTTGCGCAAGTACACACAGATATTCCCCGCCGAGGCGGAGCGACCAGCAGTCGTCGAGCTTTGATGAAGCATACGGTTCGCCGCTGACCGGATTAATGCGCACCTCGCCGTCGGCCTTGTAGGAAAAGCCGGACCAATGGGTGCGGCTGGCATCGAACGAGGTATAACAGCGGTCGGACCAGCGCCAGAGGGCACCGGCCGACCAGTAGAGCGGAAAGGCATATTCGACATCACGCCGCTGCGTTTCAACCAGACTGCTGACGGCCACCTGGACGAGGTTGCTGTCGAAAGTAGAAAGCTGATGATTGATCCGCTTGGCCTGCTCGCCGCACCCGGTCCACGGCAGATCGACGCTGGCGCCGAGGGTCAGCTTGTCGGAGGCGGACCAGAGCGCACCCAGCGTGGCATTGATACCGTGGAATTGGCCGGTGTCGTTTTCTTCGACGTAGCGCCCTCGGACCGTGTAGTTATTGGTCTGGCTGCTGGTCTGCACACTGGAAAAGGTGTTGGTCTGCTCGCCGGAAACAGGAATGATCTCCGGATTCCACGGCGTACCGGCCGTCCGCTCCCCCTCCCAACTGACGTATGCGATCGAATGGCGGGTATCGGTGATGTCGGCAACGTTGTCGGACGTTCCCTCATATTCGGCAACGAGATCGGATTCGATCGGGTTGCCGCGGCCCGCGCCGTCGGCATAAATGTTGAGCGCGAGGCCGATCGAAAAGCGCGGGGTCACTTCAAAAGCAAAGGCGGGCGAAAAGGCATCGATGGTACCGGACTGCCGGAAGTCGATACCGGAAAGCAGCGCGGAATCGAGCACCTGACCGATCTGGCTCTCTGTTTCAGTCGTGATGTCGGCAATGATCGTTAGGGTTTGAAACACACTGCTCTGATAGTTGGTGGTGGTTTGCGAAAAGGTCTGGTTGATGAGGGTATCGATGTTTTGCTGATTTGCGCCGCTAAAGCGGGCGGAAAAGTTGTGGGCAAAGTCGTAGGCTTCCTGATAGTTGACGGAGGCGACGGCGTTGTGGGCGTTCAGCGCAAAGGGCTGGACGGCGCTGAGATAGTTGAGCTCGTTGGCGTCGGAGCGGTCGCGGCCGGCCGCGAGCGCGACGGTTTGCGATTCGTGAACATCCTCGCGCGCGGAAAAACGGTAGACGGCGGAAACCTCGGGCTGTTCGAGCTGCACGAGGCCGGCGGGGTTCCACGAGGCGGCGGTGGCATCGTCGGCGACGGCGGTAAAGGCGCCGGCCTGCCCGAGGGCACGCGCGCCGGAGCCGACCGGCAGCGGCGCGGCAAAGATGACGGGCGGCCGGAAGCCGGCGCTGGACGGCGGCTCGGGCTCGACCAGCTGACCGGTCGGTCCGGCGTGGGGAATATCCACCGTAATCGTCCCGCCCGGCGTCGGAATCTCAACCAAAGCCGCCCGCAGCAGGACGGACGGCATGAAGGCGGCGGCCAGTAAAATGAGATGGAAACAGTCTCGATTCACAATGAGGGGAGTTCTACCACACCGCCCCAAGAATACGACTCTTAATCCTTTCGACTGTTTTGGACCTTTTCTTTTTACCAGCGTTAAGTATGAATAACGGTAGAACCATGTCGAAGCCAAGCCCACATTCCGATGAAGCAATCCTGGCGGCCGTACGCGATAATCCGACGACCGGCTGGGAACTTTGCTGCACACAGTATGAGCCGCTGATCCGCGCCATCGTCCACTGGAGCAAATGGAATTTTACCGACGAGGTGCGGCAGGATATCGGCCAGAATATTCGGGTGCACCTCCACACCGCCCTGCCCCGCTTTCGGCAGGAGAGTTCGCTGGCGTGGTATATCAAGAAAATTGCCATGAACCAGTGCATCAGCGAAGTCCGGCGGCAGCGGCGAACCCGCAGCCTGATGACCTCCACCTTCCAGAAAACCGCCGACGGCATCTGGAAAGAGATGGAATTTGCCAACCCGGATGCACCGGATCCGTATTATGAAACCGGCCGGAAAGAGATTTTTCGATTTGTGCACACCGCCGTCCAAACGCTGAATTCGACGTGCCGCGACGGCATCAGCATGTTTTATATGCAGCAGCTCTCCTATCAGGAAATGTCGGAACGGCTCGGCATCGCGGTGAATACCGTCGGCAGCCGCCTCTCCAAATGCCTCGACAAACTGCATAACGAGCTCCGCCGGGATCCGGCCTTCAAAGGAATCTGAACATGAACGACTTTAATAAAGAGATCTGGGCCTATCTTCACGACGAGCTTGCTCCCGAAAAGCGGGAGCGCTTTGAACAGGCACTGGCCGGCGACCCCGCCCTGCGCGAAGCGCTGGCGGAGCGTCAGGCAACGCACCAACAGCTCGAAGCCATCGGCCAGGAACAGCTCGAAGCCGAACTGCTCGCCGAATGGGAAGCGGCGCATCCGCAATTCCGCGAACCGGCATCACACCCCCACGGCCGGATCATCCGCTTTATCCTGCCGTTGGCCGCGGCCGCCGCAGCCGTTATTCTGCTGACCGCGCTTCCGCGCGGGCCGGTCCACTGGCAGCGCACCGATTATGGCTCCATCCCGCAGCTGCGCGGAGCAGCCCTTGAAGCGCGCTACACCCGCAACGATTTCAAGCAGCTCGCCAGCGAATTGCAGCGCGCTGTCGAACAACGCGTCAATCCCGCCAGCGACTGCTCGCTGCGCATACATCTGCAGGAGCTGACCGACGGCGCACTGACCATCGAAATTAACGGCCGCGCGCAGTACCCAACATGGTACTGGAGCTTCCAGTCGCTGGATGCAGCCCATAAAGCCGTGCCCGAAATGGCACAGCAGATTGCAGCAGAACTGGTTCCATGATTTGGCGCTGGACCACTCTTTTTCCGCTGTTGCTGCTGGCCGGATGCGTCACGATCCAAAGCCACCGCAACGCCGATCCGTACGTCATTCGCCACCACACCTGGTGGAACCACTATCAGCGCGGACGCCTCCACCTGCGCGACGGCGACTATGCCGCCGCCCGGACCGATTTTGAAATCGCCCTCGGGCGGCGTCCCGGCGCGCGCTATTCCTACGCCCAGGAGCGCTGGCGCGCGCGCACCTATGGCATGCATATGATCGAAGGTTATTTTCCGCACCGCGAACTCGGCATCTGCCTGCTGGAAATGGACCAGCCGCAGCAAGCGCTGGTCCTGCTCGAAACCTCGATGAAACAGGAGCCATCCGCCCGCGCAAAATTTTACCTCAACCGCATCCGCCGCCAACTCGCCAGCGCAGCGGCACCGCCGCCGGAACTCCGGATCGCCGCGCTGCCCGACTGGACCGCCCGCACAACCATCACGCTACAGGGCGTCGCCGCCGGCACCAACCGCATCGCCAACATATCGATCAACGACCAACCGGAATTTATTGAACTGGCCGCAGAGCAGATCGACTTCCGCCACGAACTCCGCCTCACAGAAGGGCGCAACTCAATCCGGATCGTCGCCGAAGACCTCGCCGGCAAGCAGACCGCAACCAACCTGATCGTGACGGCCGACTGGACGGCACCGCAAATCCATCTGCGCCGCAGCGGATCGAAGCGCTCCATTGTCTGCAAAGACAACCTTGGACTTCATGAACTGCGCACCAACGGCATAGCCGTTGCCGCACACTCCTTCATTCTGCCGGCAACCGCGAACCGGCCGCTTCAGCTCAAAGCCGCCGACCGCGCCGGCAACCGCATCGAATGGACGCTGTCGAAAAAGGAACTTCGGCATCTGGCGCAAAACCCACCGGCGGCCCCGCCCCGCCTGACGCTCGCCGATGCCGGAAAAATCCTGACCCTCTACAGTCCGGAATATACGCTGGATATCCGCGCCGAAGACGATACCGGCCTGCGCACCGTCGAGCTCAACGGCACCAACCTGCTGAAACAACCTACGCCGCTGTTCCGCACCATGCGCCGCATCCCGCTCGATCCCGGCACCAACCATCTGACCGTGGCGACGCAGGATTTTAACGGAAACTATGCGGAAGAGTGCATCACGGTCATTCGCCGACAGCCCGAATATCTCGACCGCATCTATCGGCTGGCCGCCGCCCTTTCGCCCTTGGCCGGCGAAGTTCCGGACCTCGACTTCCGGCGGCGGGTTGACCGGATTATCGGCCGCGAACTGACGCACGATCCGGCCCGCTTTTTCCTGCTCGCCGGAAACCACGAAGTCGAAGCGCTGCACAACGAACAGAAACTTTCCGGCAGCGAACTGGCCGATCCGCGCGTTCTGCTGAAAGCCGGCCGGCAGCTGAATGCCGATCTGGTGTTTGTCGCACGGGTTCTGAGCGACGCGCCGGGCCAGACCATTTATGCGCAGGTGCTGGAGGCCGAAAGCGGGGACGAGCTGTTTATTGAAGATGTCTATGTGGAAGATGCCGAACAGCTGCCGCACCAGCTCGGCGGCCTCGCGATGAAACTCGAACAGCGTTTCCCGCTGATCAAGGCCAACCTGCACCGCCTCGAAAACCGGCTGACGATCGATGCCGGCCAAGCCCACGGCGCGCATAAGGGCATGCGCTTTCTGGTGATCCGCTCCGGCGGCGCATTCGAGCAGGGCCACGTGCTCCAGACCGGAACACGGCCCGTCGAACTCGTTGTTTCGGGGATTGAGTCCGATTCCGCCCGCGTTATAATTCCGGCCGGACAAACCGGTAATCCGGTGCAGTCCGGAGACTTTGTGTTTACGCGATGAAAAAAGCCTTTTGCCATATTTTGCTGGGAACCGCCGTTTTGCTGGTCGCCGCCTGCGACCGGCCGAAGCGGAGCATTCCGCTGCCGGAACTCGAGCCGACGCGGCCGCTTGAATATCACGCGCTGGTGATCGGCGTGAGCGACTATGCCGGAACCGGCTGGCCGCAGCTCGGGACCGCCCGCGCCGATGCCGAGGCGATCGGCGCCGTGCTCCGCCAACGCTACGGCTTTAAGGTCGAGGAACTGCTCGATCAGCAGGCCAGCCGCGGAAATATTCTGCGCGCGCTCGATCAGCTGATGAAGCTGACCAACGACGATGCGCTGCTGATCTATTTTGCCGGCCACGGCTTTTATGACAAACAGATGGGCGAAGGCTACTGGATTCCCCACGGCGCACAGCGCGCGCGGATGGACCAGCCGGCCAAAGAGGACTGGCTCTGGAACAGCAGCATCAGCCGCGTGCTTGATGCTTCGCCCGCCCGCCATGTGCTGCTCGTGGCCGACACCTGCTACGGCGGCTCGCTGTTCCGCGGCGAAGGCGATCCCGGAAAATCCGGCCAGTGGTATCGGCGGGCAATGGAGGTTCCGTCGCGCTACCTGATCACCAGCGGCAACCTCGAACCGGTGCTCGACAGCGGCATCCGCCACAGCGTCTTTGCCCGGGAAATTCTCAACGTTCTGCAATATGGCGAACAGGATCTCTTCTCGGCCTCCGACATCGCGGTTTCGATCCGCGACAAAGTAAGCGAACTGACCGGACAGCTGGTTCGCATGGGGCCGCTCACCTCGCCGGCCCATGCCGGCGGAGAATTTATTTTTGTCCGCAAAGAAGGCGTCTTGCCGGAACTGAAAGAACCGGAACGGCCCGGCGAAACCCGCGGCAAGCTGAAGCAGCTGACCCGGTGGATCCAATCCGCCTTTGTGCGGCCGCGCGTCCTGGCCTGCATCGGCCCGAGCGGTAGAAACGCCGAAGAGGCCGCGCTGGTTCGGAACCGCCTGCACCGTCAACTGGATGCGCTCGGCGGATGTATTCTGGTGGAACGCGGCGAACTCGACACCATTCTGCAGGAGGTGGAGCTGAGCCGCTCCGGCCTCGCCGACCGGCGCGCGGTGGCGGAAATCGGCAAGCTGTTGCCCGCCAGCTTGATTCTTTTCGGGGAAATTATTCCGGTTGGCACCCGACAGGAAATCCACCTGCGTATTGTCGACACCGAAACCTCGCGCGTACTCAGTTCCGCCTCCGCCCCGTTCAGCGCCCCGGAAGAGCTGGAGCCCGCCTGCCAAACACTGGCAGAGCAAATCATGAAAACCATGAACCGGGCACGGCCGCTCCTCGTTGAAGCGCAGGCTGCGGAAAACGGAATGCTCCGCGCCGGATGGGGAAGCTTCCACGGTGCGCGCACCGGCGACCGTTTTGAAATCGTCACGCGCGTGGGCGTCGGCACCGTCGGCCAGCAGGAGATCCCGCTGGGAACGGCCTGCCTGCAGGCGCTGGGCGAGGAATCCGCCGAATTCCAGCCGCAGTGGAACGGAGCCGCAACCAACCAGACCGCTAATCTATGGTTGAAAGCAATGCTCTAACCACCTCGTCATCCGGGCCGAAAAAGCCTTCCCGCGCCGCGTTGCGCATGAAGGTGGTCGAGGTATACAGCAGATCCGCGCCCGAGGAGAGCCCCAGCTTTTTCCGGATGCGCTCCCGATAGGTATCCACCGTCTTGTGGCTCAACCGCATCCGGTTGGCAATACGGCGGGTAACATAGCCGCATCCCGTGAGAAAAAACACCTCGGCTTCGCGGCGGGATAGTTCTGAAAGACCGGTTTTACTCTTTTTCAAAATGACCTCCTGATTGGACTGTTGTCCAACCAGTCGGTCAAATGTGGGAAATCTTCCCTACAAATTTAAAAAAGTTTCCGGCCTTATCCCGCGACCGTAAATTTATAGATACAGGTCTGGGTGTAGGTTTCGCCCGGCGCGAGCTCGGTGCTCGGGAAGTCCGGATGGTTCGGGCTGTCGGGATAGTGCTGCGTTTCGAGGCAGAAACTTTCCTGCATGTTATAGACCGCGCCGCCTTTGCCGACGACGTTGTCCACATAGTTGGCTGCATAAAACTGCACGCCCGGCTCGGTGGTCCAGCATTCCATGGAACGCCCGCTCTTCGGGTCGGTGACGACCGCCGCCAGCGACAGTTCGCCTTCGGTGGTTTTGTTGAGGCAATAGTTATGGTCGTAACCGCGCCCCTGCACTTCACCGATGCGTTCGCCGATCGGCGTCGGGATGGTCAGGTCCATCTCGGTGCCGGCCACGGCGCGCAGCTCGCCGGACGGCGTGGCGTTATCGTCGACCACCGTATAGCGGTCGGCGTTGATGCGGATGACCTGATCGTGAACCGAGCCGCTGTCCGCGCCGGCCAGGTTAAAGTAGCTGTGGTTGGTCAGATTGAGTACCGTCTTTTTGTCGGTGGTGGCGGAATAGTCGAGCCGCAGTTCGCCTTCATCGTTGAGGCTATAAACCAGTTCGACCTTGAGCGTTCCGGGATAGCCCTCCTCGCCGTCGGGGCTGGTGAGCGCCATCTTGACGGCGTCGCCGACGATTTCCGCATCCCACACCTTTTTATCGAACCCGACCAAACCGCCGTGCAGGCTGTTCGGTCCGTTATTGACGGCGAGCAAATATTCAACCCCGTCGAGGCTGAACTTGCCGCCGGCAATGCGGTTGGCATAGCGGCCGCACACGCTGCCGAAATAGGGATTGGCTTCGCTCTCGTAGCCGGCCATGTCGTCGAAGCCGCACACCAGATCGGTCAGCTTCCCATCGTGATCCGGCGCGTCGAGCGAAACGATCGTTGCGCCATAGTTGATAACCTTGACCTTTACGCCGGCGGCATTTTCAAAAACGAATGCGTCGACGGTCTGTCCGTCGCTGGTTTGCCCGAAGGATTCTGTGGTGATTTTCATGGTCATCCCTTTCTCTAATTAATGCATTTTCCCGGTTCCGACCCCTCGTGCGGCAAAAGTATCCTGAATTCGGGGGCCACTTCGTAGGCGTGGTCATCGACGCCTGCGACCGGCTGGATAAAATGGTATTTCTTCAGGGCGCTCAGGATGTTGTTGACGCCTTGCTTGGACTTGCCCGTTTCCTCCACCAGCATTTGGTTGGTAAAGCTGCCGGCCGGCAGGCCGAGCATAAACTTTTTCTGCCCGGGCGTGAGGCAGCTTAATTTTTCTTCGGTCAATTGCCTCAGGGCACCGACCGCCTGGCTGGTTTCCAGCGTGCCGACCCGGTTGGGCGAGCTGTATTCCAGAACCAGCATTTTGACGTCGTTGAGCACGTTGCGAATCCGCCCTTCATGGATGCGGTAGAGCTGCCGGATCAGATCGTCGTCTACGGGCTTAATAAACTGCCGCGCCTCATGGGCCAGCACTTCATAGCGCTTGTTGATCAGGGCAATGGTTTCGTCTTCGGTGAACGGGCGCACGAAAACCGGCGTGCTGTAGAAGATGCTCCTCACGCGCTCCTGCGGGGAAACAACCTCCTGGAAAAAGCCGCTGCGGGCAACAAACACGAAATAGGCGTTTTCAATTTGCAGAATATCGCGGATGTCGTCGAAAAACTCCCGGCAGGCGCCTTCATCTTTGTCCAGCAGGATTTCGATATTGTCCAGGTGGATCAGCACGCCGCGATAGCCGTCCGCCCGGCACATCGCAATGACCCGCCGGACATAGTCCTCCAGCTGGGTATTGGAAATTTCGCCTTTATGGATGGTGGTCGCCTTTCCCTGCCCAAACTGAACGCCCGAGCCGGCGATCGAAAATCCATAGGTCTTGCCGCTTTTGCTTTGGTAGAGGGTTCCGGTGGTCGAGATAACCTCCATCAGCAGCTGGCTCTCCTCAATCGTCTTGTCGTCGAATTCGGTAATGAAGGTGCGGGCCAGGCAGCTCAGGATATCGATCAGGAACTGCCGTTTCGTCCAATCCTTCTCCGCCGAAATTTCGCTGATGGGAGTAAACAGCTGATGGGGAATGGCCTTGCGCCACTCGTTGCGGTGATGGTTCACCAGCGACGTCTTGCCGACCCCGATTTTCCCCTCCACCAGCACGCACCCGCCGCCTTCGGACTTCAGGAACAGGTCCAGCTTCTCGCTCGGATTCCATTCTCCCACCGCCTCCCGGGGCAGATAGGCGTTGTCCACCGAAAGGTCGGATTGGCTGAACAGGCTCAACGGCCGGGTTTCGAAGGGATTCCCCAGAAACCCGTAGTTGGCCCAAATCAATGATTCGCGGTCTAGATCCAGCTCCATCTCTCCCCCGTTGGTCGGCGTAAATTGCGGTAAACGAGATTACGATTTACTCCGCTTTGCCCTTGGATTAAAGGGTAAAAACGGTAAATCCCGGTAAACTTGAATTCAATATACCGCCCAGCTTTGCTAGCTCTCCACACTGGTGAAGAGCACCTTGCCGTTGTCGTCGTTGGTGATGGTGAACTCTTCCATGTGGAAGTGCGCATCGGAAACGAAGGTAAGGTGTCCGTGGAACTTGTGTTCGAGGTCGATGAGCGCCTGCTCATCTTCCTTGCGCAGACGGTCGAGTACCTGCGGGTTGACGCTGACGCGCATGGAGTGCGTGCCGTTGCGGTCCTTGCGCATGCATTCGCTGACGCGGCGCTGGATTTCGACGCTCATGGAGAGCGGCGACTTGACGCGGCCGCGGCCGCGGCAGTAGTGGCAGTCGGAATAGCCGGAGGTGAAGATGGATTCCTCCACGCGCTGACGCGTCATTTCCAGCAGGCCGAGCTGCGAAATCTGGAGCACGTTGGTGCGTGCGCGGTCTTTCTTGAGCGCCTCCTTGAGCGCGCGGTAAACCGCGTTCTGGTCCTTCTTCGATTTCATATCGATGAAGTCGACAATGACGAGACCGCCGACGTTGCGCAGGCGCAGCTGACGGGCGACTTCTTCGGCCGATTCGAGGTTAACCTGCAGGATGGATTCGTCCTGCGACTTGCTGCCTTTGTGGCGGCCGGTGTTGACGTCGATGGCGACGAGCGCTTCGGTTTCGTCGAAGATGAGGTAGGCGCCGGACTTCATCCAGACCTTACGGCGGTAGGCGGATTCGATCTGCTTCTCAACTTCAAAATAGTCAAAGATCGGCTCCTCGCCGCCATACATCTGCACCCAGTTGCGCGAGCGGCGCGAAAACTTGGCAATGATCTGGCGGGTGGCATCGAACATTTCGCGGTTATCGATGTAGATGCGGTCGATGTCTTCGGTCAGGTAGTCGCGCACGACGCGCTCGGCGAGCTTCGGCTCGGAATAGAGACAGCACGGCGCGGGCGTTTCCTTGATGCCCGTTTCGATGTCGTTCCACACTTCAAAGAGCGTGCGCGCGTCGCGCGCAAAGCTGACCTTGCGCGTGCCGGAGCCGGCGGTGCGGACGATCAGGCCGATGTTTTCGGGAACCGGCAGGCGCGACAAAATTTTCTTGAGGCGGTTGCGCTCCTTCACATCGTCGATCTTGCGCGAAATGCCCTTGAGGTGCGTGCCGGGCATCATCACCAGGAAGCGGCCGGGAATACTGAGGTTGGCCGTCACGCGCGGGCCCTTGGTGCCGATGGCATCCTTGGTGACCTGCACAATGATTTCCGAACCGACCGGGAAAATCTTTTCCATTTCGCCGGGCTTATATTTTTTGCGGCGGCGGTTCGAGCTTTTGGCGCGGACGCCCTCTTCGCGCTCCAGCCGCACGGCGTCTTCGGGAATCATGTCCCAATAGTGAATGAAGGCATTCTTCTTGAGGCCGATGTCCACGAACGCGGCCTGCAGGCCGTCTTCGAGGTTCTGGATCTTGCCTTTGAAAATGCTGCCGACAATGCGGTTATCCTCCTGGCGCTCAATGTGGAAGTTGTCGAGCTTGCCATCTTCCAGCACGGCCACGCGCGTTTCGAGCGGCTCGATGTTGATGATGATCTCCTTCTTCTCCCGCTTATTTCCGCCGATGGCTTTCAATTTTTTAAGCATGGTTCTCTCTCCTTATCTAATTCTCCGGCGCTGGTACACGCTTTGCACCAGCCCGAGCGCGATCATGGTCGAAACCATGAAGGAGCCGCCGTAGCTCATCAGCGGCAGCGGCAGCCCCGTGATCGGCAGCACGCCGATCGTCATCGCAATGTTCACAAACACATGGCAGAACAACATGACGCCGATTCCCAGCACCATGAGCCGCCCAAACTCATCACGGGATCGCAACGATACCCGCATACATCTTCCTAACAACACGGTGTAGAGCGCGATGATGAACGCCCCACCCATAAATCCGGTCTCTTCCGCAATGACGCAGAAAATAAAATCCGTCGGCGCAACCGTCCGGGGCAGGAAGCCCAGAATGTTTTGCGTCCCTTTCAAATAGCCCTTGCCGTGCAGCCCGCCGGAGCCGACGGCAATCTGCGACTGCAGCTTATTCCAACCCGAGCCGGCCAGATCGTGGTCTTCGGTCAGGAACACCTTGAGGCGGCCCTTCTGGTAGTCCTCCAGCAACGGCATTTCCGGCAGCACCTGCCATTTGCTTACGGCTTCAACGCCTTCCGGCGGCTTTTCATATTTAATCCACAGGCAAATCGTAGTGGCCAAAACAATCACCGCCGCAATGCCGATGAGCAGCAGTTTACGCTGCACGCCCATATAGAGCATGATCGCCAGCGAAATCGGCACCAGCGTCAATGACGTGCTCAGGTCCGGCTCCACCAGAATCAGCAGGAACGGCAGACCGGCAATCGCCGCGCAGCCCCAGAAGGTTTTCCAGTCCTCCATATCGCGCCCCGGCTCCGAAAGGTAGGCGCCCAGCTTGATGGCGACCGCAATCTTGCCCAGCTCCGACGGCTGCAGAGTCAACAGCTTCAAGTCAATCCACCGGTGCGCACCTGAAATCGCCGGACAGAAAAGCACCACCACCAAGAGCAAACAGGCGCCCGCATAGATCCACCACGACAGTGTTGAAATCAGCTTATAGTCAAACCACACCAGCGTCCCGTAAATGCCAAGGCCAATGCCCGCAAACATCAACTGTTTCCACCAGCTGTTGCCGACGGCGTCGTCCGCCTTAAACTGCGCGCTGTAGATAAACGCCACGCTCATCGCAATCAGCAGCAAAATCGTGCCGAGCATCACCCAGTCCAAACGCTTGGAGTCGAGGCCGTTCATTACACGTCCTCCTTTTTGAGCGTTCCGTCATATTCAAAAATCTTTTGATAGAGCGCGCTCAGGCGTGGGCCGACGGTGCGGCCGCCGGAGGCGCCGTCTTCCACCAGCATCGCCACGGCATAGCGCGGGAAGTGGTACGGCGCGTAGGAAATCATCCAGGTGTGCGTGCCATAAATCACATCGCCCTCGGGTGTCTTGTCCTTCGTATATTGCGCCGATCCGGTCTTGCCGGCAATCTCGACTCCCGCAACGCGCGCCTTCTTCGCAGTACCCTCTTCGTGCTGAATCACGTCATACATGCCGCCGCGCACCAGTTCGAGCGACTCGACCGGAACGTTGATCCGGCGGATGGCCCAAGTCGGGTTGCGGTTATAGTCCTCGTCCGGCGCATAGCGGAAATTTTTGACCAGCCGCGGGCGATAGAGCGTGCCGCCGTTGGCAATCGTGGCGGCCACCATCGCCATCTGCAGCGGGCTGGCGGTAATCGCGCCCTGTCCGATCGACAGGTTGCACGCATCAATCACATTGTTGGCCTTCTCCGGCAGGTTGCCGTATTGCGTATCTTTCTGAACCGGCTTTTTCAGGTTCGGGAAGAGCCCGGCATATTGGCCGAGGCCAAACTGCTGCGCCATGTCATGGATCGGCTCGTAGCCCAGCTCCTTCGCCATCTCATACATGTAGCAGTTGCACGAATACATCAGCGCTTCGCGAACATTCACTTCACCGTGCTTGCCATAGTGAGGCGCTTTATGGATCCAGCAGCGTTTTTTCCAGCGCCGCTTTTCCTGATCCACATAGTACGGGTTGACGCACTCGTGAATCACCTCGCCATAGTCCGGCCGCACCGCAAGCGCGCCGAGCGCCGCCACCGGCTTGAAGGTGGAGCCGGGCGGATATTGCCCGAACACCGAGCGCTGGTAGGTGCGGGCCGACGGATCCTGCAGCAGCGCCTGACGATAGCCCTTCGACTGCATATAGGCGTTCGGATTAAAGGTCGGCGAGCTGACCATCGCCAACACATCGCCGTTGTTCGGATCAAGCACCACGCAGGCGCCGCGCACCGGCAGGCTTTCGTCCTCACCATTCTGTTTCATTGCCAGCGCCTCGGCGGCAAAATGCTGGATGTTTTTGTCGATCGTCAGCTGCAGGTCGCCGCCGGGGCGGGCGGGCTGGGTCTGCACATCGCGATGACGGAAGCCGGAAACATCAATCTGCACCAGCTGGTAACCCGGTTTGCCTTCAAGCAGATCGTTGTAGTAGTTCTCCAGCCCCTTCTTGCCTTCGATGCCGCGCAAATCAAAATGAATATGCCGCCCTTCCTCCTCGCTGATGGCGTCGGCCTCGAGCGTGAAGCCAATCAGATGCGCAAGATATTCGCCCTCGGGATAGGTGCGGGCGGGCTGATAGAAAATATCGGCGCCGGCCAGATCGGAGCAGGTGTCGGCCCACTTCGCCATAATCTTTTCATCAATGTTCTGCCAGGCCAGCAACGGAAGCGGACGGCGCGCATAGATGTGGTTATGGATGTCGCGCAACCAAACCCGCCGCCGCAGACCGGTGCGTTCGGAAATTTTATAAACCAGCTCCAGCGTATTGGCCGCCGTCGTGGTGCCGCGCTTTTTGAGCGCGGCCGTATCGATGACGATCGACTTGCCCTGCAGCGGGCGCCCCAGATCGAGGCCGGGAATTTTTTGACGGAAGAGCGAGCCCTCCTGCGGCGCGGTCCACTCTTCAAACTTTTTACGCCAACGCACGATGCTTTTCGGGTCGAGCTCTTTCCACGCCACCAGCGGCTCGTCGGGCGTGAGCGCCATGTGGCGCTGAATGTCGCGGTAGGTGACGTCGGGCGCAACACTGGTGCCGATGCGCTCCCAGATTTCGTGGACCAGCACAAGCACGTTGGCCGCCGGCGAACGGGGCGCGCGCAGCTCCTCGGTATAGATGGCGATACAATAGTTCGGCACGCTGTCGGCCAGCACTTCGCCGTGCGTGTCATAGATTTTCCCGCGCACCGCCGGCAGCCGGACGCGCCGGATGCTCTGGTTGCGGATATCCTGCTCAAAACCGCTTCCACGCTGCATCTGGAGCTGCCACAGCTCCGCCGTTAACACGCCCAGACCCAACAGCATCAGAGCGGAGATCGACCAGATCACCAGCGGACTGGCCTCTTTTTTACTGCGCACCCTCATTGCCATCCGTACTCCCGCGGTTTCGGGAGGGCGGCCTCCAGCTTATTGACGGAATACGAAACGAGCGGCAGCGTCGCCATGCCCAGCAGAGCCGCGCCGATGAGACGCAGCACGAAAAAACCAAAATGGAACGGGCGCTGGCCCGTCGCGGAATAGATGAACAGCGCCACGAAGGCGGTAAACAGGCCGAGGGCCGCGCCGAAGAACAGCTGGGTAACCAGTCCGTCGGAAAAAATCTCGTTGCGGATGCGCTGCGCCAGCATACCGACGGCCGGAAAGGCCAGCAGCGCCGGCCCGAAGAGCGCCAGCTCAAGCCCGTCGTGCAGCAGCGCGCCAACCAAAACGGCGGTCCACATTTCGCGCGGCGCGCGGCGCAGGGCATAGTGGAGCACCAGCGCGGCCACCACCGGCGGTTTGACGCCGCCAAACAGCGGCCAAACCGGAAGGAGCTGCTGCAGGAGCGCGCCGGTCACCAATACGGCGATCATGATCAGCCGCTGTTTCATCGCGCACCTCCTTCGGATTCGGAGACGACGAAAACATAGTCGAGCAGACCAGCGCTGGCGCGCGGAATGATTTCCGCATACTGGAAAAGGCCGGAGTCGTCGCGGTAAACCTTTTCCACATAGCCGATGTGAACGCCCTTCGGAAAAACGCCGCCGGCACCGGAAAGGCCGGAGGTGACCACTTCGTCACCGACACGAACCTCGGCATCTTTGTTGATAAATTCCATGCGCGCCTTGGGATAACCCTTCAGGTCGCTGCCCAGGCCGCGCACCAAGCCGAAAATATCGGCGCGCGCCAGCCGGGCGGAAACGCGGCAGGCCGGATCGGAAACCAGCAGCACTTCGGAAACCAGCGGCGAAACCTCGGTGGTTTTGCCCACCAATCCGTCGGGGCTGATGACGGCGCGGTGTTCGGCCACGCCATCGCGCGAACCCTTGCCGATGCGCACGGAACTCCACCATCCGCTAATGTTGCGGCTGATGACATTGCAGGGAATCATGGCGAAAGGGACCTGCCGGCGAAACTCGAAGGCGCGCCGCAGGCTGGCGTTGTCGTCTTCGGCTTTGCGCAGCTGACTGAGCTCCGCCTGGACCCGGACGAGTTCGAGGCGCAGTTCGCGGTTTTCCTCCACCGCACCGCCAATACCGCGCAATGCGGCCACCGCTTCGGAAAGCCGCTGCCACACGCCGGATACGCCGCGTTCTGCCGGTGCCATGGCACCACGAACCGCCCCCTTGCCCTTGCGGGTCAACGAAGGTAACGGAACGAATACCACGATCAGCAACAGGGCTGTTGCTGCGGCATACGCTATTTTTTTGTTCCTCAAAACCATCCGTCCCTATCCAACAGGGAAGATGGGCGAGTCAGCATTTACGGAAGAAATCGTCGGAGAACTAGCTCTTGGTGTCGCCGGCCATTTTGCGCAGGAAGTTGATTTCGTGCAGGACAATTCCGGTGCCTTCGGCCACGGCGCTGAGCGGGTCATCCGCCACATGCACAGGCAGGCTGGTCTTTTCCGAAATCAACGTATCGAGACCGCGCAGCAACCCGCCTCCACCCGCCAGAACCATGCCGCGGTCGACCAGGTCGGCCGAGAGTTCGGGCAGGCAGCGCTCGAGGGTGACACGCACCGCTTCGACGATCGCGTTTACCGGTTCCTGCAGGGCCTGGCGCACCTCTTCGGAGCTGATGGTCAGCGTCCGCGGCAGGCCGGCCACCAGATCGCGCCCTTTGACTTCCATCGTGCTTTCATCGCTGGAACTCAGAGCGGATCCCATGTTTATCTTAATTTCTTCTGCGGTTCTCTCGCCAATCAACAGATTGTATTCCCGCTTTATGTGCTGAATTATCGCCTCATCCATTTCATCGCCACCGACGCGCACACTCCGGCTGTAAACAATGCCGGCGAGGGAGATCACAGCCACTTCTGTTGTGCCTCCTCCAATATCCACGATCATGTTGCCGGCGGGTTCCTGTACAGGCAGGCCCACCCCGATCGCAGCGGCCATCGGTTCTTCAATCAAAAATACATCGCGCGCGCCCGCATGCATGGCGGAATCCTTTACCGCGCGCTTTTCCACTTCTGTGATTCCACTGGGTACGGCAATCACCACCCGGGGCCGTACCATTTTCTTTCGGTTATGCACCTTCTGAATAAAATAGCGGAGCATCGCCTCGGTCACTTCGAAGTCGGCGATCACCCCGCTCTTCAGAGGGCGGATAGCCACAATATTTCCCGGCGTGCGTCCGAGCATTCTTTTGGCTTCGTCGCCGACCGCCAGAACGCGGTTGGTGCCGGCCTGTACCGCCACCACCGAGGGCTCCCGAATAACAATGCCGCGATCGCGCGCATACACGAGCGTGTTTGCGGTTCCTAAATCGATCCCGATATCGCTGGAAAACATTCCCATTGCACGGTTGAGCATAATTGTGACTTCCTTCGTTAAAAATTGGTTTAGTAAAATCGGCAGATAATGTGACAGATTGCCCCGAAGGGTCAAGGGCAAATCCGCGGGATCTCACGCGCTTTTTGCCACTCTTCCAAAGTCCGAAACTCGCCGCCATTGATGCGATCCGACCGCCGCGTTCCTTAGAAGCCATCCCCGAAACAGGGAATTTAAAAATCGCACCTCCACTTATTTTCTAGCAGGAAATACTCGAAAGACTGAGGGGCCATGCACTACTTGGAAAAAGAACTTTATGAGCGCAGGCGTACGGACAACGTGTTGTTCGAATTTTTGCGCTACCGGGAAATGGTCATTCGGGACGAGGCGGGCCAACCGATCCGCATGCTGGAGGCGCACACCGACCTGACCGACGCGATGCGCACCAAGGAGGAACTCGCCCAACACTATGCCGAAATCCAGCAGAAAGCCGATGCGCTTGTTGATCCGCCGTTCGCAAACCGAGTCCTTGCTTTCTTTGTGCTCTTGCATTTTAATTCTTATCGATGGCAACGGTGAAAACAGCGCTTAAGAACCACTTTGAGCAACGGTATAGAGTTTCGCTAAACGCCTACCGCTATTTTTACGACGATGTCCACGAATACGGGTGTGCGGAGTCGGCGGATCACGTTTTCTATTTTATTCCGGGTCTCAATGGTGTGGCCGGACAGGTTCGATTTACCCTTCCGGCCTTCCACAGCGTGTTCGGCAATCGCTTTTATATCCGCGGCCTCTACATGCCCGAGTTCTCGGCCAGCTGCCCCATCTGGGAAAAATACACGGAGGCCAATCTGAAAAAGCGCCGGGCCATCATCCAAGACGACCTGGAGGGCCTTGTTGCGCGGCACGGGCGGGTTTATATACTGGCCTCGAGCACCGGATTCTACGAATTTGCCGCCGCATTCGGCTCCTTTCCACCGGTGCTCCGCGCGGCGCTGACCCTGATCTGGGCGGCAGCCGCCCCCGACTCGTTCGAACCCACCTGCTGGGAATCCGTCTTCTTCCCGCTCAACGGCATTGAGCGAAATGGCCGACGCTGGACCGCGCTGCCCAACCACAACGCCTTCGGCATGCTGAACACGGAAGCGCGCGCCACCTTCCGCTGGCGCGCGCCCGACGGCATTCAGACGCTCTACAAGGGAAACCTCGAATCGCGGTTCCAGGCGCTGGGAGTGTCCTGGGCCTACTTTTCGATCGACCACACCAACTGGCTCATGCAGCAGTGTGCGGAGCGCATCGCTGCGCCGCTCGACATCAAGGCCTACATCCTTGCCGGAACCCGCGATGGCTATTGGCAGGGCAAGTCGCAGGAAGAGATGGCTCGGCTCATCGGCCGCTATCTATCACGACCGCAGTTTCTCTGGAAGAAGGCCTCGCATCTGTGGATCACCACGCCGGAAAACATCAGCGAACTCCTTCAGCTCGCGACGCGCACCACCTCACCGGCCAGCCCGGCGTCGGTAGCATAGACAATACCGTTGCGGTTCATATAGACGGATCCGGCATTGTTCAAATCTAATGGAGCTTCAGCCATATCGGTGGCAACGGCTCCGATTTCCTGATAGATACAGGCCGTCGCGGCATAATCCCAAAAACAGCCGCCGCCTTTTCCGGGTTTGGGAAATTTAAAATAGCACGCCGGCGGATTTTCCAGACACCACATGGCATTCATTACCGCCCCGCCCTGGCTCCTGATGGTCGCGCCCAGCGCATCCGCGATATCGGCGCAATATGGAAGCTCGGCGACACTGCGGTCGGTAAAAATGGAAACGCGGTCGCCTTCCGGCGCAATCTTCCAAGGCGCGCGATTACGAAATGCGCCCTGCCCCAGAACGGCGTGATAGAGCGTGTGTTCCACCGGATCATAAACCACGCCGATATGCGGAATGCCGGCGCGCGAAACAAGGGCGATTGACACCGCATAGCCGGGAACACCCTCGATGAACGGGAGCGTTCCGTCGATCGGATCGATGCACCAGAAAAAATCTTTTTCGAGGCGACCGCGGTCATCCTCGCGCTCTTCGGTCAGCAGCGCCAGGTCATATTGCGCAAACGAAGGGTCCAGGATTTGGAGGATCAGCTCCTGACTCTGTTCGTCCACCTCCGTCACTACCGACGACGCGAGATTCTCGCCGCCGGCCTTGTGCTGCACGTTGAGCGGGCGCGTTTCGGAAATAAATTTTCCAGCCTGCGTCGCCGCGTTGATGGCGACCGCACAGAGCGCGGTTAAATGATCTGCTGTAAGCTTCATTCAGAAATGGTAGCAACGAATAAATGGAAAGCAACGAATGGTTTTGTAGTAATGGATTCGTTGCTTTCCATTCATTTGTTGCAAGTTAAAGCTCGCTCAAAACCTCGCGGGCGAGGCGCTCGCTGTAGCGGTGGATTTTCCAGTGGCCGGGACTCCAGCCCTGCAGGAATCGGAAAAAGTCGGTCCAGGCGACGGGATAGAGCGCGCGCCAGTCGGCTTCCAGCTCGGCAAAAGCAACGCTTTTGCCGCAGTCGCGGAGCGCGGTTTCGAGCGTCTTGAAATAAAAGTCGAGCAGCGCGGTTTCCTGCCGCTCGCACTCATCTTCGCAGAGGCAGCTGCTGAGAAAATAGGCGACATCCTTCATGCCGCATCCGCCACCGACATATTGGAAGTCGACCGCGGCGACGCGGCTGCCGTCGTCCGAAAAACAAAAGTTGGCGAGTTTGGCATCGCCGTGAACCAGCGTCTGAAACGGAGTTTCGCTCAACCGACGATCAATGGCCGGCGCGGCGGCTTTGAGGGCGGGATCATCAAGCTCGGCCAGCTCGTCGGGCCGCGTTTCGAGGTGCCAGTAGGTTCCGGTTTCCCAGAGGCCGGCGGGCTTTTCGTCCATAAAGGTGGCGTGAAAATGGGCGAGCCACGAAAGACAGGCTTTGATTTCGGCATCGGAGACATAGCTGCGCCGTCCGGAAAAGCCGGAGGCATCGAGATCTTCGAGCACCATGAAAACTTCGTCGCCGTGGGTTTCGAGCGCGAGGCATTTTGGAACGCGGCAGGTTTCGCCGCAGCGGGCGGCCCATTGGTCATAGAACGCGGTTTCGACCTGATAGGATCTGACCTTGCGCTCGTGGGAGCGGCCGGTATTCCAGCCACGCGGATGGTTTTTGTCCGTCGGCCAATGGACGTGCTTGACAACGACGCTTTCGAGTTCGGAGCCTTCGAGCCGGCAGCGGACGATTTTACCGTATCCGCTCCAAAGGTTTTGGATGACGCCGGATTCCACCAGCGCATCGGCGCCGGTGGCCTGAAGAGTGATCTGTTGAAAGTGCTCGTTCACGCGCGGGCCTTTTTGATGGTTTCGTAGGCGTCATTCACCTTGGCGAGCTGTTCGTGGGCATAGGTCATAAATTCATCGGGCAGCCCCTTGGAGGCGAGCTTGTCGGGATGAAATTCGACGCATTTTTGGCGATAGGCCTTTTTGATTTCGGCATCGGACATGTCCGGCGAAACTTCGAGCACCTTGTAGGCGGCATCGAGGTTGCCGGTTTTGGTCGTCCCGAGCAGGGCGTCGATCGTGCCGGGCTGCAGGCGGAAGGCGCGCTCGGCCTGCAGCAGGATTTCGCGCTCGTTCGGGTGGATGAAGCCGTCGGCCTGGGCTACGGCGTGGAGCGCGCCGATAAAGGTCATGGCGATCTGGTGGTTAAACTGAACCGCGCCGGAGAGCTGGTTGAGATAGTCAGCGGCGGTGTGCGGATCATCCTTGGCGCGGCGGAAAATATCGATGGCGGCATCGCGCATCGGGCCGGTGTAGCCGAAGCGCGCCATAATCTGTTCGACGGCATTGATTTCGGCCTGGGTAATTTGTCCGTCGGCGCGCGCCATTTTGGCGAGGCAGCCAAAGAAGGCGACTTGGATGGTCTGCGCGCTGGTTTTTACGCGATCCGCGCCTTTGTCAAACTGATGGCCGATGCCGACGCCGATGACCGTCCCCATCGGTCCGAGCAGCGAACCAAGCACGCCGCCGATAATTTTTCCTGTCCAAGCCATGATTGTCTTCCCTCGCGAATAATCCGAAATCAAGAACGGCCGCACCCTACGGCATTCTTTGCAGGGTGCATAGCTATAGATTGACCTGTTCCATGGTTTCAATGATAATGGTTCCCTTTCATACAAGGGGGATTGCCATGGAAGGTCTTATCATTCTACTCGTGCTGTTTGTCGTATTCGCCCCGATCACGATATCGATTACAGCAATCGTGAAGGTCGCAAACCTGCGCGATGAACTCCAACAGCTGCGGAAACAGCTGCTCCCGAAACAAAAAAAGCAAGCCGTCCCGCAAAGAGCGGCAGCTCCGCCGCCGGCAACGCCTGCAGCCAAACCGGCACCGGTCCCGCAGCGCCGCCCCCAACCTGCCGTTAAACCGCCGTGCCCCAAACCCGCGCCGGCAAAACCCAAGGCCGGGCTCGAATTTATGATGGGCGGCAAGGCCGCCGCCTTTGCCGGCATCGCGATCCTTGTCATCGGCATTGCCCTGCTGGTGGGCTATGCGATCCAGCATTCCTGGATCGGTCCGGGCACCCGGGTGATTCTCGGTTTGCTGGCGGGGGGAATCCTGGTCGGAGTGGGCCATTTTGTCGGGCAGAAGGATGAAAAGTTCACGCTGTTTGCACGGGTGCTGACTGGCGGCGGCAGCGCGCTCTTTTACTTTACGGTATTTGCGGCCTATGCGTTCTACCACCTGATCGGCGCGCTCGCCGCCGGTGCGGGATTGTTCGCCAGCGCACTGGCCGTGTTTGGGCTGGCGATGGTCTACAGCTCACAGGCGGTCGGCGTGTTGGGCGTACTCGGCGCGTTTACCACACCGTTGTTGATCGGCGGCGACATGAATGCGGGAATCTTTCCGATGATCTATGTGGCGCTCGTCAACGTACCGGTCATTCTGCTGGGCGTACGGCGAAAGTGGCAACTGCTCTACAATCTGGCGTTTGTCTTCACGGTTGTCCACTACCTGCTGTGGCTCGAATGGGTGGGCGACGCCGAACTCCGGGCGGGACTGAGCCTGGCCCTGCTCTTCTTCGCGCAATATGCCGGGCTCGGGCTGCTGAAACTGCGCAGCGAACAAAAGGTGGCGGGGCGCTCGGCAGATCTGATCCGGCTGGTGGCGGCCTCGCTGCTCTTGATGGGCGCGGTCTACTGGCTGCTCGATGATGCCGGCAAGAACCAGTGGATCGGCGCAAGCTTCCTCGTGCTGGCGCTGCTGCACGTGGCCCTCGCGCAGTTTGCCTTCAAAGTACTGTCGCGGTTCAACGGCGAAATTCTGGCGTTTCTCGCCGGCGGACTGGTGTTTGCAACCATGGCGCTCCCGGCCCAACTGGATGGCGAATGGGTCTCGCTCGGCTGGGCGATCGAAGGCGCAGTGCTGGCCTGGTTTGCCACCCGCGTCAAATCGCGCGCCTTGCAGGCGGGCGCATTCCTGCTCGGACTCGTTGGCCTGATGAAAGGGTTGCTGTTCGATGTCACGCTCTACCACGACACGCCGCGGCTTTTCCTGAACCCGCGCTTCATCGTCGGCCTGCTTTCGGCCGCCCTGCTGAGCGTGCAGGGCAAGCTGGCCGGCCGCTTCCCGCAAGAGCGGACCACATCACAATGGCAGGATACGTTGTGGTGCATCGGCGTGCTTGGGACAGTGGTGGTTTTCTTCGCCGACACCTTCTGGACGCTGGGGCCGGAGAGCGGATTCAGCTGGCTGATCACATCGGTTATGCTGCTGACGACGGGCGCGGCGGCGGTTCTGCTGGCGCCCACGAAATCGGCGGTTACCAAACTCGGCAGCATGCTCCTGCTCGCGGTGCCGTTTAAGCTGCTGATTATCGACACGTGGATTGGCCTCGATATCGGCGGCTATCGGATGACGCCGTTTGGAAATGCCATCATCTGGATTGAGCTGCTGATGGTGAGCGTCGTTGTCGCGCTCCTGATTCCGCGGGTGACCGCGCGCAATACCGAACTGGTTTTCAAAAAACCGACCTATGCGCAACTGCTGAACATTTCATCGCTCGCCGCCGGCATCGGCATCGTCTCCACCGAAATCCTGCGCAAACCGGACGACTGGGCGGACATGGCCGTCACCATCCTTTGGGCGGTCTGCGCGCTGACACTGATTCTGTTCGGCATGAAGCGGCGCAGCAGCACACACCGCTATTTCGGACTGGTGCTCTTTGGGCTGGCCACACTGAAGGTGCTGCTGGTGGACTCGTCGGAGCTGGCGGGACTCGAACGCATCGGCGCATTTATCGGCACCGGCGGCCTGCTGCTCGTACTGTCGCTGGCCTATCAGAAGGCCTCCGCCTATTTCAAAACGCAGGGAGAAGAGGCATGAAACCACATGGATTGATCATTCTGCTGCTGGCGGGGCTGACGCTGTCAGCGCGCGCCGGAGAGGCCGATCTGCGTCCCCGCTTTGAGCTGATGCGCGAAATCGAAGGTTCGTTTTCCGCCGGCGAGCGCGGGCGCCTGACCTTAGCGGGCGATGTCTTTGGGCAGTCGCGCAACCGGCTGGCCGATCTGCGCATTATCGGAGCCGACGGCACCCAATGGCCCTACTTCCAGCACGTCCCGCAGGAAACGCCCATCGCCGCAAAGCTGCAGCCGGAAATCCGCAACCGCTCCTTTGTCGACGGCGATGAACCCTATCTCCAGTTCGACCTCGTTGTTCCGCAGACTTCCGGGACGCCGCCGGTTCACAACCGGCTTGAACTGACGACCTCCGGCCATGATTTTGTGAGACGGGTTGAAGTTTTTGAAAAGGGCGGCGGCCAAATGGCCACGGGCTATGTGATCGACTTTTCGCGCCAGCGCTCCGCCCGCAACCGCATCGTGCGCTACCCGGAGTCGGATGCCGCCCGCCTGCACGTGCGGATCTATTCCAACGCCCAGTGCGCCGGCGAAACCTTCCAGCTCACCGCCGCAAAGCTGCACTACCGGAAGATGACCGAAGTTAAGCGCGAAGCGGTCGCGGCAACCGAACTGCCGCCGCCGCAGCGCGAAGCGCTGGCCGGCGCACAAACGTGGCTGCTTGATCTGGGCCACGAACAGCGGCCGGCCGAATTTGTGCGCTTCAAGGTGGCTACGCCGTCATTTGCCCGCTCGGTTTCCGCCTATGGCCGCAATAACGACCACGAAGCGTGGAAATGGGTGGGCGGCGGAGAGATCCATGCCCTGCAGGACGATGAACAGACGGAAATAAAAATCAGGGGTCGGCACCGGTTCCTCAAACTGCACGTGTTCCACCACGACGATCAGCCCCTTCAGATCGATTCCATTCAGCTCGAGGCCGTTCCGCGCTATCTCGTTTTCGAGGCGGCATCGGACGGAAGGTCCGGGCTGTTTTATCGCGCGTGGGATCTCAAGCATCCGCGCTACGACCTGAAAGGGCGCATCGACGCAAAAGCTATTGCTCAGCTTCCAATCTCCAAACTCGCCAAACCCGCACCGAACACGGCCGCCCAAACGCAGCCGTGGCGCAAATATTCAAAATGGCTCGGCGGCCTCGCCGTTGCCGCCGTCAGCCTGCTGGTGGTCGGCATCATTACCAGCATGGTCAAGCAACAGAAATACGAAGAGAGCGAACACACAGATTCATGAATGAACAACCGAACAATCCACTGCACGGAATTACGCTGGAAAAGCTGCTGATGCGGCTGGTCGACCATTATGGCTGGGAGGAGCTGGGGCGGCGGATCGATATCCGCTGCTTCAATTGGGAGCCGAGCATTAAATCGAGCCTGAAGTTTTTGCGCAAAACCCCGTGGGCCCGCGAAAAGGTGGAAAAGCTCTATCTGAATACGCGGTGGTAGCCGGCTCAGTCGGCGGAATCGAGCACTTCGTTGACGGCCGAGAGCAGCGGATTGAGCGGTACCGGCTTTTCGAACACGTAGCGCGCGCCGAAGAGCTTGGCCTGCTGCAGAAAGTTGATTGGCATGTTGCGCATACCGCCGGAAATGGCAATGACCGGAACAGCGGCACAAGTGCTGCGGATCTCCATGAGAATTTCAAGCCCGTCCATCTCCGGCATAAGGATGTCGGTAATGATCAGATCCGGCTGGTTTTCCTCAATCATGCGCATTCCGGCTTTGCCGTTTTCCGCCAAGGAAACCACATGACCCTGAGCTTCGAGAAACTGGGAAAACAGTTTTCGAATCGCCGAATCGTCATCAATTATCAATATTTGGGCCATCAGGAATCCTTTGGTTGCAGCAGGTGGTTCAAAAGCGTGCGGACGGTATCAAGCAGGCTGGTGACAGTAAAGGGCTTGCTGAGGAAGAAATAGCTCCTTTCCGACAAGTGGCTCCAGCGCTCTTTCTCGTCTTGATAGCCACTGAGCAGCAGCACCGGCAGCGCCGGTTTTATTTTTCGCAGCGCATCAGCCAGCTCGTCGCCGCGCATACCGGGCAGGATCATGTCGCTGACCAGTAGGTCGAACCGGCCGTCGTGCTCAGTAAAAAGCTTCAGGCCCTCTTCGGCCGAACCGGCCGAAACGACGCGATGGCCGACACTCGCGAGCATCTCCACCTCCATATCGCGCACCTCCTGATCATCTTCGATCAAAAGAATGGCCCCGCCCGGCCCGGCTTCATTTTCCGGATGAGGACCGGCGAAAAGATCGTAGGCCGGCAGGAAAACTTTGAAGCAGCTGCCGAGATCCGGCTCGCTGTATACATTGACCCACCCGTTGCTCTGTTCAACGATGCCATAGACGACCGAAAGCCCGAGGCCGGTTCCCTCGCCGACTCCTTTGGTGGTGAAGAAGGGATCAAAGAGGCGCTCTTTGACGCCGGGCTCCATGCCACACCCCGTATCGGTGACCGACAGGCAGACGTAGGCCCCCGGAGCGGCACCGGCCGGCAGCAGCACGTCCCGTTCTTCCATCACCATGTGGTCGGTTGCGATCGAAAGCCGCCCGCCCTCCGGCATCGCATCGCGGGCGTTGACGGCCAGGTTCATGATAATCTGCATCAACTGCCCGTGGTCGGCGTTAACCTCCGGCAGCCCCTTTTTCAGCTCAAGTTCAAGCACATATTGTTTGCCGAGCAGCATGTAGAGAAAACTTTCCGCATCATGAATCGTCGCATTGAGATCCAGGCGCTCATACTGAACCGGCTGTTTCCGGCTGAAGGCGAGAAGCTGTTGCGTAAGCTGGGCGGCGCGCTGGGCGGCTTTGTGGATTTCGGAGGCGCTGTCGAATTCCGGCGAATCTTCTGCGAGGCTGATTTTAAGCATTTCGCTGAATCCGAGAACGCCCTGCAGAATGTTGTTGAAATCGTGGGCAATC